>CAVALB010000033.1:0-25989 GCA_963589345.1 uncultured Selenomonadales bacterium | reverse complement strand
CGACATGCTCGCATGTCGGTGGGAGATGGAGTTTATGACACGCCCTTCAATGAGAAAGCAGAAAGGAGAGCTTATGGGAGCCATTGCAAATGACTGGCTGGAGCCGTTAAGCGGAGAGTTTAAGAAACCGTATTACAGAAAGCTTTATGATACGGTAAAGCATGAATATGAGACCAGGCAGGTATTCCCGAATGCGGATGATATTTTCAATGCCTTCGCGTTTACACCCTTATCGGAGGTCAAGGTGGTGATCCTGGGGCAGGATCCATACCACAATGTCGGTCAGGCACACGGACTGTGCTTTTCCGTCAAACCGGATGTGGACATTCCGCCGTCTCTGGTAAATATTTATCAGGAGCTTCATGATGATCTGGGGTGTTACATTCCAAACAACGGCTATCTGGTAAAATGGGCAAAACAGGGTGTCATGATGTTAAATACCGTGCTGACCGTGCGGGCCCATGAGGCGAATTCCCATCGCGGCATCGGCTGGGAGGAATTCACTGACGCGGCGATCCGGATCTTAAATGAACAGGATCGGCCCATGGTATTCATCCTCTGGGGACGTCCGGCTCAGATGAAAAAATCGATGTTAACGAATCCGAAGCATCTGATCCTTCAGGCGCCGCATCCGAGTCCTCTTTCTGCATACCGCGGATTTTTCGGAAGCAGACCCTTTAGCCAGACCAACCGTTTTCTGGAGGAAAACGGATTAAAGCCGATCGACTGGCAGATTGAAAATGTCCGGTCATAAACAACAAAAAGAAATGAGGCAGAATTATGGATTTTATTGAGTTTCTAAAGGTTCTGGTGCTTGGCATCGTGGAGGGTTTTACCGAATGGCTCCCCATCAGCAGTACCGGACATATGATCCTGGTGGACGAGATCATCCATTTAAATGTATCTGAGGCATTCATGTCTATGTTTCGTGTGGTGATCCAGCTGGGTGCGATCCTGGCAGTGGTTGTTTTGTATTTTCGCAGGCTGAACCCCTTTGATCCGGGAAAATCCAAGGCTCAGAAGATGGGAACCATAAAGCTCTGGATGAAGATCGTTGTGGCCTGCATCCCGGCAGCAGTCCTGGGACTTTTGCTAGATGACTGGATGGATGCCCATCTCTATAACGGCTATGTGGTTGCGGCAACCCTGATCATCTACGGTGTGCTGTTTATTCTGTTAGAAAATCATAATCAGTACACAGATTTCCCGATCCAGCGCACCGGACAGATCTCTTATCAGACGGCATTTTTGATCGGCCTTTTCCAGGTTCTTTCCCTGGTTCCGGGCACTTCCCGTTCTGGTTCCACCATTCTCGGAGCCATGATCCTTGGATGCTCCCGCAGTGCGGCAGCCGAGTTTTCCTTCTTTTTAGGAATTCCGGTCATGTTTGGTGCGAGCCTTTTAAAGCTTGTGAAATTTGGGCTGAATTTTACCGGAACAGAAATTTTTTATCTGATCGCCGGCATGGTGATCGCCTTTGTGGTATCGGTATATTCCATCAAATTCCTGATGGGCTATATCAGAAAAAACAATTTTAAGGTATTTGGTTATTACCGGATCGTGCTTGGCGTGATCGTGTTATTTTATTTCGGGGTAACTGCGTTCCTTGGATAATGGAAAAGTAAATAGAAAAGTAAATGGAGAAGTAAATGGAGCGATTTGGAATACAGAGACCACTTTCAAAAAACAAATGTTTTCTGATTTTGTCCCTGCTTCCGGTCTATTTTATCACAGCCGGTTTGGTTATGCAGCCGGTCGATGAGATTTTTCGCGGAATTGTAGAAATTATAAGAGAACCGGATTTTCTGATCACGGATTATTTTGTTATTGGCGGGGTGGGGGCATCCTTTGTCAATGCCGGTGTACTGACCTTGATCTGCATTGGCATCATGTATGCACTGGATATGAATTTTGACGGGCATACCATTACATCGACCTGTCTGATGTTCGGGTTTTCCTTATTTGGAAAAAATCTGTTAAATATCTGGATGATCTTGGTGGGGGTTTTTCTTTATGCAAAATATCACAGGACAACGGTAAAGCGTTACCTGTATGTCGGATTTTACGGGACGAGTCTGTCGCCCATTGTAAGTCAGGTCATGCACATTGTGGATCTGCCGCTGCCGCTTCGTTTCTTTTTATGTGCGGCAACCGGCATCGTCATCGGCTTTGTGCTGCCGCCTCTAAGTACCCATGTGCACTTTTCTCATAAGGGATATTCTCTTTATAACGTGGGATTTGCGGGAGGCATTATTGCAACGGTGATTGTATCTGTTTTAAAATCCTTCGGTTTTACAATCGAGGCAAGACTGATCTGGTTTACCGGACAGAATCAGACCTTTGTGATCCTTCTGTCTGTTTTGTTCGGTGTCATGATCCTTTATGGGATTCTCACAGATCCCATGGCTCTGGAGGATTATCGCAGTATTCTGAGGTCTTATGGCCTTGGCGGTACAGACTACTATAAGTCCGAGGGCGGCGCGGCCGTTATGATTAATATGGGAGTCAATGGTCTGGCAGCGATGCTTTTTGTGATCATGGTAGGCGGGGATCTCAACGGCCCGATTATCGGAGGTATTTTTACCGTGGTAGGTTTTAGTGCTACCGGAAAGCATCTGAGAAATATTTTGCCGGTTATGGCCGGTGTGCTGATCGCAAGCGAGGCAAAGAGCTGGAGTATCACGGATCCGTCTGCTCTGCTGGCACTGCTTTTGTCCACAACGCTGGCACCGATTGCCGGTGAGTTCGGGATCCTTGCAGGCGTGATCGCAGGATTTTTGCATTCCTCCGTGGCCTTAAATGTGGGGATCGTGTATGGAGGCATGAATCTTTACAACAATGGATTTGCAGGCGGCCTTGTGGCGATGTTTTTGGTTCCGGTGATCCAGTCAATCCGAGACAGAAGTGCAAGGGCGCGCGGGGGACTGTCCCTGTAGTAGTTTTTATAACTCATAGTAGAGCAATGGGATGTATCCGCCGGTTACTTTTTCAGAACACAACACCTGTGTTGGGGAAAAAGGCTGCTACAGCTTGCGGATTCGAACACTTGGCATCAAATGCTGAGGATTCTACAGAAGACTGCTGATGCAAATAGACAGCCCTTCATAAATTCCTACCGGAATCTCCTGATCAAACGTATGGATGGCAGGTGCGGCATCGATTTCATAGTGGTAGGTGGTAACTCGCTCCTTAATCGGATCAATAATCCAGTATTCCCGGACTCCGGCCTGGGCATAAATAGCATTTTTTATGTTATAATCCATGCGTCTGCTGGATGGAGACACAATCTCAAAAATGAGATCCGGAGCACCTAAGCAGCCGCGATCGGTAAGTTTGCCCGGATCACAGATTACAGAAACATCCGGCTCTACCCAGTCTTTATCAGCAGCATCGAGATTGACTGCAAAGGGAGCGGGGTAAACCTCGCAGGAACCGTGATGAGCGGAAATATATTGATCGACAACAGAAGTTAGTTTAGAAACTAATTTTTGATGGATCCGGCTTGGCGGTGCCATATCATAGAATCTGCCATCGATCAGTTCGGCTCGCTTACCATCCGGCAGATTCCAGTAGTCTTCTGATGTATGATAACTTTTTAATAAAGGCATATGAAAAACTCCTTTCAACTTATTAATCCAATAATCAAACTCTGGATATACCGTGCTACTGGAGCTTAGAACCTCAGCCGCATCTGGTACCAGGTCGCGTTGCCGTGTACGGATACAGAAACACCTTCATTTACGAATCCGAATGCTGCATAGTAGTGGATCAGTTTATCTTTACAGGTGAGCACCAGTCCTTTGCGACCCTGAGCCTTGGCGTCGGAAATGGCACGCTTGATGAGTTCTCCGGCATAGCCGTGTTTACGATACTCAGGAAGGGTGTTGACACCGAAAATCATCTGCCAGTCGCCGTTCTCGTTATGAAGTTCGGAGTGCTCATACATTTCATCGGTCAGGTCAGCTTCATCGGTAACAAAGCCGTCTACAAAAGCGATGAGCTGATCCTTGTCGAACATCAGCCAGAAATGATTGCTGTAGAGGGAAAGTCTGTGCTCAAAATCAGCACGTGTTGCCGCCTCTGCCGCCGGAAAGCATTCTGCTTCTACGGCAGTGACAGCATCAAGGTCCTCTAAGGTTGCGGTTCTGATTAACATAGTATACAATTCCTCCTTTGGGGGATGAAGCTCGTGACATAACCATACTGCTGATTATATAGTAGAATAAAAATGGATTGTTTTCAACTTAAAAAAAGTAACTGTTCAGAACCAACCTCCAAAATGCTTCGCATTTCGTCGGTGTGGCGTATCCGCCAAATAAAATTTCAAAATCAGCCTTAGAAATGCAAGCATTTCACGTCTGATTTACGAAATTTTGCTTGGCTCTGAACAGTTACAAAAAACGGTATTTAAGCGGGTTCGTGAAGAAACGGATCCGCTTAAATACCGTGCAAAAAAATGCGTCTGATAGGAATCGAACCTACGCACGCGGCTCCGGAGGCCACTGCTCTATCCACTGAGCTACAGACGCATCTCTATCATGATACTATACTTTTTTTGAATTTGCAAGTGGATTTGTTGATTTTTTAATCTGATTTTGGTATGATGGGATACAGTTCCCAGGTGGGCATTTGGGGAGCTGAAGGCATCGTATAGTATCGTGTTTTTGCCCGTAACCATGACATCGTCAGGCCGGTTATTTATGAAATGATGTACCGGAATGAAACGAAAGTGTTACGGCTTTGTTTAAAAATCGGGAGGTTATCCTATTATTATGAAACACAACTGGAATTTTATGAAGCAAAAAGATGAGGATTCAGAAAAGAAGGCGCTGCTTCCGGTTCTTGTGGTCCCTCTTGTAGTCATTGTTCTGATGATTGTGATCGTTTTGGCGGATTACGGAAAGAAACGGGCAGCTCAAGCGGAGACGGAAGCAGAAATCGTGGAAACCCAGGTGGAAGAAACGGAAACGATGGAAGCAGAAACAGAGGCGGAGTCCGTGGCGGAAGAAACGGATTCTGAGGAGCAGACGGAAGAAACGGCTGCTGATGAGAATACAGATCCTTATGCGACGGAGAATCTGACCCACGACAGTGTTCCGGAAATTTTGAGCCTGATGAAGAAGTATTTTGCGGCCAGAGCTGCCGGGGATGCAGACAGCATGAATGAGATCTATGGTGTTTCCGGTCTGTCCTTTACAGAGCTGGAGGCCGAGAGGACTCGCCTGCGCAGTAATTCGAAGTACGTGGAAAATTTTGAAAATATCACAACCTATGTTCGCACCGGCGTGACAACCGACAGCTGGCTGGTTTATGCATTGGCAGACATTAAGTTCCATTCCGTAAAAACATCGGCACCCATGATCATGTGGTGCTATGTGGAAAAGGATGGAGAGGGAAACTACCACATCATCAACGATGAAAATCTCTCAGAGGATGTACAGCTGTTTGTGGATCGGTCGAACCATTCAGAAGAGGTACGCAAGCTGGCCTCCGATGTAAATGTGAAGTTAAAGGAAGCCCTGAATTCGGATGAGGATTTAAACAGTGTATACGGCGTGCTCCGTGACGGCTCCCCGGTTTATGACAACGGAGACGAGCCGGAGGTTGTGATCGGAGACGATGAGACCTCTGAGAGTACGGAAAGTGAAGCTGTTACGGTGGATGCCGCAGATAGTACGGAACAATCCGAAACAGCGGCAGCACAAAGCAGCCCAGGGGCAGAAAGTCAGGCCGCAGAGAGCGCAGCGCAAAATTAAAGTTCTGTTCGAATCATGAGAATACAGCGGCAACTAAGATATAGAAAGAAGATAATACCATGGAAACCATGAATGTAAAAGATTTTTATTTTGACCTTCCACAGGAGCTGATTGCACAGGATCCCCTGGAGGATCGTTCCTCCTCTAGACTTTTGGTGCTGGATAAGCATACCGGGGAGATCGAACATCGCCATTTTCGCGATATCACAGAATATTTAAAACCGGGGGACTGCCTGGTTATTAACAACACCAAGGTGATTCCGGCTCGTCTGTTTGGAGTAAAGGAAGATACTCAGGCCAAGATTGAGGTGCTTTTATTAAAACGTCGGGAAAATGATATCTGGGAGACCCTGGTAAAACCTGGAAAGAAGTGCAAGCCGGGTACGGTCATTGTTTTTGGTGAGGGTTTGCTGAAGGGCACGGTTGTTGACGTGGTCGATGAAGGAAATCGTTTGATCAAGTTTTCGTATGAGGGAATCTTTGAAGAAATCCTGGATCAGCTTGGACAGATGCCGCTGCCGCCTTATATTACGCATCAGTTAAAGGACAAGAACCGTTACCAGACTGTCTATGCAGAGCATGACGGATCCGCTGCCGCACCGACAGCAGGACTGCATTTTACAAAAGAGCTCTTAGCTAAGATTGAAGATATGGGAGTCAAAATTGCCCATGTAACCTTGCATGTGGGACTTGGCACCTTCCGTCCGGTTAAGGTGGAGAATGTACTGGAGCACCATATGCATTCGGAATTTTATATGGTGGAGGAATCTGAGGCAAAGAAAATCAATGATACAAAGGCGGCAGGCGGCCGCGTTATCTGCGTTGGCACCACCAGCTGCAGAACCATTGAATCTGCAGCTGGAGAAGACGGAATCTTAAAGGCAGGGAGTGGCTGGACGGAGATCTTTATCTATCCGGGCTATAAATTTAAGATCTTAGACTGCCTGATCACAAACTTCCATCTTCCGGAATCTACATTAGTGATGCTGGTTTCTGCTCTGGCAGGACGCGAGCATGTACTGCATGCCTATGATGAGGCTATCAAGGAACGGTACCGTTTCTTTAGCTTCGGGGATGCGATGTTTATTCATGATTAGGGAAATATGAACAGGAGTCAGGCTATCTCTCCGGCAGGGGGATAGCCGTTTTCGGCTTATGGAAAGGAAATAAAACCATGGAAGAGATCCGTTTGAATAAATATTTAAGTGAGCAGGGCGTCTGCTCCCGCCGTGAGGCAGACCGCCTGATCGAAGCAGGAAAAGT
The DNA here is from genome assembly GCA_963589345.1 of uncultured Selenomonadales bacterium. Lineage (GTDB taxonomy): Bacteria > Bacillota > Clostridia > Lachnospirales > Lachnospiraceae > Brotaphodocola. Next base: position 18,970 of record CAVALB010000033.1, on the reverse strand, counting down.
GACGATCGATGGCAGAAAGGCAGAGATGGGCGAAAAGGTAACCGGCCGGGAAGTGATCATCTGTGATGGAAAACCGGTGGGAAAGGCCGCAGGAGCAAAAAAAGCAAAACCGGTACTCCTGGTGGTAAATAAACCGCGCGGAATCGTTTGCACGACCTCGGATAAGGACCGTGCACCGAATGTAGTGGATCTGCTTCAATATCCGGTGAGGGTCTATCCGATAGGCCGATTGGATAAGGACTCGGAGGGACTTCTTTTGATGACCAATCAGGGTGACCTTGCCAATGAGATCATGCATGCGGGCAATTTTCATGAAAAGGAATATCTGGTGACGGTTGACCAGCCCTTCAATGCTGCTTTTTTAAAGAAGATGCGTGAGGGAGTGGAGCTTAAGGAACTTGGCGTAACCACAAGACCCTGTCAGGTGGAGGCTGCCGGAGCAAAAACCTTTCGGATCATACTGACCCAGGGGCTGAACCGTCAGATTCGCCGGATGTGCGGGGAGCTGGGTTACCGTGTTGTGACCCTGAAACGTGTGCGTATTATGAACATCCATCTCGGAAAGCTGAACACGGGAGATTTTCGCCGGGTAACCCCAAAGGAACTCGAGGAGCTGGAGTGGCAGCTTGAGCAGGCACGTGAAGAACGTGAGGCAGCAGAGCTTTCGAACGGAGAAGAAGCATAAAACCGGTCAATCAAGTTGGAAGAGATAAGAGCAAATCGGTGCGAGATTCGGAAAACAGGCAGGTGATGAGGATGGATCAGAAACAAAAAGAAGAAAAAATATTGCGCATGAAGGAGCTGCACGGACAGCTTTTAAAGGCCTCCCGGGCTTATTATCAGGAGAGCCGCGAGATCATGAGCAATTTTGAATATGACAGACTGTACGATGAACTGGTAAAACTAGAGCAGGAAACCGGCACCATTCTCGCAGGAAGTCCCACTCAGAGAGTGGGCTATGAGGTCTTAAGCGAGCTGCCGAAGGAGGCTCATGAGGCGCCGATGCTGTCTTTGGATAAGACCAAGGAGGTACCGGTGCTTCAGGAGTGGCTTGGAAATCAGAAGGGACTCCTTTCCTGGAAGCTGGACGGCCTTACCATTGTTTTGACTTACGAGGGCGGTAATCTGGTGAAGGCCGTCACCCGCGGCAACGGCGAGATTGGTGAGGTGATCACCAACAATGCCAGAGTATTTTCCAATGTGCCGCTTAAGATCCCGTATCAGGGTCAGCTGATCCTGCGGGGGGAGGCCGTGATCAAATATTCGGATTTTGCCCGCATCAATGATGAGATTGACGATGTGGACGCAAAATACAAAAATCCGCGAAACCTGTGCAGCGGATCGGTCCGCCAGCTGAATAATGAGATAACCGCAAAGCGCAGCGTAAATTTTGAGGCCTTCATGCTGGTGCGTGCGGTGAAAGCAGAAGACCAGAAGGCCGCAGAAGCTGCTGACAGTTCTTTGACGGATGACGGTACCGACGACGGGCGTTTTCACAACTCCCGAAAAGAACAGTTTGAATGGTTAAAAACGCAGGGCTTCGATGTGGTGGAGTATAAGGAGGTTACGAAAGAGACTCTGCCGGATGCTGTGGCGGAGTTTGCAGAGAAAATCCAGAGCTACGACATTCCATCGGACGGCCTGGTGCTTTTGATGGACGATATTGCTTACGGGGATGCTTTGGGACGGACGGCAAAATTTCCGCGCAATTCCATTGCCTTTAAATGGGCGGATGAGATCCGGGAGACAACACTTCGGGAAATTGAATGGAGTGCCTCCAGAACCGGCCTCATCAATCCGGTGGCGATCTTTGATCCGGTGGAACTGGAGGGTACCACGGTGAGCCGTGCCAGCGTTCACAACATCAGCATCATGGAGGCCATGGAGCTTGGCGTGGGCGATACCATCACGGTTTACAAAGCCAACATGATCATTCCGCAGATCGCAGAAAATCTGACCCGCAGCGGAAATATCGTGATCCCGAAGATCTGCCCGGTCTGTGGCGGAGAAACCCAGATCCGTCAGATGAACGATGTGAAATCCTTATACTGTATCAATCCGGATTGTCAGGCAAAGAAAATCAAAAGCTTTTCGCTGCTGGTGAGCCGGGATGCGCTGAATATTGATGGGTTGTCGGAGGCGACGCTGGAAAAGTTCATCGCAGCAGGTTTTATTCACAGCTACGCGGATATCTTTCACCTGGATCGTCACAGGGAAGCCATTGTTTCCATGGATGGTTTTGGAGAAAAGTCTTATGAAAATCTGATGGAGGCAGTAAGAAAAGCCTCCCATACGGATCTGGTACGTGTGATATACGGCATCGGTGTGGCCGGAATCGGTCTGGCCAATGCCAAGATGCTGTGCCGTTCCTTTGAGTATGACTTCGACCGAATGCGCCATGCCAAAAAGGAGGAACTGACCGCGGTGGATGGCATCGGTGCGGTACTTACCGAAGCATGGATCGCTTATTTTACATCAGAGAAGAACCGGGAGGCGGTGGATGGACTGCTTGCGGAGATTACGATCGAAAATAAGACGGAGAATGCAAAAACAGCCATCTTTGCCGGGATGACCTTTGTCATCACCGGTTCGGTGGAACATTTTGCAAACCGCAAGGAGCTGCAGGCTGCCATTGAGGCTCGGGGCGGCAAGGCCACCGGTTCTGTGACTGCGAAGACAACGTACCTGATCAACAACGATGTGACATCGAATTCATCGAAGAATAAAAAAGCAAAAGAACTGGGGATCCCGATCATTTCCGAGCAGGATTTCCTGGATATGATGGGGGGAGAAAAACATGCCGATTAAAGTACAAAATGATCTGCCGGCCAGAGCGATTCTGGAGTCGGAAAACATCTTTGTGATGGACGAAAACCGTGCGATGAGCCAGGATATTCGTCCTCTTCAGATCTTGATCTTAAATCTGATGCCGATCAAGGAGGATACGGAAACCCAGCTTTTGCGTGCACTTTCCAACACGCCCCTGCAGGTGGACTGCACCTTTTTGATGCTGTCGACTCATGTATCCAAAAATACATCGGCCAGTCATTTGAATAAATTTTATGTAATCTTTGAGGAGATCCGCCGTCAAAAATTCGATGGTCTGATCATTACCGGAGCTCCGGTGGAAAACATGGAGTTTGAGGAGGTAAACTACTGGGATGAGCTGACCCGCATCATGGAATGGAGCAAAACTCATGTGCATTCCACCCTCCATATCTGCTGGGGAGCCCAGGCCGGTCTTTATTATCATTACGGGATTCCGAAGTATAAGAGGGAGACAAAGCTTGCCGGAATCTATCGTCATAAGGTGTTAAACCGCAAGATTCCTCTGGTGCGCAGTATGGATGACTATGTGATGGCTCCGCATTCCCGCTATACGGAGGTGCGCAGAGAGGATATTGAAAAGCATCCGGAGCTGACCATTGCCGCAGAATCCGAGGAGGCTGGGATTTTTCTGGTGCTCAACGATACCGGAAGCCAGATCTTTGTGCAGGGACATCCGGAATATGACCGCATGACCTTAAATAATGAGTATCACCGCGATCTGAAAAAGGGACTCCATCCGGAGCTTCCCTGCAACTATTATGAGGATAATGATCCCTTCAATATTCCGGTCCTGTCCTGGAGAAATACCTCCAATACATTGTATGCGAACTGGCTGAACTTCTATGTATATCAGACCACCGATTATATTTTGGCGCCGGATGAGGAGTAATGCGATATGAAACGAATGGAAAAAGCAGGATTTCCACGGGTGATCCTGGCCTCGGCATCGCCGCGCCGCTTAGAACTTTTGCGGCAGGTGGGGATTGAGCCGGAGGTGGAGCCGAGCCACGTGGAGGAGGTTATAACCAGTACGGTACCGGAACAGGTCGTGATGGAGCTTTCCGGGCAGAAGGCAGAAGACATTGCTGCCTTGCACCGGGACGAAGATGTTATTGTGATCGGGGCGGATACGGTGGTGGCCTTTGATGGGAAAATTCTTGGGAAGCCGAAGGATAGGGAGGATGCGATCCGCATGATCGGCATGCTTCAGGGACATATCCACCAGGTATACACAGGGGTTACCCTGGTATTTTGTGGAAAACTGTCCGAGAACGAGGTAGGTGCGGTGGATAACCATGCGAAAATTCTCACCTTTGCAGAGAAAACCGATGTCCATGTCTGCCCAATGACAAAGGAACAGATCTGCTCCTATGTGGAGACGGGAGAGCCTATGGATAAGGCAGGAGCCTACGGGATTCAGGGTTATTTTGCGGCCTGGGTCAGAGAAATATCCGGAGATTACAACAATGTGGTAGGGCTTCCGGTAGGACGGATCTATCGGACGATTCTGGAACAGTTATAAATATAGTATACAATCAGGAGAGCGTATGATCAGAAAAAAAGATTTTCTGAAGGAATATAATATCGATAAAGAAACCCTGAAAAAAACAGGGATGAAGTGGGAAGAGCTGAATTCCATTTACGACAGCTACTGTCGCCTGGAACCGCAGCTTAAGAAAATCGGAAAAGAGTTTGTGAATGATTATCTGTATGATATCGAGAAAGCAGGCATTCATTCCTATCGTTACCGGACGAAAAAGGCCGGACACATTTTGGAAAAGATCATTCGCAAGAAGAGTGCCCACCCGGATCAGTACAAGTATATCAACCGGAAGAATTATTACAAATACATGACCGACCTGATCGGAATCCGTGTCTTCTTTCTGTACCGGGAGGATTGGATCCATTTTCACAATTATATCACATCAGTTTTTGAAAATGATCCGGAGAACTATATCGAGGATCGTCTCCTGGATTTTGATGACAATCCGGAACACAATTATATCGCTGAGCGTCCGAAGGTATACCGCCGGACGGGGGATACCCGCATTTACGATAAAAAGCTGATCGATATCAAGTCGGATGGAATTTACCGTTCTCTTCACTATATCATCAAGTATAAGGGCTATTATGTGGAAGTCCAGGGCAGAACTCTGTTTGAAGAGGGCTGGAGTGAGATCGATCATGATATCGTATATCCGTACTTCCAGAACGATGAGATGCTTTCTGATTTTTCCACACTTCTAAATCGTCTGGCCGGTATGGCCGATGAGATGAGCTCCTATTTCCGCCGCATTAAGGTACAGAGGCAGGAGCAGATTGACAAGGAGCAGAAAGAGAAGGAACAGGAAGAAAAAGAACAGGCAGAGAAGGAAAAACGCAAGAAGAAAGAAAAAGAAGCGCAGAAAAAAACGGATAAAGAGCAGCAGAAGTAAGAAGAATATAATTGCTCAGAACCAAGCAAAAGAAAAAGCAGGACTGTCGGTCCGCAAAAAACTTGCGGATTCGACAGTCCTTGTTTATGGAAGGTTGGACTTAATAATCAGGTTAATTTTTTATATATCGTTCTACCAACAGTCCGCTGTGGTAAGCCATGAGAAGTTGCTCTAAATCTGCGATTTTTTCCCGGAGCACAGCACCGGTATCGGTGTCGCCTACCAGCTTTCTGCGGTCAGCATGACGGACGATGACACTGTCGGAGTGGATGTCGATCTCGCGCTCAATGGCAGCCTCGGTGGATTCAAACGGCTCTAAGGCAGAGAGGATCAGGCCATAAGAGTTATAAGTCAGGGTATAACCGGCGATGCCGGTTTCTTTCTGATAGGCCTTCGAGAAGCCGCCGTCGATGACCAGGATCTTGCCTCCGCATTTGACCGGGCTTTCGCCGTTTTTGGAGCGGACCGGAACATGACCGTTGATGATGTGGCTTCCGGTTTCGGAAAGACCGAATTCCTTCAGGATGTGGTTGACCACGGATTCATCCTCCATATAGCGGTAGTAGGGGTTCTTTTTCTCCTTGTGAGTTTCCTTGTCTGCCAGGAAGTAACGCTCGAAGGTTGCCATCTTATCCTTGCCAAAGAGTGGTGAATCCTTGTTTTGCCAGATGTACCACATAATATCGCGTCCCAGTTTTTGCTCACGATTCGACACACCCATGAAAGCCTTGCGGACATAGCTTTCCAGGATATCGTAGAGGGCACGGCCATGGAAGAAGGAGCCGTTGATCTCAACCTCCTTAAAGCTGCCGTCTTCATTTAACGGGATGCAGCCGTGGTAAAGCAGGTTTCCGTTGTAAATTTTGTAGAGACTTCCCTTAGCCAACAGGAATTTGACATGCTGCTGAAGCTTTTCACAGTTTAAGAAGGCCTTGCTCAAGCGTTCCATGATGTCGGCCTCGATCGGCGTGTAGGCATAAGGATCCTTCGGGTCTACGGTTGGGAAGTTGGTGTCTAAAAGATCGTAGGTGTGCGGTGTTAAGTTCCCGTTTTCATCCGGCATATCCAGGGTGATGGTGCCATGCTCATAGTCGATGCGGTGCAGAAGATTGCGATGCTCCATGTGGTATTCCGGGTGTTCCTTAATGAGCTGTCCCTCAGCCTTGAACTGGATGATGGAGATGGCTTTGTGCATCTTTAAATTCACTTCGACCTCATACTGGTTCAGTTCGTTGGTGCCCTTTAACTTAAAGCAGGAGCAGGGATCGTCCTTGTAGGTGTTTAAGGCGAAGGTAGCAAGCGGCAGCAGGTTGATGCCGTAGCCGTCCTCTAAGATGTCAAGGTTTCCGTAGCGGGCACAGATACGGATCACATTGGCGATGCATCCTGGCTGTCCGGCAGCGGCACCCATCCATAAAACGTCGTGGTTTCCCCACTGGATGTCCACGGAATGGTAGTCCATGAGCTTGTCCATGATCTTGTGCGGTCCCGGACCACGATCGAAGATATCTCCCACGATATGCAGATGATCGATGACCAGGCGCTGGATGAGCTGGCTCATGGCAATAATGCATTCCCGTCCGCGGCCGACGTGAATGATGGTGTTGACAATAGCATTGTAATAGGAAGCCTTATCGACACTGTCATCCTTTTCCGTGATCAGCTCCTCTAAAACATAGGCAAAATCCGGTGGCATGGCTTTGCGTACCTTGGAGCGGGTGTATTTGCTGGCGGCACGTTTGCAGATTTCGATGAGACGGTACAGGGTAAGGCGGTACCATTCATCCTTGTCTTCCGTAACCTTCAGGATCTGATCCATCTTTTCACGCGGATAATAAATCAGTGTGGCCAGTGCCCGTTTGTCCTGCTGGGTCAGGGTATTCCCAAATACCTCATTGACCTTGCGGCGCACAGAACCGGAACCGTTTTTCAGCACATGGGCGAAGGCCTCGTCTTCCCCGTGAATGTCGGTCAGAAAGTGTTCCGTTCCTTTCGGGAGGTTTAAAATCGCCTCCATGTTGATTACCTCGGTGGAAGCAGCTGCGATGGTGGGATACAGGTCAGCAAGCCGCTCCAGATAACGGATTTCCGGAAAAATCATATAAACCCTCCTTGTAGAAATACATATGTTGTGATAGATTATACCACAGATAAAGACAAATGCCGGATATACGATTGTACTTTTTGGCGTAATCGATAAAAATTTTCATAAAATCTTTAATTCCTATTGAAATACTATGAAATAAAGATTATAATGATGTTTGTCAAATTTTCGATATATCTTTCCAGGAAAGGTGGATTTATAGATGAAAAAAACAATCTATTTGGATAATGCGGCAACAACCAAGACGAGACCTGAGGTTGTAGAGGCTATGCTTCCGTACTTTACAGAGTTTTACGGAAATCCGTCCTCTATTTACAGCTTCTCCGACGAGCCGAAGAAGGCTGTGGCAAATGGCCGTGAGATCATTGCAAAATCAATCGGTGCCAAGACCAACGAGCTTTATTTTACCGGTGGCGGCAGCGAGTCTGATAACTGGGCATTGAAGGCAACTGCTGAGGCCTATAAGAGCAAGGGAAACCACATCATCACCAGCAAGATCGAGCATCATGCAATCCTGCATACCTGCGAGTGGCTGGAGAAAAACGGCTTTGAGGTTACCTATGTGGATGTCGATGAGAACGGTGCCTTAAAGTTAGATGAGTTAAAGAAGGCTATCCGCCCGACAACCATCCTCATCTCCGTGATGTTTGCAAACAACGAGATCGGAACCATTCAGCCGATCAAAGAGATTGGTGAGATTGCCAAAGAGCATGGCATCCTCTTCCATACCGATGCGGTACAGGCATACGGACATGTGCCGATCAACGTTGACGAGCTTCACATCGACATGATGAGTGCCAGCGGCCACAAGATCAACGGACCGAAGGGCATTGGCTTCCTTTATATCCGTACCGGCGTAAAGATCCGTTCCTTCATCCATGGCGGTGCTCAGGAGCGCAAACGCCGCGCAGGTACCGAGAACGTGACCGGCATTGTCGGCTTTGGCAAGGCAGCCGAGATCGCAGCAGCAAACATGGAGGCACGCACAAAATACGAGAGTGAGCTTCGGGACTACCTGATGGATCGTGTAATGGCAGAAATCCCGTATACCCGCATCAACGGCGGCCGCACGAATCGCCTTCCAAACAACGCAAATTTCTCCTTCCAGTTTATCGAGGGTGAGTCTATGCTGATCATGTTAGACGATAAGGGTATCTGCGGTTCCAGCGGATCTGCATGTACCTCCGGTTCCTTGGATCCGTCCCATGTGCTTTTAGCCATCGGACTTCCTCACGAGATCGCACACGGTTCCCTGCGCTTAACCTTAAGTGAGGAGACCACAAAAGAAGATATCGACTATACCGTGGACAACTTAAAGGCTATCGTAGCAAGACTGCGCAGCATGTCTCCGCTCTACGAGGATTTTGTAAAGCATCAGGCAAAATAAGGAAAGAAAAGCAATATAAAGGAGATCACAGCTATGTATTCAGATAAAGTAATGGATCATTTCCAGCATCCGAGAAATGTTGGCGAGATTGAAAATGCCAGCGGTGTCGGCACCGTCGGCAATGCAAAGTGCGGCGATATCATGAGAATCTATTTGGATATCGACGACAATGGTATCATCAGGGACTGTAAGTTTAAGACCTTTGGCTGCGGTGCTGCAGTTGCAACCAGCAGTATGGCAACGGAGATGGTAAAGGGCAAGACCATTCAGGAGGCTCTTGAGGTTACCAACAAGGCCGTTATGGAGGCCTTAGACGGACTTCCGCCTGTTAAGGTGCACTGCTCCTTATTGGCAGAGGAAGCCATTCATGCAGCTCTGTGGGATTATGCTGAGAAGAACGGCATCAAGATCGAGGGACTCGAGAAGCCGAAGTCTGATATCAGCGAAGGTGAAGAGGAAGAAGAGTATTGATCCAGACAGCAAACAAAAAGAAGGTTGTAGTTGGAATGTCAGGCGGCGTCGATTCATCGGTCGCCGCCTGGCTTTTAAAACAGCAGGGCTATGACGTTGTCGGCGTTACCATGCAGATCTGGCAGGATGAAGAGGAGACCACGCAGCAGGAAAACGGAGGCTGCTGTGGTCTTTCTGCGGTTGATGACGCGAGACGTGTGGCCTGGCAGCTGGAGATCCCATATTATGTCATGAACTTTAAAAAGGAGTTCAAGGACAATGTTATGGATTATTTTGTAGATGAATATCTGTGCGGACGCACACCGAACCCCTGCATTGCCTGCAACCGCTATGTAAAGTGGGAGTCTTTGTTAAAGCGAAGCCTTGACATCGGTGCAGACTACATTGCCACCGGCCATTATGCACGGGTGGAGCAGCTGCCAAACGGCAGATATGCGCTGAAAAAATCGGCGACAGATACAAAGGATCAGACCTATGCGCTATACAATCTGACGCAGGATCAGCTTTCCCATACCCTGATGCCGGTGGGGGAGTATACCAAAGATCAGATCCGTGCCATGGCAGAGGAGATCGGGCTTCAGGTGGCGCACAAGGCAGACAGCCAGGAAATCTGCTTCATTCCGGATAACGACTATGCAGATTTTATCGAACGCGAGGCAGAGCAGGTTCCGGGACCCGGCAATTTTGTGACGGAGGACGGTACCGTGATCGGCCGGCATGAGGGGATCACCCATTATACCATCGGTCAGCGTAAGGGCTTAAATCTTGCCATGGGACATCCGGTCTTCGTGACAGAGATTCGCCCTAAGACCAATGAGGTTGTGATCGGTGAGGCAGAGGATGTCTTTACGGACACCCTGATCTGCAATAAGCTAAACTGGATGGCAGTGGACGGTCTTCACGGAGAACCGATGGAGGTGTCTGCCAAGATCCGCTACAGTCATAAGGGCGCTCCCTGTGTGATCAGGGAAATCGGTGAAGATCTGGTGCAGTGTCAGTTTTTAGAGCCGGTACGTGCAGTGACACCGGGACAGGCCGTGGTATTTTACGATGGAGATTACGTAGTAGGGGGAGGTACCATCATCCGATGAGAAGGAAACACATTGTTCTTGGAATTGCAGCAGCCGCAGCCTTGATGACTGCAGGCTGTCAGTCAAAATACGAAAAGATCGAGATTCCGGAGCAGACCGTAGAAACAACCATTCCGGAATCGACCGATCAGGCAGAATCGGCACAAAAAAGTGCACAGATCAGTGAAAATAAAACTGTTCTGACTACCGAAACGGCTCCGAGTATGGAAGCGAAGGATGAAACGGTCTATGTGAAGGCAACTACCTTAAATCTGCGGGTATCACCTGCACCGGGGGCAGAGGTGGTTGCGGCTCCTGCAAACGGAACAGCCTTAAAGCGTACCGGAGACAACGGAACCTGGAGTCAGGTGGAATATAACGGAAAAACTTGTTATGCGGCCTCCGCTTATCTGACCACAGAAAAGCTGGCAGACATTGCGGCACCGTCAGGAACGGAGCAAACGCAAACTGCCGCACAGAGTGCCGGTGAAGTGGGAATGAACATGGACTGGAAGTATGCCTCCTTGTCAAAGATCAACAGCGGAAAAGCAATTTTGTATCGTTCTGAGAACGCAAACCGCAAAAATAAAGTGGTTTGCGTCAATGCAGGTCATGGAACAAGCGGCGGAAGCAGCGTAAAAACCCAGTGTCATCCGGACGGAACCCCAAAAGTGACCAGTGGTACTACCAGCGCCGGAGCTACAACGGCAGTGGCTGTATCCGGAGGTATGACCTTTGCAGACGGAACACCGGAGGCGAAGGTGACCCTGGCCATGGCGAAGGTATTAAAGGACAAGCTTTTAGCCCGCGGCTATGACGTACTCATGATCCGCGAGGGGGATGATGTCCAGCTTGACAATGTAGCCCGTACGGTGATGGCCAATAACCTGGCAGACTGTCACATTGCGCTGCACTGGGATTCCACGAAGAAGGATAAGGGCGCATTCTATATGAGTGTTCCGAACGTGGCCTCCTATCGTGCTATGGAGCCGGTGGCTTCTCACTGGCAGCAGCACAATGCACTGGGCGAGAGTCTGGTGGCAGGCCTTAAGGGAGCCGGCGTCAAGATCTTTTCCGGCGGCAGCATGGAGATGGATCTGACCCAGACCTCCTATTCGACGATCCCATCCATCGATATCGAGCTGGGAGACGGAGCCTCCGACCATTCCGCAGCGACCTTAGATAAGCTTGGAACCGGTCTGGTAGATGGAGTTGATCGTTACTATACACGGTAGGCATTTTCTGTACTGAAAATGCCGTATGATACCGTTTGGGTTGCAGAATTTGCCGATTTGGAATGCGAAGCATCGGCAAATTCCGTTGCTGGTCATGCAACGCATGAACAGTAACAGTTGATCGTTACTTCCAATAATCTACATAAAGAAAGATATTTACAATCAGCCATTTTTCGTGTATAATACCTACGTTACTGCGGCACTGTGAAGCAGTGCGGATAACAGATGGAGATATACCCAAGTGGCTGAAGGGTCCGCACTCGAAATGCGGTAGGTCGGGCAACCGGCGCGAGAGTTCAAATCTCTCTATCTCCGTAATGAACCGGAATTCCCCGGATCTTTTTGGGGGATTCCGGCTTTTTTTATGATAGGAAATTGCGTCCTATCGTAAAAAGTGCGCTAAATTAAATAAAGAGAGGAACAGTATGATGAAAAAGAAGTTTTTAACGGCACTGGTATCGGCCGGTGTTGCTGCACTGGCACTGAGCGGCTGCGGAAGCAAAACATCCGAGAGCACCGCGGCAGCAGATTCCAACGCTTCTGCAGCAGAGAGCGGTTCTGAGACGGCAGGAGAGGACGGAGCGAAGAAGGTACTGCGCTTTGGCCAGGGAAACTCCGGTGAGGGCCTGGATATGCAGACCTCCACAAATTCCAAATCTGCATCCATCGCAGACGAGGTGACCGAGAGTCTGCTCCGCTTCGATGATGATAACAACGAGGAGCCGGTTCTTCTGACCGATTTCCCGACGGTTTCCGAGGACGGTTTAACCTACAGCTTTGAGTTAAAGCAGGGCGTGCATTTTACCAACGGGACCGAGCTTACCAGCAAGGATGTAAAGTTTACCTTTGAGCGTATGTTTACACCGTCTACCGCTGCAAAGAGCACCGCATACTTTAATATGATCCAGGGCGCGCAGGATATGCTGGCAGGAAGTGCCGAGGAGCTGTCCGGCTTTGAGATCGTCGATGATTATCATTTCAATATCACTCTGGAATACCCATTTGCACCGTTCGTTAAGAACCTTGGTACCTCTTATGCAGATATCTTCCCGGAGGATGCCTGCACCGAGGCTGGTGAAAACTGGGGACTTGGAACGGATCTGATCGGTACCGGCCCTTATAAGATCGCAGAGAACGATGACACCACCCAGGTAGTTCTGGTAAAGAACGAGGATTACCACGGCGGTGAGGTCAATCTGGATGAGCTGGATATCATCTACTACGATGATGACCAGACCAAGCTGATCGCATACGAGAATGGCGATATTGACCTGGCTGATTTAAATGCAAGCCTCTTAAGCCAGTATACCTCCAATTATGCCGATGAGATCACCGCTTACTATCCGCTTGGAACCGCATTCATTTCCATGAACTTAAATGATGAGTACTTAAGCGATGTCCGGGTAAGAAAGGCCATTTCCCTGGCAATCAACCGTGAGGAGTTAGTCAGCGCAGTCTTAAACGGCGCAGGCATTCCGGCTACCTCTTATCTGAATAACGGCATTCCGGGACATGACGACAGCCTTTCTGTATATGAGTACGACCCGGAGAAGGCCAAGGAGCTTTTAACAGAGGCAGGCTATGCAGACGGCATTACCATCACCTCTGAGGTTCGTCAGGCCGATCAGGCTGTTTATTCCGCAATCCAGGGTTATCTGGCAGAGGTTGGCATCAACATGGAGCTGAGCGTAGTGGATAACGCAACCTACAACTCTGACAGAACCGCAGGCAAGATCCCGTTAACCGGAATGACCTGGAATGCACTGTATCCGGACGGAGATTTCCAGATGTACAACTACTTCTACTCCACCAAGTCCGATGCTCAGGGCGTGTTCTACAAGAACGAGGAATTCGATAAGCTCCTGGACGATGCGAGAAAGTCCACCGATGAGGCAGAACGTGCAGACATGTACAAGGAAGCAGACAGACTGCTTTCTCAGGAGGATTATGCATGTATTCCGCTGTATTATCCGCAGAGTCAGTTCATCGCAAAGCCGTATGTGAAGAATTATAAGGTTGGCAACCTGATCTATCATTTCTGGAACGTGGATATCGATACCGCAGCACAGAATCAGTAAGCAGGAAACAAAATCACGATAAGGACGCAGGCCCAAAGAAGGGCAAAGGTTATTTTGCGGGAGGGAGTCCGGTTCTTCGGACTCCCTTTTGGCGTTATGTACTCTCGGAGCCTCTCTTTGTGCCTTTTTGCGAGAGAGCTTCCGAGAGTACATCTTAAATAAAAGGAGGAGATTATTTGATCCGCTATATCATCAAGCGGGCAGCCCTGGCTGTCGGCATTATTTTTTCGATTTCCCTGATCACGTTTTTTATCCTGAATGTCATTCCGGGAGATCCGGTTGCGGCAATGCTCGGGGAGTTTGCCGATGCAGAGAAGATCGCCCAGGTAAAGGCACAGATGGGGCTGGATACACCGCTTCCGGTCCAGTATTTTAACTGGCTTTTTAATTTGATGCACGGAGATCTGGGAACGAGCTATTTCCAGAAAAAACCGGTGATTACCCTGATCCTTCAGGCCTTTCATTATACGGTCATCATGGCAACGGCTGCCTATATTGTGGCTATGATCGTAGGGCTTACAACAGGGATTTTGGCAGCAGTCTTTCACGACCGTCCCCTTGACCGGATCCTGATGAGTCTGTCTGCGCTTGGTATCTCGGCGCCTTCCTTCTGGGTGGCGATCATCCTTCAGATCTATGTCGGACTGCGGTTTGATATTTTTCCGGTATCCGGCGTCAAAAATCCCATTGGCTATGTGCTTCCGTCCCTGGCGTTAGGGGTGCGCTATGCGGCCTCCATCGCCCGCATCACACGTTCCAGCATGCTGGAGGTAACGGGACAGGATTTTGTAAAAACAGCTTATGCCAAAGGCCTGCATTCCGGTCGGATCGTCCTGGTTCATATTTTCCAGAATGCCCTGGTGCCGATCATTACGGTAATCGGCACGGATATCGGTGCACTCCTGACCGGTTCCATGATCACGGAGAACGTATTTAACATTCCGGGAATCGGAAAGCTTCTGATCGATGCCATCCACCGCAGAGACATTCCGCTTGTGCAGGGCGGAGTCATTTATGTAGCAGCCATCTGTGTCCTGATCTACTTTATTGTGGACGTGCTGTATGCAGTCATTAATCCGAATATCCGTCTGACGAAAGGAGAATAGCCGATGAGAAAAAAGAATTATTATTCCGAGAGCTTAAAGCTGTTCTGGAAAAACAAGCTGGCGGTCTTATCCCTGATGATCCTTGTGATCCTGGCTGTATCTGCGATTTTTGCGCCGTTTTTAACACCCTATGATCCCAATAAGCAGGTGTTGGCTGACAAGCTTCTGTCACCGGATTCGAAGCATTTGTTCGGTACGGATGAATTTGGCAGAGATATCCTGACACGCTGTCTTTACGGCTGCCGTGTTTCCTTGAGCGTCGGGATCATTTCTCAGCTGATCGCCTCCGTGATCGGTTACTTTATGGGCGTATGTGCCGGGTATTTCGGGAAAAAGGTGGACGATGTGATTTCGTTTCTGATCCAGGTATTTTCCAGCTTCCCGGCTCTTTTATTTGCCATGGCGCTCATGTATGCACTGGGCTCAGGCATCTTGAATCTGTATCTGGCACTGGGCTTTTTATCCTGGGCAAATACCGCGCGTCTGATCCGCGGTACGGTACTGCAGTTAAAGGAGCAGGAATATATCCAGGCCTGCCGTATTGACGGCGGAAGCAGCCTTCGCATTATCTTAAAGCATCTGTTTCCAAACTGTATCCCGATGCTGATCGTGTCCTGCACCTTGGGAATTCCGTCTGCAATCCTGACGGAGGCCAGCTTAAGCTACCTGGGACTCGGCGTGCCAAGCCCGACGGCCAGCTGGGGCTCCATGATCTCCGGTGCGCAGACCTTTATCCGCACGAACACCTATTACAGCCTGTTTCCGGGACTTTGCATCATCCTTACAGTAATTGCCTTTAACACCCTGGGCGATGGCCTGCGCGATGTGCTGGATCCGAAGATGCGCAAATAGAAGGAGGACGATATGGAAAACGAAAACATTCTTATCATCAAAGACCTAGATGTGCGGCTGTTTACAGACCGAGGCGAGCTTCCGGTCATCGACCGCCTGAGCCTGACTTTAAAAGCAGGAGAAACCCTTGGCATTGTCGGAGAGAGCGGATGCGGAAAGAGTATGTTGGCTTCCGCAATCATGGGACTGATTGCCCACCCGGGCAAGGTGACAGGGGGCAGCATTCAGTTTGAGGGGCAGGAGCTGACCGGCATGAAGAAAAAGGAGCTGCGAGAAATCCGGGGAACCGGAATCTCCATGATCTTCCAGGAGCCAATGACCAGCTTAAACCCGCTGATGACCTGCGGACGCCAGATTGTGGAGACCATCACGGCTCACGAAAAGGTAAGTAAGAAGGAGGCAAAGGAGCGTGCCCTTGCCATGATTCGTTCCGTCGGCATCTTGCGACCGGAAAAGGTATTTTCCGAGGTTCCGGCTCAGCTTTCCGGCGGTATGCGCCAGCGAATTATGATTGCTATGGCATTAATCTGCCGGCCGAGACTTTTGATCTGCGATGAACCGACCACGGCACTGGATGTGACGGTGCAGGCTCAGATCTTAGGACTGATTCGCCGTCTGCAAAAGGAGACCGGTACCTCGGTTATCTTCATCAGCCACGATATGGGGGTCATCTCCCAGATGGCAGACCGCGTGGCTGTGATGTATGCAGGTCAGCTGGTGGAGTATGCGAAAGGGGAAAGCATTTTCACGGAGCCAAAGCACCCGTATACGCAGGGACTGCAGGCGGCTATCCCGAGTCTGGACGAAGACAAGGACACGCTACTTAGCATTCCCGGAAACGTGCCGATGCTCTACGAACTTCCGAAGGGCTGTATCTTCTCCCCGCGCTGCGCCTATGCGACGGACCGATGTCGAGAGGAACGTCCAAAGCTTATGGAAAGCGAAGGTGGGCTTGTGCGCTGCTTTTTATATGAGGGAAAATTAAGTCCTATCATGCAAAACGCTCCGCGTGAATGCGCATCCGGCGCAAAGGAAGATGGCTGCCAAAGCAACCGCACCTTGGCGCAAGAATGTGACAAGACGCATTCTTCTTACGAGAAACAGGGAAAAGGAGGAAGTCAGGCATGAGTGAGACGATCCTTCAGGTAAAGGACCTAAAGAAATATTATATGGTGGGCAGAAAGGGACTGTTCGGGGAAAAAGAGTATGTGAAATCCGTGGACGGCGTCAGTTTTGCATTGCATCGCGGTGAGACCTTAGCCATTGTAGGCGAGAGCGGCTGCGGCAAATCGACCACCGTGAAATCGCTGATCCGGGTAACCGAGCCGACCTCCGGTGAGGTCATCCTAAAGGGGCAGGATTTTTTGAAATTAAAGGGCGAGGAGCTAAAAAAAGCCCGACGCAATATCAAGATGATCTTTCAGGATCCCTACAGCTCCTTAAATCCGCGCATGACGGTGCGGGATATTATCGGGGAACCGGCAGACATCGAACATTGTTACAAAAATGACGAGGAACGTGAGAAGCTGATCCTGGATACCATGGAGATGGTGGGACTCAACAAGGACTTTGCAGACCGTTATCCCCATGAGTTTTCCGGCGGACAGCGCCAGCGCATCGGCATTGCCCGGGCAATTATCCTGAAGCCGGAGATCATCATCTGCGATGAGCCGGTTTCCGCCCTGGATGTGTCCGTGCAGGCAAAGATCATCAACCTGTTAAAGGAGCTTCAGCAGAAGTTAAACATCTCCTATATTTTCATTTCCCACGATCTTGGCGTGGTAAAGCACATTGCTGACCGCGTGATGGTCATGTACCGGGGACGCGTTGTGGAAGAAGGAACCCGGGATGAGATTTTTGCACATCCGAAGCATGATTATACGAAGCTGCTTCTAAGCAGTATCCCAAAGATCGGGGAAAAAATGGATTTTGAGGCCTTTGATTCGTCGTATCAGACATGCTATGATGAGATGGAAAAACAGGATTAAGTGAAAAAATCGTAACTATTCAGAACCAACCTCCAAAATGCTTCGCATTTCACATCTGATTTATGAACTTTTGCTTGGTTCTGAACAGGTACATATGGAGGAAAAATATGGAATTAGATAAGAGTAGGATCGAAGCGGATTTCCGTGCTTTGATCGGGCCGCTGTGTGATGCGGTGGGACCGGCAGGCTTTGAGGATGAGGTGTCAGATTTTTTAAGAAAAGAGCTGTCAGACTGTAATGTAGAACTTTCTGACGATGTGATGGGAAACCTTATTGCGTATAAGAAGGGAAATAAGAAGGGCAGCATCCTTGTTTCAGCCCATATGGATGAGATCGGCCTCATTGTCCGTCACATCGACAGCAAGGGATTTTTATGGGTCGAGACCCTGGGAGGCATTGCACCGCAGCAGTTTTTCGGAAAACACGTGATCATCAAGACTGAGACCGGTCATGTGGACGGTATTGTGCAGTCTCTCCATCCGGGACGTCCGGATCGCTGCACGGAGATGCCGAAATCCGCGCAGGAATTTTATATCGAAGTGGGGGCAGAGAGTCGGGATGAGGTTTACGAGATGGGAATTGAGGAAGGAAATTCCGTTTCCATCTGCTATCCGGTGATCTTTCTTGGCAAGCACCGGGTGGGAGCGAAGGCCCTCGATGACCGGGCGCTGGTCTTTATTCTTCTGGAGGTTTTAAAGCTTCTGAAGGATGATGCCGACGTGCCGGATATTTACGGTCTGTTCTCTACCCAGGAAGAGGTGGGAGCACGCGGAGCTATCGCAGCAGCCACCCGCCTGAAACCGGATGTAGCCCTGGCATTGGACATGAGTCTTGCAGTGGATATTCCAGGCGTTTCCGAGAGCCGCTATATCAACGAGCTTGGCCGCGGCACCTCCATCAAGGTGATGGATAAGCTGAGTGCAGGCGTGGGCGGCATCCTGGCAAACCGGGATCTGGTCCGCGAACTGAAAACAATCGCCAAAGCACATGACATCCCATACCAGATCGAGGCCTATGCAGCCGGTGCCACCGATGCAAGCTTCATGCAGACCTTAAACGGAGGCATCAAGAGCGGCGGCATCCAGATCCCGATGCGTTATGTCCATTCCTACGAGGTTTGCGACATCCGCGATGTGGTGGACAGCGTGGAGCTGCTGTACTGGTATATCAAAGAAGCGCAGATTTAGAAGCTGGGCATCACAAGTAAAAATTTATACGTAACGTCAACGTTATATATAAAGGTCCGAAGTTCCGGGACTGGCATACAAAAAACGCAGACCCTGTGGAATTTTTTCCTCGTGCGCTTGCGCCGCCTATTGTCTCCCCTGCGGCCAAACTCGCGTGCTTCGCACGCTCAGACAGGTCCTCCGGGGAGACGCTATGCTCGCGCACTCGGAAAATTCCAAAGGGTCTGC
>CAVALB010000032.1:26428-28756 GCA_963589345.1 uncultured Selenomonadales bacterium | reverse complement strand
ATTTTATTTGGCGGATACGCCACACCGACGAAATGCGAAGCATTTTGGAGGTTGGCTCTGAATAGTTAAAAAATTGTATCCTTGGAACTGATAAAAAACTAGATAAATTTCAATGCATGTTGTATAATACCTTTAACTATCCGGGACAGCGAATTGTGAAAGGTTCCTGTCCTGACAGTAACTATAATACCAGGAGGGCAAACAAATGCCAGTAATCGAATCATTGATCCGCTCCGAAGCAGATGGAACCATCAGCTTTGGCAATTACAAATTAGACACCAAGAATAAGCTTGACAATTTTGAGCATGCGGGAGATTTATATAAGGTTAAGACGTTTTACGAAATCACAAAGCTGGAACGCAACGGTTCCTTCGTATACGAATCCGTACCGGGAACCGCAGTAGAGCACTTCCTGGCAAAGCATGACGGCGTAGAGTTTACGGTATCCGGAGACAAGGATGCGCAAATCACCATCCAGCTGGAAGATGATACTGAGTATGAGGTTTATGTGGACGGTGTTGCAGTAGGCGGCATGAAGACCAATATGAGCGGTAAGCTTGTAGTCAGTGTAGAATTAAATGAGGGTGTTGTCAGCCAGGTTAAGGTTGTAAAACGCTGATCACACATGATCTTGGACAGGAGGGCTCTGCATCAACATGGCGAAAGCAAAAGCAACCGCATTTTTCTGTAAGGAGTGCGGTTATGAATCCAGCAAATGGCTCGGGCAGTGTCCTGTCTGCAAGGAGTGGAACACGCTGGTGGAAGAGCCTGCAGCAAAGAAGACACCGACAGCCCATGCCGGAGGTCTTTTAAAGCAGGTACGGACAAAACCGGTTAAATTGGATGAGGTATCGATTGATGAACAGGATCGGATCTTGACCGGATATCCGGAACTGGATCGTGTACTGGGGAGCGGCATTGTTGCCGGCTCCCTGGTTTTGGTTGGCGGCGATCCCGGCATCGGAAAGTCGACACTCCTTTTGCAGATGTGCAGAAATCTGGCAGGAGCGGGTCATCGGGTCCTTTATATTTCCGGAGAGGAATCCCTAAAGCAGATCAAGATGCGGGCCGGCAGGATCGGTACCATCAGCGGAGAGCTGCTTTTTTTGTGCGAAACAAACCTGGATGCCATCGAGGAATCGATCCGGGAGACCAAGCCTGAGATCGTGATCATAGACTCGATCCAGACGATGTTTCGAGAAGATGTTTCCGCAGCGCCCGGAAGCGTCAGCCAGGTGCGGGAGTCGACCAATGTTCTGATGCAGATTGCCAAGGGAATGGGCATTTCCGTCTTCATTGTCGGCCATGTTACGAAGGAAGGCGTGGTGGCCGGTCCCCGAGTTCTGGAGCATATGGTGGATACGGTTCTTTATTTTGAGGGAGAGCGCAATGCCTCCTATCGTATTTTAAGAGGCGTGAAAAATCGCTTTGGCTCCACTAATGAGATCGGTGTATTTGAGATGAGGGAAAACGGACTGGAAGAGGTGCCAAACCCTTCCGAGTATCTGTTAAGCGGTCGCCCGGAGGATGCTTCCGGTGCTGTGGCGGCTTGTTCCATGGAAGGAAGCAGACCGATCCTTTTGGAGGTGCAGGCTCTTGTGACACAGACCAATTTCGGTATGCCAAGGCGGACAGCAGCCGGAACCGATTTCAACCGTGTCAACCTTCTCATTGCGGTATTGGAAAAACGCTGCCGTTACGAGATGTCCCGCTATGATGCCTATGTCAATATCGCCGGTGGAATGCGGATGAATGAACCGGCGCTGGATCTTGCTATCATCATGGCACTGGTATCGAGTATGAAAGACAAGCCGGTGAATTCCAAATGCATGATTTTCGGAGAGGTGGGTCTGGCTGGAGAGGTGCGTGCGGTATCCCATGCGGAGCAGAGGGTACACGAGGCCATTAAGCTCGGCTTTGAGTCCTGTATCCTGCCGCAGGTTTCCGTTGACAAAATGAAGAAAACAGATAAGATCATGCTCTTCGGTGTCAGCAATGTGAGAGAGGCTATTCGATTGATTTAAAGGTACAATATATTTTTTTCAAAAAATTTAAAAAATTGTTGACAGGATGAAAAATCCATGCTATTATAAATGAGCGTTGAGGGAAACGAAAACACAGAGAACTCAACCAAATAGCATAGGGGATTAGTTCAATGGTAGAGCACCGGTCTCCAAAACCGTCGATGGGGGTTCGAGCCCCTCATCCCCTGCTTGATACGAGCGATAAGGTTAAATGATCTTATCGCTCGTTTTTGTTTTATAAAAATGGAGATAACTGTTCAGAACCAACCTCCAAAATGCTTCGCATTTCGTCGGTGTGGCGTAT
>CAVALB010000032.1:0-26418 GCA_963589345.1 uncultured Selenomonadales bacterium | reverse complement strand
TTCGCCAAGGTTTCGAGCAAGCTCGAACTTTGGCTCATTACTCGCGTAAATAAAGCTCTGAACAGTTACAAAAGGAGATGCTAAAGCATCTCCATAAATTGTTTTGCTGCCTGAGAAATCGGAAGACTGTCATTGCTTGCGACTACGATCTGCCGGGTGGGCAGCTCTTCTTCGATCTGTACCTTAAAGAGACTGCGCTCGTTTGCCGGGATGCAATAGTCTGGCACAAAGGCCACGCCAAGACCGATGCGCGCAAGATCGATCAAAAGATCATTGCTTGAGAGCTCGATCTCCGGTACCAGATCAAGCTGATGCCGCTGGAACATGCTGTGAAGGAACTCACTGGTGGTGCTTTTTCTATCCAGCATCAGGATTGGAAATTGTTTTAACTCCTTTAAGCTGACGGTTTTTCCTTTCAGCTCCCGAAAGTCGTCATTGGCCACGAAAACATCCTTAAATTCCCGGATGATCCGAATATTCTGGGTGTTGGAAAGTCCGGAGTTTGGATAGTTTGTGATGGAAAAATCCACCTGTCCGGACTCCAAAAGCTTGGCACAGGCGATGGAGGTCTGGTTGGTGACCTTGATGTGGACATTCGGATAACGTCTGTGAAAATCCTTCAGATAAGGAACCAGATAATAGCGGCAGATGGTATCACTGGCACCGATGCGGAGTTGTCCGCCGTTTAGGGTATTGGCCTCTAACAGTTGATTTTCGCCCTGTCGGATCAGGTTCATGGCCGGTTCGATATGTTTGAGCAGGATCTCACCCTCCGGTGTCAGCTGTACACGCTTGGTGCTGCGGATGAAAAGCGGCTGGTTTAATTTTTTTTCCAGCACCTTGATCGACTGGCTGACTGCTGACTGGGAAATGTACAGCTGCTTGGATGCTTCTGAAAAACTCAAGGTATTTGCTACATGATAAAACACTTTATAAAGTTCGTAATTGATATCCAATATTAGTCCTCCTTATAAAAACATCGTTATTCTATCATGCTGCTGATGAATTGTAAAGAGAATGAACTGTAAAAATAAATTGACAAGGACAGCAATGTGAGGTAATATTTCTTTAATTATGCATGATAAGCAAAGGCGCTGGAGAGAGGTTTCAGTGCCTTTCATTTATATTGAGGTGAGAAATCTTGAAGAAACTGCATTTTCGTTATAGTATGGATCTGGAATTCTCTCATGAGGTCAGAGAGCATCATCTGATCCTTCACTGCAGACCCATGGAGCTGCCGGGGCAAGGGCTGACATCCTTTGCTTTTCGGACTTTCCCGGAGGCGGAGGTTTGCGAAATACAGGAACAAGCAGGAAGCCGCTATCTCTCCTGTATGATCAAAAAGCCCCATGACCACGTGCAGTTGATATCGGAGGGGACGGTGGAGCGGAATAATAAAAAGGAAATGGTGTTTTCTCCGGCCTTTCGTTATCCGTCTGTCTATACCCAGGTGAGCGAAGAAATGCGCTGCCTTGCCGAAGCGCTGCTTTCTGAAACAGCAGAGCGAGAACCGTTGAGATTGGCCGTGCTTTTGATGGATCGGATGCAGGAATATATGACCTATGTGCCGGGCAGTACGAATATAAAAACAACGGCACAGGAGGCTTTTTACAAGGGGAGTGGAGTTTGCCAGGATTATGCCCATATCCTGACAGCCCTGTGCCGGTTTGTGAAGATTCCTGCCCGTTATGTTGCCGGAATGATGATCGGCGAGGGAGTTACCCATGCTTGGACAGAAATATGGGACGGAACATGCTGGCACGGGCTCGATCCGACGCACAATTGCCTGGTAAGTGAGCGGTATATCAAATTGAATCATGGGCGGGATTTTGCGGATGCTGCTGTAGACCGTGGCTGTTTTCTGGGCAAGGCCGATCAAAAGCAGACGGTTTCCATAACCGTCTATGAATAGAAATGGGGGAAGAACTGTGAATCAGGATACAGGGATCAGGACAGTGACCGAAGTGGGGCTTGCTGTCGATGAAAAATTGAGGATCTTAAAGCATGTGATAGAGCCGGAAGAAAAAAGCGGGCAGGAAAAAAGGATCTGCATCGTGACAGGTACCCACGGTGATGAGCTGGAGGGACAGTATGTCTGCTATGAGCTGAATCGAATCCTAAGAGAACAAAAAGAGCATTTAAAGGGCATCGTGGAGATTTATCCGGCACTGAATCCGCTGGGCGTAGATTCCATCTCCCGCGGCATTCCCATGTTTGATCTGGATATGAACCGGATCTTTCCGGGAAGCGAAGAGGGATCCGTTGCTGAGCACGTGGCGGCCAAAATCGTGGAGGATATCGCAGGTGCAGATCTGTGCATCGATATTCACGCAAGCAATATTTTTTTAAGAGAGATCCCGCAGGCACGCATCAACGTAAATACGAAGGAAAAACTTCTGCCCTTTGCAACGCGGCTGAACCTGGATTTTGTCTGGATCCATGCAGCAGCTACGGTTCTGGAATCGACCTTGGCACACAGCTTAAATTCCATCGGTGTTCCGACTGTTGTAGTGGAAATGGGCGTAGGAATGCGGATCACGGAAGCATTCTGCCATCAGCTGACGGATGGAATTTTTTGTGTCATGAAGGATATGGGAATCTGGGACGGAGAGGTGATTAAGCCAAAACAGCCGATCGTATCGGATGACGGGGAAGTCGGTTTTGTAAATGCCGAGCATCCGGGAATCTTTGTCCCCTGTGTAGAACACTGGAAAAATGTAGAAGCGGGGCAGAGGATCGGACGCATCTTAAATCCGCTGACCGGAGAGGTGGCGCAGGAGGTACAGTCCCCGATTCATGGCATGCTGTTTACGCTGCGGGAGTACCCGGTCGTATCCTGCGGGTCGCTGATCGCACGTGTACTGGGAGGTGATTACCATTGAGAAAGGAAACAATCTTTACACTGGAAAATTGTTACCGGGATAACATGGATGTTTACGGCTTTCATTTCGGAAAGGGCGAAAAATCAGCCTGCATCGTGGGTGCCATGCGCGGAAACGAGGTGCAGCAGCTTTATATCTGTTCGCAGCTTGTAAGGGCATTGCGGGAGCTGGAGGAAAAAGGTGCCATCGTCCATGACAATGAAATTCTGGTGATCCCGTCGGTCAATCACAGCTCTATGAATATCGGAAAACGGTTTTGGGCAACCGATAATACGGATATCAACCGTATGTTTCCGGGATATCATGCCGGAGAGACGACCCAGCGAATCGCAGACGGCGTGTTTCAGGCAATCCAGGGATATAATTACGGCATTCAATTTACAAGCTTTTACCTGCCGGGAGATTTTGTGCCCCATGTGCGCATGATGGAGACCGGATATCAGAATGCAAGCCTGGCCAACCTGTTCGGACTTCCTTATGTGGTGATCCGGCAGCCTCAGCCGATCGATACGGCTACGCTCAACTACAACTGGCAGATCTGGAATACCAATGCTTTTTCTGTTTATACCAGCGCGACCTCCCATATCGATGAGAAGGCAGCCCGGATGGCGGTGGCATCGGTACTTCGTTTCTTAACGAGGATGGGAATTTTGCGTTATACCAGCCACAGCGGCTACATTGCCAGTGTCTTAAGGGAAGATGATCTTACGAACGTGAAAAATGATCTGCCCGGCATCTATCGCAGACATGTGGAGCCGGGACAGGAGGTGCACCGGGGAGATGTGCTGGCATCGATCATTGATCCCTTAGAGGGCGATGTGATCAGCCAGATTTTGTCTCCAACCGATGGAATCGTCTTTTTTGCCTATCATGAGCCCACCGTGATGGAGGGAACGGTCATATTTAAGATCATCCGCCGCCTGCATGAATAAGAAATCGATCTCTTCAGAAGAGATTTTGTGAAAGGATCCGTTCCCGGTTCAGGAAATGATTCAGCTCTGCTCCGATAAAGAGGATGCAGATGCAGATATAGAGCCACAGCATCAAAAGTACGACGGCAGTCAGGCTTCCGTACATATAGGAATAATTGCTGAAGTGTGTAAAATAAATCGAAAAGGCATAGGAAAATACCAGCCATCCGACCGCGGTGAAAACAGCTCCGACAAGCTGCTGCCGCGGTCTTTGTTTTTTGGAAGGGACAATGGTATAAAGCCCTACAAAGGTCATGAAAAAGACGGTGAACGCAAAGAGCGAACGTAAATGAATGACATAGCTGGCTGTGGGTGCGAGGATCGGCAGATAGCGAAAGAACAGTTGTTCGATATTCTTACCGAAGATCAAAAGCACCATGGACATGACGCAGACCAGCATAAAGATCAGGGTATAAATCGCACATAAGAGGCGCTGTAAAATATAATTTCTGTGCTTAAAGTCTCCGTAAATCCGATTTAAGCCGCGCTCAATGCCAAGCATCCCCTTAGAGGCAGACCAGAGTGCAGTCAGCGCAGTTACCGACAGAATGGTGCCGGGGGATTTGACATAGAGGTCATCGACGACACTGGTTACCAGGGCATGGAGCATCTGGGGCATGATGCGCATCAACGCAGATAAAAGGTCGGATTTGTCTACGCTTGGAAGACATTGGATCAAGGTCAAAAGCAGCATGATAAAGGGAAAAAACGCGGTCACGATGAAAAAAGAAGCCTGTGCAGCATATACGGTGATCTCATCCCTGGTGCAGCGGTTTAAGAGCTGTCTTATGTTTATTAAAAGAGAAATCATAGAGAAATACGTCCTTTCTGTGTTATCCTCTATGGTAACATGCCAAAAAAAATATGGCAAGCCGGTGCGTATTGTAGCTGTTAAGAATTTGTGTTATAATCGTAACGATTATGACTGGGGTTTTGAGAGGAAAAACAGTCACAAAAAACCTATATGTACTGGGAGGTTTACTATGAAACGGTTACTCCGTTACCTAAGTGATTACAAAAAAGAGTCGGTGCTGGCTCCGCTCTTTAAAATGCTGGAGGCCAGCTTTGAACTGTTTGTGCCGTTGGTTGTGGCTCAGATTGTAGATGTGGGCATCAAAACCAGGGATGCCGGCTACATTTTAAAAATGGGAGGACTTCTGGTTTTGCTTGGCGTGATCGGCCTGGCCTGCTCCATTACGGCTCAGTATTTTGCGGCGAAGTCTGCGGTCGGCATTGCGACGAACCTGCGCAATGATCTCTTTCGGCATATCGGAACGCTTTCCTACAGCGAGCAGGATACCATCGGAACCTCTACACTCATTACGCGGATGACCAGTGATATCAACCAAGTACAGTCGGGAGTAAACCTGACGCTGCGCCTGCTGCTTCGTTCTCCGTTCATCGTCTTTGGTGCCATGGTCATGGCCTTTACCGTAAATGCAAAGGCAGCCATGGTGTTTGTGGCAGCCATTCCGGTGCTCTCTGTGATCGTCTTTGGTATTATGGCTGTCAGCATGCCGTTATACAAAAAGGTGCAAAAGCAGTTAGATCATGTGACTCAGGCAACCAGAGAGAATTTAACCGGTGCCCGCGTGATCCGTGCATTTAATCGTCAGGAAGACGAGATCAAAAATTTCGATGAAGCCAACAGCCTTTTGGTCAAATTTCAGGTCTTTGTCGGCAAGATTTCCGCAATGATGAACCCGATGACCTATGTGGTTGTCAATCTTTCCATCATTGCGGTGGTATGGATCTCCGGAAAGCAGGTGGATGCCGGGATCATCACCCAGGGCGAAACCGTAGCTCTGGTAAACTACATGTCTCAGATCCTCGTGGAGCTGATCAAGATGGCAAACCTGATTGTTTCCATTTCCAAGGCCCTAGCCTGTGCAAACCGGATCAATGCGGTGCTGGATGAAAAAAGCAGTATTGTCAGTCCTGCTGTAAACGCTGCAAAGAGTCCGAAAACAGGCAAAGGAGAAGCTGGTTTTGCAAAGGTACAGTTTGACCACGTGAACTTCCGGTATAAGGGTGCCAAGGCAGATTCTCTGACGGATATCAGCCTGACGGTGAAAAAAGGTCAGACCATCGGTATCATCGGAGGAACCGGTTCCGGAAAAACTTCTATGGTAAACTTGATTCCTCGCTTTTATGATGTGAGAGAGGGCGCGGTTTTGGTAGACGGCGTCAATGTCACAGATTATCCGCTAGAGACGCTGCGGGAAAAGATCGGCATGGTGCCGCAAAAGGCAATCCTCTTTAAGGGAACCCTGCGGGAAAATATGAAATGGGGCAAAAAGGATGCGACGGATGAAGAAATCTATCGTGCCTTAGATATCGCTCAGGCGCGTGAATTTGTGGACAGCAAGGAACAGGGACTGGAGCTTTATATCGATCAGGCGGGAAAAAATCTGTCCGGCGGACAGAAGCAGCGCCTGACGATCGCCAGAGCCTTGGTACGAGAGCCGGAGATCCTCATTATGGATGACAGTGCATCTGCCCTGGATTTTGCTACCGATGCAAAGCTTCGTATGGCGATTCGAAACGGCACCAAAAACATGACGGTGTTTATCGTATCCCAGCGCGCGACGACGATTCGCCATGCAGACCAGATCGTTGTGCTGGATGACGGGGCAGCAGTCGGGATCGGTACCCACGAAGAATTATTTGAGACCTGTGAGGTATACCGTGAGATCTGTCTGTCTCAGCTTTCCAAAGAGGAGGTGCAGTAGGATGGCAAAGCTTGAAATCGGAAAACATAAATCGACTCTGAAACGGATCCTGGATTACATCGGAAGCTACAAATGGATGGTAGTCCTTTCTTTGATCCTTGCAGCGATAACGGTTGCAACAACTCTGTATGCGCCGATCCTGGTAGGAGAGGGCGTGGATCTGATCCTGGGACCCGGACAGGTGGATTTTGCCGGATTATTTCTGATCCTGAAAAAAATTGCAGTGATCATTGCAATCACTGCCCTGGCACAGTGGCTGATGAACCACATTAACAACCAGATCACATACCGGGTAGTAAAGGATATCCGTACCAAGGCCTTTGAGCATCTGGAGGTTCTTCCGCTCAGCTATATCGATTCCCATCAGTACGGCGATGTGATCAGCCGGATCATTGCTGACATCGATCAGTTTTCCGAGGGACTCCTCATGGGCTTTACCCAGCTCTTTACCGGTGTTTTGACCATCATCGGAACCCTTGGCTTTATGCTGATGGTCAATCCGTTCATTACTCTGGTTGTGGTCTGTGTGACACCGCTTTCGTTGTGCGTAGCAAGCTTTATCGCAAAGAAAACCTATTCCATGTTCCAGCTTCAGTCGAAGACAAGGGGTGAGCTGACTTCCCTGGTGGATGAGATGATCGGCAATGAGAAGGTGGTACAGGCCTTTGCTTACCAGGAGGAGGCACAGAAGCGGTTTGAAGAGATCAACGGCAGACTGAAAGGCTGCAGCCTGCGTGCCATTTTCTTTTCCTCCATCACAAATCCGGCAACCCGGTTTGTCAACAGTATGGTTTACGCCAGTGTCGGTGTGGCAGGCGCCTTTGCCGCGATCCGTGGCCTTCTTACGGTGGGTCAGCTTTCCGCTTTTTTAAGCTATGCAAACCAGTATACAAAGCCGTTTAATGAGATTTCCGGTGTGGTTACGGAGTTGCAGAATGCCCTGGCCTGTGCGGCTCGCGTATTTGAATTGATTGATGAGCCTCCGTTTACCCCGGAGGATGCGGATGCGGTAACACTTCAGAATGTCGATGGAAGTGTGAAGCTGGAGCATGTTGCCTTCTCTTATACGAAGGATCGTCCGCTGATCGAAGATCTGAACCTGGATGTAAAACCGGGACAGCGTATTGCCATAGTCGGACCTACCGGCTGCGGAAAAACCACCATCATCAACCTGCTGATGCGTTTTTATGATGTACTCGGAGGTTCGATCAAGGTATCCGGAGAAGATATCCGGCATGTGACCAGAAAGAGCCTGCGCACAAACTACGGCATGGTTCTTCAGGAAACCTGGTTAAAGGCCGGTACCATCCGGGAAAACATTGCTTACGGAAAGCCGGATGCCACCGAGGAGGAAATCATCCGGGCAGCAAAGGAAGCTCATGCGCACAGCTTTATCAAACGAATGCCGCAGGGCTATGATACCGTGATCTCGGAGGATGGAGGCAATCTTTCCCAGGGGCAGAAGCAGCTTC
This sequence comes from uncultured Selenomonadales bacterium, assembly GCA_963589345.1. Classification (GTDB taxonomy): domain Bacteria; phylum Bacillota; class Clostridia; order Lachnospirales; family Lachnospiraceae; genus Brotaphodocola. Next base: position 18,361 of record CAVALB010000032.1, on the reverse strand, counting down.
TTTGCATTGCCCGCGTCATGCTGTGCCTGCCGCCGATGCTGATCTTGGATGAGGCTACTTCTTCCATCGATACTCGTACAGAGATCCGCATCCAGAAGGCCTTTGCCACCATGATGAAGGGACGCACCAGCTTCATTGTTGCGCATCGTCTTTCCACGATCCGTGAGGCCGATGTGATCCTTGTGATGAAGGATGGTCATATCATTGAACAGGGAACCCATGAAGCTTTGCTTTCGAAAAATGGATTTTATGCAAATCTGTACAACAGTCAGTTTGCCGGATGATAAGGAGCAGGATAAGTATGAACTATGCCGTGATCAAGCCTGTAGACATTGCCAACGGTCCCGGGGTACGGGTGTCGTTGTTTGTCAGTGGCTGTACCCACCACTGCAAGGGGTGTTTTAATGCCCAGGCCTGGGATTTTGAGTATGGAGAGCCATTTACAAAACAAACCTGGGAGACGATCTTTTCTGATCTGGATCATGATTATATGGAGGGGATCACCCTGCTTGGAGGAGAACCCATGGAGCCGGAAAACCAGGCCGGACTTCTGCCGTTTTTAAAGGAGCTGAAAACGCGTTTTCCGAAAAAGACCATCTGGTGCTTTACCGGTTATGATTTTGAACAGGATATCCTTGGGCGTATGCTGAAGGAATCCGAGATAACCAGAGAACTTCTGCCTTTATTTGATGTGATGGTGGACGGAAAATTCATAGAAGAACAGAAAAATCTGAGTCTGAAATTCCGTGGTTCAAAGAATCAGAGGATCCTGGATGTGCCGCGTTCCCTGGCAGCAGGCAAGGCTGTATGGATGGAGCAGTACCGGTAGAGGAGTCATGTTTTGGGAGTATCCGAAATGAAACAAAAACGAAAGGTGTTGTGGAGGCTTTTTGCCTCCACACTCTATTTAAGTGCATTTACCTTCGGCGGCGGATACGTGATCGTATCGCTGCTCAAGAAAAAATTTGTAGATGAATATCATTGGATCGAAGAAGAGGAAATGTTAGATCTGGTTGCGATCGCTCAGTCCTCGCCGGGAGCCATTGCGGTGAACGGAGCCATTGTGGTGGGATATAAGTTAGCAGGACTTCCCGGAACGATTGTGGCCATATTGGGAACGATCATCCCGCCGTTTCTGATCATATCCGTGATCTCCGTATGCTACAATCTTTTGAAGGATCAGTTTCTGATCAGCGAGATGCTAAAGGGGATGCAGGCCGGTGTGGGAGCCGTTATTGCCTCGGTGACCTATGAGATGGGAGCCGGGATCGTACGCGGGGGAAACAGAGTTTCTATACTGATCATGGCGGGAGCCTTTGCGGCCTCCTGTATCTTCGAAGTGAATGTGATCTTTGTGGTGATCGCCTGCGGGCTTATTGGCGTAATAAAAAACATTTTTTCAGAAAGAGGAGAACATGGATGATCTGCCTTGAGCTTTTTTTAAGTTTCCTAAAGATCGGCCTCTTCAGCTTTGGCGGCGGCTACGCGGCTATGCCTCTCATAAGGGGACAGGTCGTGACCGCGCACAACTGGCTGACCATGGCAGAGTTTACAGATCTTATCACCATCTCTCAGATGACACCGGGCCCCATAGCGGTAAATTCGGCCACCTTTGTCGGAACAAAAATCGCCGGAATGCCGGGAGCCTTTGCGGCGACTCTGGGATGCATTCTGCCTTCCTGCGTGATCGTCACTGTGATTGCGAAATTGTATCTGAAATACAGGTCGATGGCAATGCTGCAGGGCATCCTTGCGGCGCTTAGACCGGCAGTGGTCGCGCTCATTGCATCGGCCGGTATTTCGATTCTGATCAGTGCCTTCTGGGAAAATAGCACGCAGATCCGTTTTGCTGAAACGAACTGGATCATGGCAGCGATCTTTGTGGTCTGCCTGCTGCTTTTGCAAAAGGGAAAGGTAAGTCCGATCCTGGTGATGGTTTTAGCCGGAGTCATGAAGGTGATCAGTGCGATGATCTTTGCGTCGTAAGAGACACTTTACCGGATTTCCAGGATCATGCAATATTGCTTTAACGGAAAATTCTGCTTCATGACCCCATAGACTTTGAAGCCGAGGTTCTGATAGAATTCCACATTCTTTTCATTATGGGTCTCTAAGGAGATCATCATACGGTGGCCATCGGCATAGTCGATGGCTTCCTGCATTAAATGGGCTGCAATGCCGTGATGCTGCATCCTGGGATCCACGGCCAGGTAAATGATATGAAGCCGCTGCTTTTGGTGAAGCTGATCGGTCCAGCTGGAATTTAAATAATCCACACCCTTTAAAAAGTTGTGAAATGTCTTTAAGCTGGGATCCTCCTTGATCAGGTAGGTATCTGTCTGCAAGGTGGCTCTGGCTTCCGCAAAATAAAACTGGAAGATGTTGTAAGGTTCTGCCTCATCGGAGACCACCAGGATGCCGTTTAAGTCCGGACTGTCCGAAAAAATCTCACAGGTCTCGTAAAACTCATCCATATCGCAGTGAAAGAGCTCTGGCATAAGGCGTTCCCGGATATCCGGATCAGGGATCAGGGTCTCATAAAGGGGATCGTGTTTAAAACAGGTATATAATAGTTTCTCCAGCTTCGGAAGATCTTCACGTTTCACGCGGTATAGCTTATCACTTTCCATATATCATTTCTTCAGACGAAAACGTCTTTCCTTTCGATACTTTTTCTTTCTCATCGTTTCGCTGTGCTTGTATCAGATCAGAAACTGATCGCGAACCAGGCTTTGGATCTGATCCGTCGTCTGGATCAGAAGACGGCACTGGTCCTGGAAAATCCTGGTCAGATGACTGATCTCACAGGACAATGACAGTTCTTCTTTGTTTTCCTCTTTTTTCTCTTCTTCTTTTGTTTCTTTTTTCTCCAGCAGTTTTTTTACCAGATCATAGAGGTTTTCGTGTGGCATCAGGCGGTTATAACCCCATTTTAAACGATTCTGCGGCTGGTTTAATACATAATCCGTGAAATGCTCGTAAACCTCCCGGTCAAACATGAAGGCGTAGGCATTGTTGTCGACCTGATAGAGTTTTCGCAGGGCAGAAGCAATGTCCTGCTCCTTGAGGTTTTTGATGGCTCCGCCAATGAGGCAGAGGTTTTTTAAGAGGATCTCATGCGGATAATGAACGGTTCCGTACCAGTCGATTCGCACCAGCTCATCCTGGGCACATTTGAAGCGACGCAGAGCTTCTGCCTCTGCGGGCCGTGCATTCTGATAGAGCTGCTCGGCTTCCTTTGTTTTTCCTTCGGAGAGGAGAGCACGGTAACGTTCATTTAAGCTGCGACGCGCCTGATACCGGTTGTCGGCCACTTCTCTGGCATCGTTTAAAAGCTTTTCCAGTCCAGAGATCTTTTCAAGCAGGGCAGCCAGGGTGATCGGACTGATCAGATCCATCGAAACAAAGGGGCGAAGGCTCTCACCGAATGATCGGTATCCATCGAAAGCTCGTTCCATAAGCGGTGCAGAGCATAAGGGGATGACGCAGGTATCATCGAGAGCCACGATCAGAAGAGCAAAGAGCTCATGGTGAAGACGGTATACGGCCTCGTCGAAAAAGGCATCATTATCAAACTGAGAGTGATAGTGGGTTTCCATAAAGCTTCCGCCGGTAAAATCATTGACCATGGATGGGATCCCTGCGATCGCCATGGAAAAATCATCCGACCAGGTCTCGATTGGGGAGGTCACGCGGGTCTCCTCCGGATAAGCCTGGGTCAGGACGGGAAGTTCAGACAAATATTCCTCCAGAAACCGGGTGTATTCGTAACAGCTGCGGATGCGTGCCCGCGTTCCGTGTGCCAAAGCCGGAAGTTCGAAGTTTAAGTCAGCAATGACTTTTCCTACCCATTCCGGATGAGCAGTGAACACCTGTTCGTATGCGCCGGTGGACCAGTCAAAGTTCGAATCTGCAACTCCCCATTCTTCGGCGGCCATGGCACAGAGTACGATGGTATTTTGCGGGGTGAAGCCGCTTGAAAGAAGCGCCTTTGCAATACCGAACATCATGGCAATGGCTGTGTTGTCATCCTGAAAGCCGCTGAAATAGGAATCATAATGGGCAGAAAGAAGGACCATGCGGTTCGGATGCTTTCCCGGAATCGTTCCCACGATGTTGTAGGTTGTCGTATCGCGGAACACGCGGCTGTCAGCATCCAGCGTTACTGTGATCTCGTCCTTTTGTTTCAGCATCTTTTTTAACGGGTCCGAATCCTTCCTGGAAATGGAAAAGGCCGGTGCATCCTCGGGACCTGCGATATCCTGGGCGTTTAAGGCTTCATCGTCGATCTCACCGTAGCCACCGCTTTGTACGGCAATCAGTGCTGCGGCACCCTTTAAATGTGCCTGATAAACCGGATAATTGATCCACCATTCATCACGCTGGTTGATGTCTACCAAGACAAGCTTTCCCGTAACATCCTTGCCATTATAATCTGCTGCGGTTCCCTTTCCGAGATACATGAGGGAAAAATCCTGCGGCCCATCGGTCACAAAGGTGGTCTGGTAAGCGCCAAGTTGGATCTCTTTTTTGCTGCCGTCCTCGGCAAGGTAGGAGAGAACGGCTTTCTTAAATTCCCATCCGTCTACCTTAATGGCATCCTTTCGCACATCGGAAAGCCCGATGGCTTCCATTTCTTCTTTGAGCATCTCACCTGTCTCAAATTCAGCCCGAGATCCGGCTGAGCGATATCCAAGGATAGGATTGCTGCGAAACTGCTCCATGCGCTTTGCAAGTCGGTAAGAATAATCTATATCAATATTTTTTAATATGCTTTCCTGTAAATTCATGTAAATAACCTCCGTCATTGAAAACACAGCAATAAAATATTTCAGGTTCCATAGCATTATAGCACCGAAAGACACAACTGTACATGGTGGAAATTTTATCAATAAAGCTATTGATTTTTTGAAAGCTTTGTGCCATACTATGGGCAACAAAATAAATCTTCAGGGCGGAGTGAAATTCTCCACCGGTGGTAAAGCCCACGAGCCGCAAGGCATGATTCGGTGTAATTCCGAAGCCGACAGTATAGTCTGGATGAAAGAAGAAAGAGATAGGCGTTCTTTCGGAATGCATGGTATATCGCAACGTAATTGCTCTGGAATGAAAATTCCGGAGTTTTTTATTCTGGGAAATGATTCCCTATGAATCAAAATTTACAGAAGATCATGCAGAATGCAGGCGAAAGACAATCCGTTTGCGAACGAGGCATATCCAAATACAAAAAGCAGATCCTGAAGCAAAAAACTTTGGGATCTGCTTTTTCTCTTTTTACCTGGAGGATGAAAGGAGGAGCTTTTTGTTTTGACAGATCAGGATTACATGAAGCGGGCAATCGAGCTTGCAAAACGCGGAGAGGGATGGACAAGCCCAAATCCCCTTGTAGGCGCCGTGGTGGTAAAGGAGGGCGAGATCCTTGGTGAAGGCTTTCATGAGCGGTACGGTGACCTTCATGCGGAGCGCAATGCCCTAAAGTCCTGCAAGAAAAGTGCAAAAGGTGCGGATCTGTATGTAACACTGGAGCCCTGCTGCCATTACGGAAAACAGCCGCCCTGCGTGGAGGCGATTGTAGAGGCCGGGATCCGGCGTGTGTTTGTAGGTTCGGATGATCCGAATCCGCTTGTTGCAGGAAAGGGGATCCGCTGTCTGCGTAAGCACGGAATCCAGGTAGAAACCCATGTTTTAAAGGAGGAGTGTGACAAACTTAACCCGGTCTTTTTTCATTATATCCGAAAAAAGACCCCCTACGTGGTCATGAAATATGCCATGACTCTGGACGGAAAGATCGCAGCCCATACCGGTGCGTCGAAATGGGTCACCGGAGAAACAGCCAGAAGCTATGTACAAAGGGAGCGCCACCGTTACCGGGGAATTATGGTGGGGGTTGGCACGGTGCTTACGGACGATCCGTTGTTAAACTGCAGGCTGCCGGGAGGAAGAGATCCGGTACGGATCATATGCGATACCAATCTGCGAACACCGGTGACAGCAAGAGTGGTACAGACCGCAAACGAAATTCTTACGATTCTTGCTGTCTGTGTAAAGGATGAAAACCGGTTTCAGCCTTATGAAAAAGCCGGCTGCAAGATCCTGACGATCCCGGAAAAAGACGGCCATGTGGATCTGTCAGTGCTTATGAAAAGGCTGGGAGAAATGCAGATTGACAGTATTCTTCTTGAGGGCGGAGGTACATTAAACTGGGCAGCCCTAACGAGTGGGATCGTGCAGGAGGTACATGCATATATGGCACCAAAGCTTTTTGGAGGGAAAGAGGCAAAGACCCCGGTGGAAGGCTTTGGCGTTGCCGATCCTTCTGAAGCAGTTCCGTTAAAAATAAAGAAGATCAAAAAAATCGGAGAGGATCTTTTGATCGAAAGTGAGGTACAGCATGTTTACAGGGATTGTTGAGGAAACAGGAACCTTGAAAAAAATTGTCCGTGGTGCTCATTCGGCAGTGCTTACCATTCAGGCAGAGCGCGTACTCTCGGATGCAGCGGTCGGAGACAGCATTGCGGTCAACGGGATCTGTCTGACGGTTACCGGCCTTGGAGCTTCCTTTTTCACGGCAGATGTGATGCATGAGACCCTAAACCGTTCTTCTTTAAAGCAGGCTTGCCCGGGAGACCATGTAAACCTGGAACGGGCCATGGCAGCAGGAGGACGGTTCGGCGGACATATCGTGAGCGGGCATGCAGACGGAACCGGAACGATCGAACGGATCCGCAAGGATGACAATGCCGTATGGTTTACCGTAAGCGCAAGTCCGAAGCTGCTTCGCTATATTGTGGAGAAGGGTTCCATTGCGATCGATGGCATCAGCCTGACAGTGGCGGTGGTTACGGATGAGGACTTTTCTGTCTCCACGATCCCCCATACCCTTGCATCCACTACCCTGGGAGAACGAAAAACAGGAGATCCGGTCAACCTGGAGACCGATTTGATCGGAAAATATGTAGAAAAGCTTTTGCATCCCTTTGATCCGAAAAAAACGAAAGAAAGTGCAACGGAGTCAAATGCAGGAAAGAATCGTATTACGAAGGAATTTTTGGATCAATTTGGATTCTAAAAAACATGGAAGGAGAAGATGGATATGATTTCCTATAATACCGTAGAAGAAGCGCTCGATGAACTAAAGAAGGGAAAGATCATCCTGGTAACCGATGATGAAGACCGGGAAAACGAGGGCGATTTTATCTGTGCAGCCGAATTTGCAACAACCGAAAATATTAATTTTATGGCAACTCACGCAAAGGGGCTGATCTGTATGCCGATGTCGGAGGAATATGCAAGAAGGCTTCAGTTTCCACAGATGGTTTCCTGCAATACCGATAATCATGAAACCGCATTTACAGTCTCGGTGGATTACGTGGGAACCACGACCGGAATATCGGCAGCGGAGCGTTCGATGACGGCCATGCACTGCGTGGCAGATCAGGCAAAACCGGAAGATTTTCGCAGACCCGGTCACATGTTCCCGTTAGTGGCAAAGAAAAACGGTGTTTTGGAGCGTAACGGTCATACAGAGGCGACCGTGGATCTTTGCAGACTGGCAGGACTGAAGGAGTGCGGGCTTTGCTGTGAGATCATGCGGGAGGACGGCACCATGATGCGCAGTACGGAACTTTTCGCATTGGCACAAAAATGGGATCTGAAGTTTATTACCATTAAGGCTCTGCAGACCTACCGGAAATGTCACGAGCAGCTGGTGGATCGGGTGACTGTAACGCGGATGCCGACCAAATACGGGGAGTTTATGGCATATGGCTATGTGAACCGCTTAAACGGAGAACATCATGTGGCATTGGTAAAGGACGAGATCGGAGACGGAGAGGATCTTCTTTGTCGGATCCACTCCGAGTGCCTGACGGGCGATACCTTCGGCTCCCTGCGCTGTGACTGCGGGCAGCAGTTTGCAGCAGCCATGACGCAGATCGAAAAGGAAGGCCGCGGAATCCTTCTTTATATGCGCCAGGAAGGCCGCGGGATCGGTCTGATCAATAAACTGAAGGCCTATGAGCTTCAGGAGCAGGGCTTAGATACCCTTGAAGCCAACCTGGCACTGGGCTTTGCCGGGGATGAGCGGGAATATTATATCGGAGCCCAGATCCTACGGGAGCTTGGCGTAAAGAGCATGCGGCTGCTCACCAACAATCCGGACAAGGTCTATCAGCTTTCTGAGTTTGGCATGACGATCAAGGAACGGGTGCCGATCCAGATGAGTGCAACCAAATACGATCTGTTCTATTTAAGGACCAAGCAGCAGCGCATGGGGCATCTTCTGCGTTATTAAAAAACAGAAGTAAAGAAAGAAAATAACGTAACTGTTCAGAACCAACCTCCAAAATGTCTGGATTGGAACAGTTACAAAAGAATATAAAGAAAAGAGGACACAGATATGAGAGTACTGGAAGGAAATGTCGTAGCAAAGGAAATCCGCGTAGGAATCGTGGCAGCAAGATTTAATGAGTTTATCACCTCGAAGCTGGTAGGCGGTGCCCTGGACGGACTGAAACGTCATGATGTCAGGGAGGAGGATATCGATGTGGCCTGGGTGCCGGGAGCCTTCGAAATTCCACTGATCGCCTCCAAAATGGCAAAGAGCAAAAAATATGATGCTGTGATCTGTGTCGGTGCCGTAATCCGCGGAAGCACAAGTCACTATGATTATGTATGCAGCGAGGTTTCCAAAGGAATTGCCAATGTATCCTTAAACAGTGATATCCCGGTCATGTTTGGCGTACTGACCACAGACAACCTGGAGCAGGCCATCGAGCGCGCGGGAAGCAAAGCCGGAAATAAAGGATATGAGTGTGCTACAGGTGCCATTGAGATGGTAAATCTGATCCGTTCTCTGGAAGCATAAGCATTGTAATAGAAAGAAACGATTGACGAATCTCATTTTTCGGTTACAATGAAAGAAGTGCTGGAAATCGCAGTACGAGAAAGTGAGGAATGATCATGTTAAAACAGGTATCTGTTTATGCAGAAAATAAAAAAGGCGCTTTAAAAAACATTACCGGGATCCTGACAGAATCCGGAATCAATATCCTTGGATCCGTTACCAATGACAGTGCGGAGTACGGAATTGTCCGCATGGTGGTTACAGAGCCGGAAAAGACACAGGAGATCTTGCAGAAGGCCGGATATTTATGCCGTCTGACAAGCGTCCTCGGAATCGAAGTGGCCGATGAGGTGGGAAGCTTAAATCGTGTTCTTGCAGCTTTTCTTGAGAGCAATATCAATGTCAATTACCAGTATCTTTCCTTTAACCGACAGTCCGGAAAGCCTGTCATGGTGCTTCACACAGATGACTGTGAGTTTGTAGAAAAATGTCTGGCTGCAAAGGGCTTTCAGATGACGGAAGTAACTGCGTAGGAGAACCGGAGCATGAAGTTTGAAAAGCTGGAACAGAATATCATGGATATGATCAAGGAGGAACAGGCTAAGCTTGGCTATCGGAAAGAAAAAATTCGCCTGTATTATCCCTTAAGCTCCCTCATTCATTTGACGAATGAATCCTTGGATGAAACGGGAATGCTGACTCTTTTATCGGATTTCGGCCGGGAAACCAAAGAGCATCTTGGAGGTGTGATCGTCACGGCCAAAAAGGATCGCTTCTGTTTTCTGATCCCGGAGGAGGGTGTTTCATACGTTCGGGAGCATACAAGTCCCAATGAATTTATCAAAAAGCTTGTGGAACTGGTAGGCACGCATGGATGCACCATGGATCAGATCCGGTCACTGTTTGAAGAACAGTCAGAACCGGTGATCGCAGAGCCGGTAAATAACGGAGAATTCGACATCCTGATCCGTTTTAAAGAAGGATCAACGGATCCTTACTATTATTGCTTTAAGGATGAGGGCTGTCATATCATCTATCACCGCTTCCTTCCGGAAGATTATGCAGACTTTGCATTCTAAAACGAAAGGTCAGATTTTTTGTCTGACCTTTTATAAAAATAGGAGAAAACCATATGCCAGTATTTGATTTCAGTGATGCACCGGATAAAAAGAATCCGGCAGAATGTACCTATACAACCTTTCAGTCGAGTGAGCCCAAGGCTTCTCCGGAAAAACCGATCCTGATTTTGGATAACAGCAAAGAGGCCTGGCCGCATCATTCCTGCGGGGTGTTTACCAATCCCATCAAGCGCACGACCTTCGAATTTGCCAAGGACAACGGCACAGTCAGCGCTGATATCTTAAGGATCGATGCCCGTTTTGTCAGTCTCTTAAAATGGCTCGGAGAAAACCATATCAGTGTGCGCTTATCCGGAGAAAACCGGCCGGAAGGCTATGCTGTTTATAAAATCCGTGAGACGGCCTTTGGGGGAGGTACCAAGCTTTCTGCGGAAGATGGATTCTTACAATTTATGATCGAACGTCTGTTTGCAAGTGATGCGCCGGGAGAGGAATCAGCCGATGACAGTCTGGAGGAAGCCGGAGATGACATGAAGTTAACCAGCCTTCAGAGCATTACGGATTTCATGAACTGTGCAGGACGAACCCTGCCGGACAATATTCGCCTTTGGGCAAGAAGAAACCTTGCCGTGGCACGTTCCCATGAGGTATCTCCGGAGGAACGCCGCCATGCACAGCGTGCCATTTCCATCATGATGAATGTACAGTGGAGAAGCAATTACTTTGAATCCATTGATCCAAAGGAAGCCCGCCGTATTCTGGATGAGGAGCTTTACGGCATGGAGCGTGTAAAACAGCGGATCATCGAGACCATCATCCAGATCAACCGCACCCATACGCTGCCGGCCTATGGTCTTTTGCTTGTAGGCCCTGCCGGAACCGGAAAATCCCAGATCGCCTATGCCGTAGCACGGATTTTGAAGCTCCCGTGGACAACACTGGATATGAGCTCCATCAACGATCCGGAACAGCTTACCGGAAGCTCCCGCATCTATGCCAACGCAAAGCCTGGAATCATCATGGATGCTTTTTCCGTGGCCGGAGAGTCGAATCTGGTCTTTATCATCAATGAATTGGATAAGGCCGCTTCCGGAAAAGGGAACGGAAATCCGGCAGATGTACTGCTAACGCTTTTGGATAACCTGGGATTTACCGATAACTACATGGAATGCATGATCCCGACCGTGGGAGTTTACCCCATTGCCACTGCGAATGATAAATCTCAGATCAGTGCCCCCCTCATGTCCCGTTTTGCAGTGATCGACATCCCTGATTATACGGATGAGGAGAAAAAGATCATCTTTTCCAGATTTGCACTTCCGAAGGTATTAAAACGGATGGGCCTAAAAACAGGGGAGTGCGTGATCGCTCCGGACGGGCTGGATGCGATTGTGGAATTCTTTGCGGGAACAAGCGGGATCCGTGATCTGGAGCAGGCAGCAGAACACATTGCAGCCAATGCACTCTACCAGATCGAGGTGGATCGCGTATCGGAGGTTGTTTTTGATCGAGACAGAGTTATGGATCTGCTCGGGGCATAGTGAAAAGACATGAAGATTCTGATTGTAGAGGATGAAAAGCTTTTAGCAGATTCGATTAAGCTCTTATTGGAAACACATGGATTTGAGGCGGATACTGCGTATGATGGCGATACCGGGGAGATGTACGTCCGACAGGGAATCTACGATCTTTTGATCTTGGATGTGATGCTTCCCGGAAAAAACGGTTATGATCTCGCCCGTCAGGTGCGAAAAGACCACATAGGCGTGCCGATTCTGATGCTGACTGCAAAGTCGGAACTGGAGGATAGGATCACAGGATTGGATTCCGGTGCTGATTATTACCTGACAAAGCCGTTTGATACCAGGGAGCTGTTGGCATGCATTCATGCCCTTTTAAGAAGACAGGGAAGCAACGTCAATGAGATCACCTTTGGCAGTACGTCCCTGGATCTGGATTCTGCTATGCTGCGATGTGGCGACCGTTCTGTCCGTCTGTCGGCCAAGGAATTTGAGATCATGCGCTTTCTTTTACAGGAAGGGGAGCGAAATCTTTCGAAGGAAATGATCCTGTCCAAGGTCTGGGGCTACGATTCTGATGCTGTAGAGAATCATGTGGAGGTTTATATCGGATTTTTGAGAAAAAAACTGACTGCCATTGGTTCTGATGTCCGTATTGAATCGGTCCGGAGGCTGGGATACCATCTGGAGGCAGAGCATGAGCATGATTAAAAAACTGAGGATAAAATTTGTGGCGGTGAACATGATCATTGTCACGATGATGCTCTGCGTGATCTTAGGAATGGTCTACTCCTTTACCAAGGGGGGACTGGAGCGGGAGAGCTTGAACATGATGTATAACATCGCTTCTCACCCAATCGGCCTTGGCACGCCGGATATTCCGGGAGAGGACGTGCGATTGCCTTATTTTAAGATCCAGCTGGGACCGACCGGGGAACTGATCACGGCGGGAGGCGGCTACTATGATCTGACAGATCGTGAATTTTTGGAAAATCTGATTGATGAGGCTCTAAAATCCCAGAAAAATTTTGGGGTGTTAAAGGAATATAAGCTTAGGTACTACCGGATGGATGATCTGATCAGTCACTGCATCGTATTTGCGGATATGTCCAGTGAGCTGACAACTTTAAACCATTTGTTAAAAACCTGTTTGCTTATCGGAATCACCGGATTTATACTGTTTTTGGCCATCAGTATCTGGCTGTCCGGATGGTCGGTACGACCGGTGGAGCATGCGTGGAAACAGCAGAAACAGTTTGTGGCGGACGCATCCCATGAGCTGAAAACGCCTTTGACGGTGATCCTTACCAGTGCCCAGCTGGCAAAAAACGGAGAAAATCAAAATCAAATGTTAGATCATATCCAGACCATGGCAGGGCAGATGAAAGGGCTTTTGGAACAGCTTTTATGGCTGGCAAGAGCCGATGACGGTCAGATCAAGGAAGGAAAGGAATTGGTAGATCTAAGCCGGGAGACCAATGAGGCGGCTCTGCCCTATGAACCCGTATTTTTTGAGCATGGACTGGAACTGGAGACAGAGATCGCAGAGGGAATTTTGAGCATGGCAATTCCCACCCAGTGGAAGCGTTTGGTAGAAATTTTTTTGGATAACGCTTTGAAATATTCCAGTCCTGCCGGAAAAACCAGACTGACCTTAGAAAAGATTAGAACCGATCACTGCCGTCTGACGGTGGCAAACCAGGGAAACCCGATTGAAGAGGGCCAGTTAAAATCACTCTTTGACCGATTTTACCGGGCAGATCCGTCCAGAAACCGAGACGGCGGCTTTGGATTGGGACTGTCCATAGCGAAAAGCATCGTCCATGCCCACAGCGGCAAGATCTGGGTGGAAAGTAAAGAAGGAGTCAACAGCTTTTTTGTGGAGCTGTAGGCTCCTTTTTTATGATTGGAAAGTGCGTCCTATGAATCTGTTCTTTCATTCCGTTTTCAGATTCATTTCAGTTTTCTGTGCTATTATCATGTTCAAAAAAGGTCTAAGGAAAAAGACCGAAAGGAAAGATAAGAGGAGGGAAACACCATGATCTCAGTAGAACATCTGACGAAATGGTACGGTGATTTTAAGGCAGTGGATGATTTGTCCTTTGAGATTGACGAAGGTCATGTCTATGGTTTCTTAGGACCAAACGGCGCCGGAAAATCCACAACTATGAATATCATTACCGGCTGTCTTTCTGCCACATCAGGAAGTGTGAAGATCGATGGCCATGACGTTTTCGAAGAGCCAAAGGAGGCGAAAAAACAGATTGGCTATCTGCCGGAGCAGCCGCCTTTATATATGACGGAAACGCCGCAGGAGTACTTAAGGTTCGTGGCGGAGGCAAAGGGCTTAAAGGGCAATGAAGTCAAAGACCAGATCCGGAAGGTCATCGAACAAACAGGATTAGAACCGGTGAAAAACCGAATGATCAGCATGCTTTCGAAAGGCTATAAACAGCGTGTAGGCATCGCCCAGGCTCTTCTTGGCAATCCGAAGGTCATTATCCTGGATGAGCCGACCGTTGGACTGGATCCGATCCAGATCATCGACATCCGAAACCTGATCCGAGATCTGGGAAAGGATCACACCGTGATTTTCAGTTCTCACATCCTGTCAGAGGTGCAGACCATCTGCGACCGGATCCTGATCATCGCAGGCGGCAGGCTGATCGCCTTTGATAAACCGGAAAATCTGGAAAAACAGCTCTTATCCAGAGAGATCGTCATCGTGCCTGAAGGGGCTGCCGAGGAGGCTTTGGAGACTGTAAAAGCGCTGGAACATGTGACAGAGGTGCAGGTGGAAGAACCGGCAGGTGAACGTCCAAGGGTCCATGTTCACACCGACCTGGACAATATTTACGAGATGTCCGGCGCGATCTTCCATGCATTTGCGGCAAAAGATCAGATCCTATTAGAAATGACCTTAAAGAAGGCAAATCTGGAAGACGTCTTCCTGGAATTGACAGAAAAGGAGGAGACAGACGATGACAGCCGTATTTAAACATGAATTGCGGATGTATTTCCGTTCGCTGACCGCCTACGTGTTCGGCGCGTTTTTGCTGGCATTTACCGGACTTGGCGCGATGCTTTATAACATCCAGGCAGCAGTCAGCAATTTTGAGTTTGTTTTAAGCTTTTGCAGCCTGATTTTTGTGGTGATCGTTCCGATCCTGACCATGCGTGTGATCGCAGAGGAGAAAAAGCAGAGAACCGATCAGTTATTATATTCCCTTCCTGTGACCACCACCCAAGTGATCATAGGAAAATACCTGGCATTACTGGTGATCTACGTGATTCCGTTAGCGATCATCAGCATTTATCCACTGATCTTTAGACAGTTTGGCGATGTGTATCTGCTGACTTCTTACGGTTCCATCCTGGCATTTTTTGTCATGGGAGCGGCGTTAATTGCAGTGGGCGTGTTTATTTCCTCTCTGACCGACAATCAGGGACTGGCAGCAGGCATCGGAATTGCAGTGATTCTGTTAAATTATTACAGTGTCAGCCTGTCAGAATATGTTTCTTCCACAGCCTTTGGATCTGCTGTGACCCTGATCGTGCTGGCGTTGATCTTAGGATATATTGTGAACCATTTAACAAAACAGGATGCATTCGGTACAGGGATCAGTATTGTCCTGATTTTGGCGGTGGTGATCACTTATGTGCTTCACAGTTCTGTTTTTGATGGACTTCTGCCAAAGATCATGAACCAGCTGTCCTTATTTTCTCGGTTCAATGTATTTGTTAACGGCGTATTTGATCTGACCGCCATGGTCTATTACGGAAGCGTGATCGTGTTCTTCCTGTTTTTAGCCGTGCAGTCGCTGGAGAAGAGGAGGTATAATTGATGAAAAGGAAAGAATACCGGATCGCGTTTCAGGGTGGCATTTATTCCCTGGCGATCACTGCGGTGGTACTGGCGATTTTGGTGGTGTTCAATGTGTTAGCCGGTGCCCTGCCATCCTCTCTTATGAAATATGATATCAGTTCCTCGAAGCTGTATTCCATCACCAGCAACACCAAGGTGGTGGTTAATGCTCTAAAAAAAGATGTAACCATTTACTGGATCGTCCAGTCCGGCAAAGAAGACAGCGTGCTGGATAACCTGTTAAGCAAATATGAGAGTCTGTCCGACCATATTCAGGTGATCAAGAAAAACCCGGACGTATATCCGACGTTTGCAAAACAGTACACCGATGAGGATGTCCAGAATAACAGTCTGGTAGTAGAATGCGGGGACAAAAACCGTTTTATCAGCTACAGTGACATTTATTTACAGGATTCCAATCCATACTCCTACACGTACAATACTTCCTTCGACGGAGAGGGGGCCATCACGTCGGCCATTGACTATGTGGTCAGCGAAGAACTTCCGCAGATGTACGTACTGGAGGGACATGGCGAGGCAGAGCTTCCGCAGACGTTCAAAAACCAGCTGGAGAAGGAAAATGTAGAGACCCACAGCTTTTCATTATTAAATGAAGATAAGATCCCGGAAGACGCTGATGTGATCATGATCTATGGTCCGACCAGCGACATTTCCACGGAAGAGGAGGCACAGCTGTCCGATTATGTTGCCGGCGGCGGAAAACTTCTGGTGATGGCAGGACCGATCAAGGATGGAACCTTAACCAATCTTTACGACGTGTTAAATGAGTACGGTGTGACAGCTGCTGACGGAATCATCGTAGAAGGCGACCGGGCTCATTACGCGTCCCAGACTCCCTATGTGCTGCTTCCGAACATCGAGCAGAATGATATCACAGATTCCCTGATCCAGGCCAATTATTTCGTGATCATGCCATTAGCTCAGGGATTCAATGTATCCGGTTACAGTTCAAAGGGAACCGTGACTTCTCTGTTGTCTACTTCTGAGTCTGCATTTTCCAAGATTGCAGGTTACAGTCTTGAGACTTATGAGAAGGAAGATGGTGATGTGGACGGCCCATTTTCTACAGCGGTTTCCATTGATGAAGAAAACGGCGGACAGATCATTTGGTTTGGCTCTTCCCTGTTCTTAGACGATACTTATAATGCCTACTCTTCAGGAGCGAATGATGATCTGGCAATGAATGCGGTATCTTCCCTGGTTGGAGAACGTGAGGCTATGGCCATCCGCAGCAAATCCCTGAATTATAATTATCTGACCATCAGCGATTCCACTTCATCCTTGCTTAAGGTCCTGATGATCGGCGTATTTCCGCTGGCATATTTAGGAATCGGTATCTGCGTGGTAGTAAGAAGAAGGAGGCTGCAAAATGAAACGGTCTAAAAAAATGGGAGTATTGATCGGAGTTCTGGCGGTGGCCTGCGTGGCCACCTTAGCCGTGACGCGTGTGGAAAAGCATAAAGAAAAAATCCAAAACAGTGATGAGATCATTCTTAAGATTCCGGAGGATCAGTTCACAGCCCTGTCCTGGACCCAGGATGGAAAGAAACTATCCTTTCACAAGGAGGACGGAGAGGACGGTTGCTGGACTTATGATGATGACAGCGCATTCCCGGTCAGCGAGGAAAAAATCAAGGATCTGTTAAGCACTTTTGAAGAGTTTGGAGTTGCCTTTAAGATTGAGGAGGCAGAAGACTTATCCCAGTATGGTCTTGATCAGCCAAGTTGCACCATTGATTTTACTGCCGACGGAAAGGACTACGAAGTGACGCTTGGCGATTTCAGCACCATGGATTCTGAGCGTTATGTTTCTATCGGAGACGGCAACGTATATCTGGTAAAAGAAGATCCTATGGATAAATTTGACGCCGAGATCAGCGATATGCTGGCCCGTGATGAAATCCCGGATTTGAAGCAGGCGGACCAGCTGGCATTTACCGGAAGAGCAGCCTATACGGTAGATTATGAGAAGGACAATAAAACCGACACCTATAATTCCCTGGATACTTATTTTACAGAGGAAAATGGAACAAAAAAACCTCTGGACACTTCCGGTGTGAATAAATTCTTAGAAAATTTAGCCAATCTGGATCTGAAGGAGTACGTCTCAGCCCATGCATCCGACAAAGAACTGAAAAAATACGGACTGGATGACCCGGAACAGGTGATCTGTGTATCTTACACACCGGAAGATGGAGATAAAAAGGGTCAGTCCCAGACTATAAAAATCCAGGTCAGCCGCAGCGCAGAAGAGAAAAAGAAAACTCCGGATCCCTTTGCAAAGCAGAAAGATTCCAAGGATCAGACCGCATCGGAGGATCAGAATCAGGTGTCCGAAGCCTATGCACTGATTGATGATTCCGGCATTATTTACAAGCTGACTGGCAATGACTATGAGAAACTCATGAAATGTTCCTACGATGATCTCCGTCATCAAGAACTGCTTTCTGTGGATTATGCCGAGATCGATCAGATCGATGTAGAATTGGAAGGACAGACTTACACCATTACTTCTAAAAAGAAGGGCAGTGACCGGACGTATTCTTATGGGGGTGAGGAGCTTTCGTCCGATGATCTGATCACTGCGTTAAAAGCCTTAAAATCAGATCAGTTTACAGAAGAAAAGCCCAATCAGAAGGAGGAAATTCGCCTGACCGTTCATTTGGACCGAGATGAGTATCCGACTATTGTCCTTGCTCTGTATCGTTACGATGGAAGTACCTGTCTGGCAGAAATCGACGGAGAACCGGTATCCCTGGTTGACCGTTCTCTGGCCATGAATGTAGTGGAAGCAGTATACGCTATTGTATTAAAGTAAGGAATCAAATGATGTTGGGGTCAAAAGATATTTTGACCCCATTGCTACCGAATTGCTGTGTGCTTTGCACTCTTGCAATTCTCAAAAACATGAGTAAATAAAAAAGTATAAATTGTTGTTGACAATTCGCACAATTTATACTATACTACTGAACGTAGCGAGGCGTGGCTCAGTTTGGTAGAGCGCTGCGTTCGGGACGCAGAGGTCGCAAGT
>CAVALB010000031.1:0-28850 GCA_963589345.1 uncultured Selenomonadales bacterium | reverse complement strand
GCATAAAAAACTGAATAACTCATGGCTTTATTTCGTGCACTCTTTTTTAGGCTTTCAAGTTGAAGATAAGGCCAAAATGCAACTTACAGGAGTCTTTCTTTGAGAATTTCAGACAGTCGGTTCGAAAAAATTCAGAGAAATGGTGTCCTGTAAAAAAATCAACTGAATTTCACGGATTCAGGCTTTTGTTATCTGAGGCTATTATTGCAGAAAACGAAGAAGAAAAAAAGGTACTTGCTATGGAGCGCTTACCCTACATCATATCATATTTTGCAGCAACAATCTGCTGTATTTCCAGATTCATAGTATCTGCAATGATAATCATGTCCTTTTCCACAAAACCGATTGACTCCCCCTCCTCTCCGACGTACAATAAATACATCAAAAAGAAAAGGGAGCAACAAACGTATGAAAAA
The DNA here is from genome assembly GCA_963589345.1 of uncultured Selenomonadales bacterium. Lineage (GTDB taxonomy): Bacteria > Bacillota > Clostridia > Lachnospirales > Lachnospiraceae > Brotaphodocola. The sequence continues at coordinate 28,434 of CAVALB010000031.1, read as the reverse complement.
GAATTACTTAAAATGCACCGCGGCAACGATCGTTATAACCGGCCTTATGAGTATGACCAGCTTTGCCGCAGGATGGCAGCAGAATGAAAACGGCTGGTGGTACGCAACCAATGCAGATCACACAAACTGGTACAGCAATGCTTGGCAGTGGATCGACGGCAATGGGGACGGCATCGCGGAGTGCTATTATTTCGATGCAAACGGCTACCTGTTAGTGAATACAGCTGCGCCGGACGGATATACAGTGGACGGAAACGGTGCCTGGGTGCAAAACGGCGTTGTTCAGACCAAATCTGTAGCATCAAAAACCAGCTCCGGTTCCGGACAGACCTTAAGCTCGGGCGCCGGAAGCATCAGTTCATCGACGGATTACGAAACGGAGGTCGATTCCGATGATCTGAGCAGCTTTGCCAGAGAATGCTTTGATCTGATCAACCAGGAGCGCACAAAAAAAGGCGTCTCCAAACTCAAATGGGATGATACCATTGCAGAAGCCTGCGAGATCCGTGCAGAAGAATTAACCGAAAGTTTTTCGCACCTAAGACCGGATGGTGAAAGCTGCTTTACGGCATTTGATGAGGTAGGAATCGACCTTAGAGCAAAGGGTGAAAATATCGCGGAAGGATATAGTACTCCAAAGACCGTAGTAAAAGCGTGGATGAACTCCAAGGGTCACAGGGAAAATATCCTGAGTAAATCCTTTAAAATAAGTGCTATAGGCTTCTACTATGATTCCGACACAAATGGATATTATTGGGTTCAGATGTTTGGAAAAGAATAGATGAGTTGTTGCAAATAACAGCCGTAAGAAAGGGCGAATCCCTCTCCGTTTTGTATCGGAGAGGGATTCGCCCTTTTTATTTTTCAAATTCATTTTTAAGCAAATGGATTCTCGGTCGGATAACGTACGCCTGCCGGCTGGTTGTATCCGATATCCTTTACATCGACGCCGAGATACTTAAATACCTCATACAGTGCCTTGCCGTAGTGGCCGAATGCGACTGCACCGTGATGCGGGAAGTTACCTTCAATCAGGACGTGACGATAGAAACGCTTCATCTCGTGGATAGCAAATACACCGATGCTTCCGAAGGAATGGGTTGCTACCGGCAGAACCTCACCGTTTGCAACATATGCACGGATCTTGCTGTCTGCGGTGCTCTGTAAACGGAAGAAGGTGATGTCACCCGGAACGATGTCGCCCTCAAGGGTTCCCTGGGTTACTTCCTCCGGAAGGCTTCTTGCCATGATCAGCTGATACTTCATCTGGCAGAAGGACAGCTTTTTGGTGGTGGTGTTGCCGCAGTGGAAGCCCATGAATACATCATCACTCTTGTAATCGAATTTGCCCTTGATCTCGCTGTCGTAGAGGTCATACGGTACGGTGTTGTTGATGTCGAGCAGGGTTACTGCATCCTGGCTGACACAGGTGCCGATGAACTCACTTAAGCAGCCGTAGATATCTACTTCACAGGATACTGGGATGCCGCGGCCGGTCAGACGGCTATTGACATAGCACGGTACAAAGCCGAACTGGGTCTGGAATGCAGGCCAGCATTTTCCGGCGATGGCCACATATTTGCGATAACCCTTGTGAGCCTCGATCCAGTCGAGCAAAGTCAGCTCATACTGAGCCAGTTTCGGAAGGATCTCCGGTTTCTTGTTGCCTTCGCCCAGTTCCTTCTCCATATCAGCAACAACCTCCGGGATTCTCGGATCACCGGCATGCTTGTTGAATGCCTCAAACAGATCCAACTCGGAGTTTTCCTCGATCTCCACGCCCAGGTTGTAGAGCTGCTTGATCGGTGCATTGCAGGCTAAGAAGTTTAACGGTCTCGGTCCAAAGCTGATGATCTTTAAGTCAGACAGTCCGATCACGGCTCTTGCGATCGGTAAGAACTCATGGATCATATCTGCACACTCAGCAGCATTGCCAACCGGATACTCCGGAATATATGCCTTGATGTTGCGCAGTGCCAGGTTGTAGCTTGCATTCAGCATACCGCAATATGCATCGCCGCGTCCCTGTACCAGATTGTCCTTGCTCTCCTCTGCTGCTGCAACGAACATCTTCGGTCCCTCAAAGTGCTTTGCAAGTAAGGTTTCGGAGATCTCCGGTCCGAAGTTTCCAAGATATACGACCAGAGCGTTGCATCCGGCCTTCTTGATATCCTCAAGAGCCTGTACCATGTGGATCTCGCTCTCTACGATGCAGACCGGGCACTCATAAATGTCTTTTGCGTCATACTTTGCGCTGTATGCGTCTACCAGTGCTTTTCTGCGGTTTACAGATAAGGATTCTGGGAAACAGTCACGGCTGACCGCAACGATACCTACTTTTACTTCTGGAATGTTGTTCATGTTCTTCTCCTCCTAATCATGAAAATATATGTGAATATCCTATTTCATCAGTTCATAAAGCGGTTTGCAGGCCGGATAGATCTTTTTAAATACCTGATACCGCTCTTCGTATTTTGCAGCTAACTCCGGCTCCGGCTCCACGGTTCCGATGACCTTCACAAGCTTTGCGGCTGCTGCCTCTACGCTCTCATACTCTCCGCAGGCAACGGCTGCCAGCATGGCACCGCCCAGTGCCGGACCTTCTTCACTCTCAATCATGTCAACCTTGAGGTTCATGACATTGGCAATGATCGTTCTCCAAAGCGGGCTCTTCGCTCCGCCTCCGCAGATCTTGGTGCGCTCAATCTTAATACCGAGAGATTTAGCCACCTCCAGAGAATCACGAAGGGCAAATGCAACGCCCTCAAGCACAGCCTGAGTCATATCAGCCCTGCCGGTATCCATGGTCATGCCGATAAAGGTGCCGCGGGCATTCGGATCGTTGTGTGGGGAACGCTCTCCCATCAGATACGGCAGGAAGTATACGTGGTTTTCACCAAGCTTCGTGATAGCTGCCTGTTCCTTTGCATATTCCGAGGTTTCCAGGATTCCGTCCATCCACCACTTATTGCAGGATGCTGCGCTGAGCATGCAGCCCATCAGGTGATAATGGCCGTCTGCATGAGCAAAGGCATGCAGGGCATTGTGCTTGTCTACTCCGAATTTTTCAGAAGAAATGAAGATGGTTCCGCTGGTTCCCAGGGAAATGTTGCACCTGCCGTCTCCCACGGTTCCGGTTCCGACTGCTGCAGCCGCGTTATCTCCGGCACCTGCTGCTACCAGAACTGTATGCGGGATCCCAAGTTCATCTGCAATCTCCGGAAGCACCGTTCCAACGCTCTCGAAGGATTCGTAGATCTTTGCCAACTGATCCATGCGGACTCCGCAAATCTCGCACATTTCCTTGGACCAGCAGCGGTTCTTGACATCAAATAACAGCATGCCTGAGGCATCGGATACATCGGTGCAGTGTACGCCGGTCAGGCGATATGCGATGTAATCCTTCGGAAGCATGATCTTTGCGATCTTTGCAAAATTTTCCGGCTCTTTATTTTTCACCCACAAAATCTTCGGTGCGGTGAAGCCTGTAAAGGAAATGTTCGCTGTATACTCAGAAAGCTTTTCTTTTCCGATCACGTTATTTAAGTAATCGCATTCCTCCCAGGTGCGTCCGTCATTCCAGAGAAGTGCCGGACGGATTACCTGATCGTCCTGATCCAGGATCACAAGTCCGTGCATCTGTCCGCCAAAGCTGATGCCTGCTACCTGATCCTTATCGCTGCCCTCCAATAACTCCTTAAGACCCTCCATCGTCCCGGTAAACCAGTCCTCCGGCTTCTGTTCTGACCAGCCCGGATGCGGGAAATAAATGGGATACTCTTTTGAAACGATCTTCTTGATCTGACCGGCTCCATCCATCAACAACAGTTTCACGGCAGATGTTCCAAGATCAATTCCGATGTAAAGCATGTGGGATCCTCCTTTTTTGATAGACACTTACCACAGCTCTTGGTATGGTAGCTTTTCGGCTGCGGTTCGCTCCATTATCGTGCTCGTGCACGTTTTCTGTTTCTATCTTATCCTTTTCGAGAAGACTTTTCAATACTTTTACCATATTTTTTTAGTTTTTTTCTCTTTTTTGTAAATAGTGCACAGTTTTCTTTTATTTTCCGATGATTTCCAACCCGTTTTCTGTCTCATTTTACCATAGGCTTGACATTCCATCGCCGTATTGTGTGCTCGTGCACGCTTCCTTATCATTTGACTTTTTTCTCTATTTTGTGTATTGTTTTTTTGTAACCGTTCAGAGCCAGGCAAAATTTCAAAAGTTAGATCTGAATGCAAAGCATTTTGGAGGTTCGTTCTGAACCATTACGTTTTCGTCAGGATCAAGGCGGATACTGTCACAGCAGACATAGCGCCCATGAACGAGAACGGCAGGATTGCCTGCCAAACTGTAAAACACGGAGGTTTTATATGGCACGAATCAAAGATATCGCAGAACTGGCCGGTGTCTCACGCGGGACTGTAGACCGGGTTTTAAACAATCGAAGCGGAGTCAGCCCACAGACGGCCGATAAGATACGGGAAATCGCAAAGGCACTGGATTATCGCCCAAACAAGGCCGGGCTTGCCTTGGCGGCTCAGAAGAAAAAAAATAAGATCGGTGTTGTTCTCTTCAGCAAAAACAATCCGTTTTTTGACGAAGTCAGTGAGGGGGTCCAGCAAAAAGCCCGGGAACTGGCCGACTACGGTGTGACAACCCTGACCAAACGAGTAGAATTTGATCTGAAAGCCCAGTTAGAGGCCATCGATGAGCTTTTAGAGGAAGAGATCCACGGTCTTTTATTGGCTCCCTATAACCATCAGCTGATCCAGGAAAAGATCGATGATCTGGCAGAGCTTGGGATTCCGGTGGTCACTGTTAATACCGACATTGAAGGTTCCAAACGCCTCGCCTATGTCGGCACAAATTACATCCAAGGAGGACAGATTGCAGCCGGTCTTCTTGCCCTAATGACAAATGGAGAGACGGAGCTTGGCATTATCACCGGCTCCCGAAATGTCTTATGCCATTCCGAACGGATCCGTGGACTTACCGAAACGCTGGAAGCTTCCTATCCGCAGATCCATGTTGCAGAGATTCTGGAAAATCATGATGATGAATTTGAAAGCTACGCCCTGACCAGACAGCTTCTGCAGCAGAATGCCCGCATCGATGCCCTGTTTTTTGCCGCTGCCGGTGTATTCGGCGGATGCCGGGCTGTCCAGGAATCCGGCCATCATCCAAAGATCGTCACCTTCGATGAGGTTCCGAATACCCTGGAAATGCTGCGCAACGGCATCATCTCGGCCACCATCAGCCAGCAGCCCCGCAGACAGGGTTCCCGTTCCTTAGATCTTCTGTTTGAGTATCTGACCTCCGGAACACTGCCAAAGCAGGAGGATAACTTCGTGGAGCACTCCATCAAAATCCGCGAAAACATCTAAAGGGACTCTCTGATTTCCTGTGAATAAAAAGAAGAGCAGCACACCGAGGCGCATTGCCTGGGCTGCTGCTCTTTTTTATTGTCTAAGATTTCCTTTTGCAATATTTTCCTTTAGGATCTGATCCGTGACTTCGAACAGTTTCTCGGATCCTTCCCGGGTGCGGGACTGCCTTCCGTAGACCTGCCTTGCCGTCACCTCATGGTTCTTCCAGTCTCCGCCGTCGTTGCTGTTATTTAAAAGCAGAGGCTGCAGATTGTCAAGCGCCCTGGCAAACCTTGCCTCCGGAGTCTTGCGTTCCTCAAATTCATCGAAGATCGCGATCAGAGCCTCTTTCTGATCCTCAGGGAGCAGGGAATACAGGCGCTCCTTTGCAGCATCCTCCCGCGCTTTCTGCGTTTTCAGACCTTCCGCATCGTAGGCATAGGTATCTCCGGCATCGATCTCCACCACATCGTGGATCAGGCACATGAGCATGACCCGCGCTACATCGATCTTCTCATTGGAATATTCCTGAAGCAAATAGGCCATGATGGCCATATGCCAGGCATGCTCTGCATCATTCTCATTGCGTCCATGTCCGCTTAAATGGGTTTGACGGAAGATATTTTTTTCTTTATCAATTTCCAGGATAAACTCCAGTTGTTTCTGCAAACGCTCGTCCACCGTTTGGCCTCCGTCTGTTTGATTTTAAAGAAAAGGGTTATTCCTCTTCTACCTTAGATAAAGCTCCGGTTACAGAATCCATGATATAACCGCTGATTGATACGTCTTTAGGGATTAGCGGATGATTCTGCAGACTCCACACGGTCTCACGCACAGAGGATTCTACCGACTCAAAGCCTCCAAGCCAGCCTTCCAGATCCACGCCGCTGTGACGCACAATATCAATATGTCTCTGACTGATGCCGCGCTCAACCAGCTTCTCTAACATTTCTTTGCCATCCATGCCCTGCACGCCGCAGTCCGTATGGCCGATCACCATGATCTCCTCCACGCCAAGCTCCAAAATGGCCACAAGAAGGCTTCGCACCACGCTGCCGTAAGGATGTACGATCACACCGCCGGCATTCTTGATGATCTTGGCATCTCCGTTTTTGATGCCGAGAGCCGCAGGCAGCAATTCCAGAAGGCGGGTGTCCATACAGGTCAGGATTGCCAGCTTCTTATCCGGGTATTTGCTGGTCAGATACGGTTCATATCCCTTGTTTTCTACAAATTTCCGATTATATTCCATAATTTCATTGATCATGCGCAACTCTCACTTTCTGCATCCGTGTGAGAACTCCATGCGTCATCCTCACAAGTCTGCTTAAACTGTATGCGCTGTTACTGTTCAAAAAAAGCAGGTGGCTGCAGGCTTCTGTAACAGATCACATACGTTATATATCAATATAACAGAATTCTGTTCTATTGTCAGTAGCTCATGATATTCTTTATAAAAACTTAATCTGTGGTTACAGTGTCAAAACTCCATCCTTCACGACATGCTCGCATGTCGGTGGAAGATAGAGTTTATGACACCCTCATACCCGAACCAATTTGTAGCGTCTACTGCTGGTTCGGATCCTGGTTCGGCTTCTTGCGTCTCGACGGAAGCTTCGGACCCATGGCAGGCGGTTCCAGGTTCTGTGTCTGCGACTTTCCGGCTTTTGCACTGTCTGCAAGCTTCAGCTCCTTCACCGGTCTTTTCACGATCCGCTGCTCCTTCGGCTTTTTGCCATGAGCCAAGTCCTCCATAGCTAAAAGATCCTTATATCCTAGCTTTTCCTTCTGCTTTTCTTCGCGCTTCTTATTTTTCTCATGCTCACGCGCCAGCCGCAGTGCCTCGGTCAGGTACTGCGCTGTCTGTACAGCCGATACCGGCTGCAGTCCCTGCTGGTGTTCTGCCGACGCAGTCGGCCGGTCTTTCTGTTTCGCATCATTTTTTTGATCGGTCTTTTTGTGAGCTGCCTGGAACTTATCCGTAGCCGAGATCACCTTTACCAACTCATCCGTTTTGCCGGAACCAACCAGCTCGTTTAAAACCCGGTTTCCCGGTGTCTCGTTGAGCTGTTCGTACTCCAGCATATGCTTCAGCACCTCACCGGCCAATGCCCGCTCAGCCTTATCGGCTGCGCGGCCATGCCCTTTCTCCTTACCGGAATCCTTTTCTTTTTCACCTGCCTTTAAAGAATCCAGATCCTTCTTAAATTTTCTGCCGTCCCGAAGCTTTTGCTTATCGTCTTCATCCTTTTTGGATTCGCCCTTTCCGGTTTCTTTTTCGTCTTCTTTTTCAGCTTCCTTTTCTTTTTTCTTCTTGTCCTCGTTCTTTTCCTTCTCTTCTTTTTTCTCCTTATCCTCGGACTCTTTTTCCTTCTCCTTCTCTTCGTTTTCTTTTTCTTTATCGTCTTTCTCTGCCTCGTTCTCGGCTTCCTTTTCCTTATCGTCTTTCTCCGCCTCGTTCTCGGCTTCCTTTTCCTTATCGTCTTTCTCCGCCTCGTTCTCGGTTTCCTTTTCCTTATCGTCTTTTTCCGCCTCGTTCTCGGCTTCCTTTTCTTTCTCGTCCTTCTCCGCCTCGTTCTCGGTTTCCTTTTCCTTATCGTCTTTTTCCGCCTCGTTCTCGGCCTCTTTTTCTTTCTCCTCCTTCTCTATCTCGTCCTCCACTTCCGCTTCTTTTTCTTTGTCCTTCTTCTCTGCCTGTTCTTCGACTGTTTTTCCCTTGTTCTTTCTCTCGGCCAAGTCTTCGGCTTCCTTCTCTTCTTTTTCCGTCTCGTCCTCCCAGGAATCCTCCGTTTCCTCTTTGGCCGACGACTCTGTTTCCTTCTGATCCGATGGTTCCGTCACCTTTTTAAAGATCAGCCTTTTCCAGGCATCCAGTCTCTTTCCCATTCTCATCCTTCCCTTCTGCGGTTCACAAAAGTCCTATTCGTTACTGTTCATGCACTGCATGAGCGACAACGAAATCTGCCGATGCTTCGTATCGATCATCTTCTCTTGTCCTTCGAATAAAAACATTCCTCGCTTTCAGCTCAGTTATTACTTGCTCTTTCCCATAAATTTGGGGACAAAGTTTTTGTCATAAATATCCTCAGCTTCTCGCGGCCGTGTTTTCTGATCTGCAATTTTCTTAGTCTCTTCTATTTCTCTGTGCATGGCCTTAATGTTAATTTTCGGTTTCTCTTTGTTTTTCTTCAGATCAGTCTGCACAGCTTTGCTGCTACTGTTAGTCAGTGCCTGGAATGACGTTCTCTCTTTTTTGGAGGTGCCTGGTTCTGTTTTTTTCTTAATCCTGCCGTCGCCGCCTTTCATGATATCTTCCATCATGGCACGCTCTTTTTCCGAAAGATAATACAAATCCGATGTATCCCAGATTGGAGTTTTGGGCTTTGCTTTCTTTTCATCTTCATGCACCTCTGCCGGTTTGTTTTCTTCCTTCGTATCCTGCACAATCGGACTCAGTGGTTTTACATCCACAAATTTGCCTTCCCAATTGGACCATACCCGCTTCGGTCCGTCAGAATTCTGCCGCTGCCTGAGTTCCGCTTCCCTTTTATTTGGTACATATGGAACTGTCTGCCGGATTTGGGGACTCTGGTTCACCTTTTCGTTCTGAATTTCCTGTTCCCGCTGTTTGGCCCTCTTTTGCTCTTCTATTTTTTCTTTCTCTTGTTCTTTTTTCTCCTCTTCCGTCTTCTGTTCTTCTTTCTTCTCCCTGCTTTCCTGGTTCTGCAGCTTCTCGTCCTGTTTGTTTTCTGATTTTGCCTTTACATCACTTTGCAGATTTTCCTGGTTCTTGATTTCCTGTTCAAATTCTTCAAGAAGCTGCGGTTTCTCTTTTTCTTTATTCCCTGATTTTTCTATCGGATCAAGAGAAAATGCATTCTGCACAATTGGCTTCGCTGCTTCTCTTTTTTTCTCCTGATCATCCTGCTCCATCAATGCCGCCGTTTCCATAACATGCTCTTTTACATAGTTGCGATATCCCTGCATCTCTGCTTGCATATCCCCCAGAAGCTTCCGCATATTCTGCGCCTGTTCCAAACGTTCGTTATCCAAATTCCCCCTCAAGAATGCCCAACGTGGTTTTCTCTGAATATAGGTATCCAGTGCACCCAGTGCTTTTTCAATCCCCTTATCATAGGCATTCTGATGTCTCTCATAAATAGAATTTTTTCCATAATTTTCATTCCATTTATAATCCCTTAGAGCCCCCAGGGCCTGCATTACATTGCCAAAGTTTTTTGTCTTTTTTTTCTCGTAGGATATCTCTGCATCATGAAACAGCTCATCAAATTTCTTAAAATAAAGACGTGTCATATCTGCCGCATGCTGGCCACGAACTCTCTTAAAATTGTCGATATTAATTTCCTTCTCTAACTTTTCAATTCCTTTTTTTACTTCCTTCATCAAAGTAGCTTGCTTGTTTAGCTCTTTCTGAGATTTTTCCAATGCTTCCTGCATTTTTTTCTCGTCATAAAGATCTCTTTCCGGATTTTTTCTCATATAACGCGTGGTCATCATATACCCAATAAACAAATGGGAATCTCTCAAAGCCTTATCGCTCAGATATCGTGCCTCTTCTTCCACAGTGCGAATGTCTTTTTTCTTAAGCTCATCCATCTCCGCGAGAATCGTACTACAGGACTGAAAGATTTCCCCCTTTTCAAAGCCTTCCTTCTGAAGCTGATTTCGCTCAGTCACAAAACCCTTGGTTTTTCTATCTGTTTTCCACTTGTCCAGTTCACTCTGGTTTCCCTTGTTGATTGCGTCCTGAATACCCGCTCTCTGTGCTTTTTCTTCCTTTCTTTTTCTCTCAAAATTCACTTTCGACCTGAGAACAGTTGTCTTATCAACGATGAATTCATAAAGTTCACTATAGTTGATAGCCTCAGCGATTTTTTCGCGATTTTCATCCGTTTTCAGGTCACCTTTTACCTCTACCAATGTATCCATGGCACGCTTTTTGATTTCCTGATGAATCACATCCTCTTCCGTATTCTGCAATTCACCAAGAAGTAACTCAAAACTGGATTTCTCCTTGCCTTTGAACGGATCACGCAGCTGTTTACGTTTAATGTCCATTAACTCATTCAGAAAGGAATCCGCCTTCTCTCCTTTAAAGGATTCCGGATTCTTTCTATATTCCTGAGTCTTTTTTAAGAGTTCCTGTATTTTTTTTCCATAATCCTGATCTTTTTCTTGCTGCTTTCTCGGCATAAGCGTTACCTCCTCTATCGTGCTGCTTTCCGTCAATCAATTGGAAAAGCTATGTTCTTTTTCATTTCCACTGTCTGACATCATTATAACAGTGCATATAGGACAAATGTAGGACAAACTGCAGGACAAATCTTTTGAAAATGAAAAATGGTCTGGGCATTCCAATAACCCAAACCATTTTTCTATATTTTTCATTCCACCAAACGGATATAATACGGCCAGTCAGCATCCCTGATACTGATCGTAACATTGTTGACCGAACCGCTGGTCTCATGGACGCACTGAATCTTTCCGTCCTGAGTCCAGCCTAAGAACATGACCGTATGGGCATCCTGGCCGGTGCGTACCAGAATGTCGCCGGGCTCCAGCTCTGCCGCACTGATGCGTCTTCCAAGATTTACAAGACCTGCCGTGCTCTCATATGGGAGCTTTGTGCCGGTGGCCGTCCAGTATACCCAGCTTACCCAGCCGGAGCAATCCAGCCCTCTTAAGCTGCGGCCGGAGCTGTCCGGTGATACGGTGGTTCCGAAATGATTTCCGTCATACCCGAAAGCTGCCGGTTTTCCGCCCCAGTAATACGGAATGCGGCCAACCGAATTTAAGGCAACGCGTAAAAGATTCTTTCGCTTTTCAGACAGATTCGAAGGAAGATTATTTAAGTAGGAATCCACATCGATGGTCTTGACCGGAAGCTTGACCGATGCAGTGGAGGTTCGCAGACCATATTTCAGATACCAGTCCTTTTCGGCTAACTGTAAGGCTGTCCGTCGGTTCTCACCATTCCACCCCTGCCAGCCATCCTGTACATATCCCTTCTCGTCATTTCCTGTTTGATCAAGAGAGAAAAGATCATTCTTCTCCTCCAGACCTGTGATCCTTAAAACAATCGTCAGATCCACATGCCCGGGACAGATTCTCGTCTTGGCCGCAGTCTGAGTATTCTGAGCAGAAGCTGTGCCGTCCTGCCAAGACTCCTGACTGTTCTGAACAGACACTGTATCGGTCTGCCAAGACTCCAGACCATTCTGAGCAGACGTCGTACCGGTCTGCCAAGACTCCTGACCATTCTGAGCAAAATCCGCACCGGTCTGCCAAGATGCCTGGCTGTCGGATTCCGAGCTGCTTCCCACCTGATTCTCACTAATACTGTCTTGCTCAGGATCCGGTGCAAGAATCCCCGGTTCGAAGATCACGCCGTTGAATTCCTGATTCCCGCCTTCCAGATCTGCTCCATTTCCCGATGCTTCCCCTGTTTCGAAATTGTCTCGTGAGTCCGTCATACCACCGTCCGCATAGGCATCTGTTTCCTGCAAATCCCCGGTGTTCTCCGTTTCATCCACACTGACACACCCGGAGCAATGGTAGATATCGCTGATCACCAGCGTATAATAATGCGAAGCTTTCCAAAGCTCCTCGCAATAATTCCAGAATGCCTCTGGATCCTCCGGATCATGGTAATAGGAATACACATTGGCTAAGGACATGATCTGCGGAATATTGGAATAAGGCGATATGGTATTGCCGTCTCCGTCTTCCGTCCGAAACCATACATTGCGAAAGCTGCCGATGATCCACGTCGTAGGGTCATCGGCAACCTGTTTTTTATCCTCCGGATTGTAATCTCCGATGATGCAGGCCTTGGAAATACCAATCTTTTCTGTCAGAGCAGCCGGTGTCAGGCCGGAATAGCCGTAAACAGCCCCCGCCCAGTCATTGTCCAGCTTCATAAGCCTCTTAAAGATCTGTCCTCCCAGGCTGTCCTCCGGATCTGTTTTCGTCTCACCCTCCGAAAACACATGAAACAGGTTCATCTCGCTCGGAGACGGTATCCAGTCTCTCTCCGTTTCCTTTTCCGTCTCCGTCACTGCGTTTGACGCCGTGGCTATGGCTGTTGGTGTTTCTGCCTCCCCAAAGGAGGGAGCTGTCTTTAATTCTATCGTTTTATAACGAACCGGCTGATAAGCAGCGGACACGCCCATATTGACGCAGCTTAACGCGGCAAGGATGACCGCCATAACGCGCTGGTCATCCTTGATTGCCGTCCACTTTTTGTTTTTTGCCTGTTTTTTTTGTCTATGCAGGCACCTTGGTATCGATGGTATTTTCATTCTGTTTGCCCTCATCAGTCAGCATATTCCACGCTGTTTTGTCTGGCCAGCTTTACGACCAGCTCCTGTTTAGGCAGTGGTTTAGAAAAATAATAGCCCTGGATCATATCGACACCCCAGCTGCTCAAAAGCTCCATCTCCTCTTTCGTCTCTACTCCTTCCGATACGATGCAGTAATTCATCCGATGGAAGGTTTCCACCAGACTGTGATAAAACAGCGCACGGTTTTCATCCTGACAGATGTCAAAAAGCAGGGTTCGATCCAGCTTGATCACGGAAAACGGAAGACGCATCACAGTATTTAAGTTTGCATATCCGGAACCGAAATCATCCAGACACAGATGGATGCCTGCTGCCGTAAATTCCTCTACGATTTTTCTCAGGCTCGTGTTGTACTCGGTCGCCACCGTCTCCGTGATCTCAAACTGGATCCAATCATGAGGGATTTCAGCCTGATCCATCATACGGATAAAATGCTCACTGCAGTCATTGCGCATCAAATCCAGAGAGGACAGATTGACCTTCACATTCTTCAGCTGCTTCATCAAGGTCCGGTTCTGGTTTAAAAAGCGACAGATTCGCTGAAACTGCAGATCCGTGATCTGCTCGATCATATGGTTGCGCTCAGCGATCTGGATGAACACATCCGGTGCAATCCAGCCAAGCTCCGGATGCTGAAGGCGGCTTAAGGCCTCGAGCGTAATAAACCGCTTTTCCTTCACCGAATAGACCGGCTGGTAATACACTTCAAAACGGTCCTCCTGGATCGCGGTATGCAGATACTGCTCAACCTTTTTCTGATAGGAAAAACCATTCATCGTCCGCTTATCATCCTGTACCACTTCCGTCTGTCCGCTCTGGGGAGCCAAAGACTCCAGATACTCAGCGTACTCTAATACCAGTCCCGCATCACCCAGCTTTTGTGCCTGGATGATTCCGCTTATGATAACCGGCACAGACATATGATGTTCATCAACATCCAGCATCCGATCCGGTGAAAACATTTCCTTTAATTTTTTGAGATAATACTCATATTCCTCCAAGGAACCTGTCATGATCAAAAACCGTTTTCCCGTGATGCGAAATGCACGATTTCCGCACAATTCGGCCAGCTTCTGCGCTGTCTGGCTTAAAATCCGGTCACCGCCCTGAAATCCCGCAACCTTGTTGACATGCTTTAACTGATACAGATAGATGGTAATGACATGAAAGATTCGTTTTGCTGCGATCAGTTCCCTGCTTTTCCTGGACAGATAGAACTGGTTATACAGGCCGGTCAGTGTGTCCGTATTTGCATAAGGGTTGTTGATCGTGATGAACAGTGCCAGGACCGCGAGGCTTAAGCCAAAGCCTGTCATCAAAAGCGGATGGTGAAACAGCTGTACCAGCACCGCACCTCCGGATAAGAGCAGGATTTCCAACAGAATGATCGTTTGCCTGCGTCCCAGCGACTTTCTCCAGAACAAAGCAAGGAACAGAGCTACCCCCAGATGAACCATGGCACTGTAATACATTAACATATACCAGGGACCCTTCTGATATCCTGTCGTTACATCAAAATAAAACAGCTTTTCTGTAAATGGATTGGACAGTACAATTCCTACCAGTATCAGAGTCGGAATACCGTAAAGCAGCATCCTCTTTAAGGACAAAAATCTGTTTTTATGCAAAGTCTGCACATAACAGACCACCGTAAACGGCAAAACCGCCTGAAACAGAAAAAACACGGTTGTGGATATCATGGCGGCAGCGCCGAAATTGCCATTGGATGTAATATAGGAATTGCAGAGCCATTCTGCAGCCACATCCAGGCTGACTAACACCACAAATATGAGAAATACCTGGTTGTTTAAATCTTCTGCCCGTTTCTGCTCCAGAAAATGCCAGAGGATCAAAAAGAGTATCGCCATCGCGGCGATCAAAAAGTCTGCATTATAGGTCATTGATTTCCTCCATTAATAGTTTCCACGCAGCATGCTGTCTGCCTTATTTTTCCAGTCACTGATGGTATTCTGGCTTCCGTCGTATCTTCTCAGATAACTGTAGCCAAAGCCCAGGCGCGTTAGCTTTCCTGTCTGCTCCATTTCCTTTTTCAGTTCCGCTTCCCAGGTTTCCGGTTGCTTACTCGGATTGAGCACAACAACAGCAAACTCATTCCCGTCAATGCGGAAGCATTCGACACTCTGTTCAAACGGAGGTGCAGCAACATTTTGGATGCATCGGGCAATCCGGATTACCGTCTCATCCCCCCGATTAAGTCCCTGTGTATCGTTGATCCACTTGAGTTCGGTAATATCAATAAACAAAAGCAAAGCATTCTCACAGGATACCTCATCCGTTTCGATCTGGCTCAGATAGCTTTCAAATGCCTTTTGATTCTTCAGTCCGGTCATCCGATCTTCCCTGGAAATCCGTTCATATACGGTCTGTTCTACGCGGAAACGAATATCTCCCGATATCTTGCGAAGCAAAAACCAGAACAAAATTGCAATAAAAAGAAGGATTCCAAGCTGAAATACCATATCATACCAATGAATGGAAAATGACCAATACAATGCGAGAGCTGCGATGCCGCTCACACCAAGAGCACTGAAGGCTCTCAAGCAGGCCGCAAGCTCCGCCCGCCTGTCTGTATGATACTCCTTCACTAAAAGAGCGATCATCGATGCAACCCCGAATATCAGGAGCATATGGGTTACAGGCAGCATCCGGATAAATGGGATCTCAAATGCCAGATGCAAAATCCCCTGCAGGATGGCATTGGCATAAAGCAGCATGAGCCAGATTTCCGGAACATATTTCACACGTTCACTGACCGTATCCTGCACGAAATGAAGCATTGGAACCGACATCAGCATAAATGCATAAAAGGACAGCAGTGTTCCGGCCGCTGCATGTTTTCCGTAGATCTGATATAAACCGCTGTCCAAGCCACACCAGATTCCACACAGGATCATGAATAGGGCTGCATCCAAAAATCGCCTCTCTGTAATATGATAATGTCTTGTATAGAAATAGACAATGAGAGAAACAACTCCGAAAACCATCATTCCAAAGATCACCAGGATGGAAACTGCGGCATCCTGTAAATGTCTTTCCGTGATCGCAGCGGAAGTTCCCACCAGCGGTGCCTGGACATATACCCGCTGTCCGGGCCTGCATGCCATGACCAGACTGAGGGGATCTTTTCCCACTGATTCGGGCAAATACGCATCTGCCCACATTTTCCCCTTCATCTGACTGTTTTTTTCAAATCCATTATCTTCGTATCGATACAGGCAATGCCTTCCGAGCCAGACATCCGTATCATACTGCAGGCCGCGCACTGACAATACCTTTCCTCGGTATGACCGGGTAAGCGAGGTATTGTATAAGATCACCAAGCCGTTTTCATCCGCCTCGACGGTACGCGGCAGGGTAAGCTCAACTCGCTTGCCATCCACCATCTGATACCAGCCGCCGGTCAGGGAACGAAGGCTGTCTTTCGATGAAGCGCTCTCACCGGCCTGCCAGAAACTCTGGATCAGATATCCGAAAAGCAGAAGAACCACCAGGATCCCGATCACCTCTGCCTTTTTTATCCTTCTTTCTGTTTTCATAAGCATCCTCAATTTGTAACTGTTCAGAGCCAAGCAAGTTTTCCGTAGCTGGCGGATACGCCACACCGACGAAATACAAAGCATTTTGGAGGTGGGCTCTGAACAGTTACCAAAGTTTTATAAATACATTATATACAAAAAGTGTTAAAACTCAAAGTTTATTTTTTTCAACATCCATATAAAAAAAAGAAGGCATTGTCCTGTGACAACGCCTTCTTTTTTCTGACTGTTGATTTTCGTTTCTACTTTGCCCGGTTCATGGTATTTTTCTTGCTTTTTTCGGCCGTATAGCCTTTCGCGATCTTCGTTTCTCCTGCAAAGAGTGTTCCTACCACGCCGCGCACATTGGCCGGAGTGATCTCGCCCTTCTTGTTAAGAAGCTGGTCGATCTGTTCTTTTAATCCGGCGGAATGATCTCGGATTTCGCCTAAATACTTGTAGCCTTCCGGATCATTTTTATCCTTCTCATTTTTCCGAAAATCCTCCATTGCTTCCGTGTATTGTTTATTCAGGGTATCCGCATACGTTTGGATCACCTTTAAGTCGGCACGAATCTTTTCCATATCCGCTGCCTCGGACGGTGCTTTTTTCAGTTCAGTCTGCAGTCTTTCTAAGGATACAAGCTCCTTCTCATTTCCATCTCCTGCCTGCTTTGGTACGCTGATAGTCCCCTTCGTAGCTCCGCTCTGGCCGTATTTCCACAGGCGATTCTGGGCATTGAAGGCCTTGGCTCCCGTGACCCGGATCGGGTGATCCTGGTGATAAACATTTAAGTTCTGGCTTAACGTAAGCTTCATATTTCCGTAGATCTGTTCCGTCGCATAAGCTGCCAGCTGGAAATCATCCTTTTCGGCCATGATGTCCTTAAAACGCTTCTGCAGCTTCTGGGTCTCCTGACAGAATTTCAGGCTGTCCGGTGCTTCGCGAATGCTGTTTTTCAGCTCCTCTGCGATCGCAATACGTTTTTTGTTCCGACCGGACTTAAACCAGTGATGTGTTTTACCCAGATATCGGTCGATCTGTCTATTTAAGGTTTTTCGTGCTTCATCCAGAGAACGAAAGGCATCCTGAATTCGTTCATCCCGGCTCTTTGCTTTTTCTCCTGCCTGTCCGATCACTTCCTGATCTGAATTTGAAAAAGCGGTTTCCATCCCACGGTAGGCCTCCATGTAGTTTTCCATCGCCGATCTCATGTTCTTAAATTCCTGGCTGCGGGTATCCCTGTCACCATGTGCATCATTGAAACGCTGTTTGAATTTATTCAAAGCAATGTATTCCTTTTTCACCAGGGAGAATGCCTTGCTATAATCCATCGTTTCCATATCGTGTTTATCATAGGAAATCGTCTTATTCGCATGATAACGTCCATCTTCCCCAAAGCCCTTCGGTTTTTTTGCCAGTTTTTGCCGATATTCATAAGCATTTGTGAAAATATTCTGCGGCTGTACATAACTGGGGCTTCCGTCTGCATCGTATCCCGCTGTACGAACCTTACTCGGAATCAGAGAATACTGAGTCAGTTTCTCCCACTCCTGATCCTGCACGATGTGAATAGATCCTTGCTTATTGATCAGCTTATCATCTCTCAGGATCAGTTTGGGATCCTTTTTGCCCTTTGCGATCATGCTTTTCAGCTTATCCAGCCGGTTTCCTGCTGCCATAACCTGAGGTTTTGAGAAATGATACGGTTCCAGGATTCGCTCTAAGTCTTCTCCACTCATGCTGCTGATCGCTTCTGCCATCTTCGGAGTTATGATCTTTAAATCTTCCGATCTGGCCAGGCGCATGAT
Organism: uncultured Selenomonadales bacterium; assembly: GCA_963589345.1. Classification (GTDB taxonomy): domain Bacteria; phylum Bacillota; class Clostridia; order Lachnospirales; family Lachnospiraceae; genus Brotaphodocola. The sequence goes on along the minus strand of CAVALB010000031.1, from coordinate 10,350 downwards.
ACCTCCGTCATCAATATTGCCAAAGGAATTGTCGTTATCGATTCCCTGTACTCCCACAAGCTTTGGATGCTTCGGATCCGAAAAATCCTGACGGAAGAAAAAGTTCTGCGAGTGCCGATCCGTATTGCCGCACAAAAAATCAAGGATCTGAAGGTCTGCCAGAGAGCTTAAGAAAGGCTGACTGTCAAATTCGCGATGATCCATTTTGTAAAATGGCTTACTCAACAATTGGTTTACATGCTCCAACGATTTTGGATCTACTGTATCCAAATCTGCAGCATCCATCATAGTACCCTTGATTTCCTTGTCGCCCCGCTTCACGGTTACCTGTCGACTGTTTGCTAAAAGATTGGAAAATCCAAGGAAACTTGCCACATCACTCATAGCGCTGGAACGCTTCACCAGCTCATCGCCGAGTTCGATGCCTGCACCCACCAGCACGCTGTGAGCACACAGATTTTTATCCAGTTTCTGCACAACCTCCCGAAATGCTGTTTCAAATCCCGCATCCTGCCGGAATTTTTCCGGTATACTGCGCGAATTCTGACGATATCGCTCGGTTGCATCCAAATTCGAATCCTGTATATCCTCTGCGATTGCCTGTTCCAGTTCCGTATAGGCACGATAATTTCCGGAAGGTTTTCTTAGTGTCTGGAAAAATTCCTTATACTGAGGATAGTCTTTCACGGCCTGATCCAGGATTGCCTTCACATCGATCATTCTATCGTGCTCTGTACGCTCCGGCGTAAAAAGTCCTTGTCTCAGTTCTCCGTTTTCGTCCACGTATATCACCGTTTCACGGTTGCTCACCACGTCACCAACGGTTTCGTTTTTCGTATCCCGAAGCTCGATCACCGGAGCTTCAAAGCCGTGGATCGCATTAGCGAGAAGCGGAAGATCATCCTCCGGAAGATTGCGAAGACTCCTCTCATTCTGCCGCATCAGGGAACGAAGCTTTTGATATCCCTCCAGATTTCGTTCCTGATCGGAGCAATGATCAAAATTGTCCAGGCAACGCTGATACAGATTCTGGATTTCTCTGTAATCCTGCTTTGTCATAGGAAGCATGCTTCCCATTTCATTGCGTCTGAGATATTGAAGCTGCATGCGGGATAAAAGCTCCTGCATATCCTGATCAAGCATTTGGGTCGTGATGGCATCCGGTTCCAGCTGATTTTTTAATTCCTTCCAGCTTTTTAAGAGTTCTTCATAAACCGTTCCGGATACAAAATGGTGATAGGGTGACTCCTCATCCACCAGAGGAAGAGCTTCTTTCTCTTCTTTTTCTGCTTCCTTCTCCTCGGCCGCAAGAAGCTTGGCGTCACAGGCTTTCGGATCTTCCTGATACTGCTGATAGGTCGTTAAGATCGAGGAATTCTTCTCCAGCGTATGAAGTTCCAGAACTCTCCACAGCTTTTTCAGTTCTTCCTGAAACTGTTCATTGCTTCTCTGATCGGAAGGAAACAACATCTCCTCTGTCTTTCTTCCTGATAACCCCAGTCCCATGTAGATTTTGTATAACTTGGTATAATCATTCGGTTTGCTGACATAATTGTCATCTGCATAGTCCGTAATAAACTGCAATGCTTTGTTGACAGCACTCCATTCGCTTCCGGTTGCATGAAGTATGTTGATCTTTTCCTGTGTCAGTACATTTTTATCCTTTGGGATCTCATATCTCATAATATCAGCTCCTTTCGTCAGGTTTGCCTTCCTACCTGTGGTTTCTTATTGTTATCTCAGATATTCAAACAACTCATAGCACCGGGTCTTCGTCTGGTCTGCGCCCTCCATGTTCATAAGCATAGTCTGGATGCTTCCTCCCTCATATCCTTCTCCGGCTTCCTGGATCTTTTTATCGCGCTCCTTGATCCACTCTCTCTGTTTCTTTGTTAAGGCTTCCATCGTATCGGCATCCAGAGTGCGTTTTAACTGTTTCCAGGTAATGTTCAGCTGTGCATCCCAGGCCTTGTAAAGCTCATCGCTCAGCTTGTTCATCTCCTCCTGGGTCAGGTTTTCGGTCTGCAGGCGCTGTTCTAAGGCATCGGTCTTATTCAGGGTATCCACCAGGCCTTCCATGATGCCGCTGTTTTCGTTTGCCTCCACATCCGTTGTACTGTCAGAGGTTTTTCCGGATCCAAAATCGGTATCCTCGGTAATGCCGCTTGCCGAATCCTCCAGATCCGAATCATCCCAGCTGTAAAATCCCAATTGTTCCTTTTCGTTATACAGTCCGTAGAACGGAAGTGTCTTTGCATTATCTAACGGAAACATCACCCATTCCTGGTATTCCTGCGGCAGCTTATCCGACGGAGCCCCCTTCATGTAAATATAAATGTCCTCTGCATCACTTAAGCCGTAAGCTGTGCTGTAGATAAACTTCATGCCGTCCGAGATTTCTTCTTTTCCCTCCTTTTCCTTACTCTCCAGTTTCTCGATCGTGGTCTTGTAGGTATAGTCATTGACCTTCTCGACTGCTCCGAATTTTCCGGTAAAGTCACACAGATAAACCGTTCCATTCGGATAATTGGTACCGGTGGAACCCATATCCGAATCATGGTAGGAACCGGTAAAGGAACCGTCTGCTGCAATGCTCAGATCCGTCTCCCAGGCTCCGGCACCGCTGGAAAATACGAAGTTCCAGGTTGAGAGCTCTTCAAAGAGTGCTGATGCCTCATCCGATCCTGCTTCTGTTTTCGCACCGCTTCCATCCGTACTGTTTTCCGTATCGATGTGGATTCCCTCCGATGAGCCCTCGCTGTCTTTATCTTCATTCTGATTGGCTGACTGATCAGCTGTATCCTGGCTTTCGGTCTGAGCCTGATCCTTGATTTTATCAGAAGATCCACAGCCTGATATCGATGAAGCGCCAAGCATGGCAGTCATTCCTAACATTACAATGTATTTTCTTTTCATGTTCAATCATTTCCTCCGCATACATCTGATTTTGTAACCTTATTGTACCATACCAAACAGGACAAATGTAGGACAAAATCCTTTCTTTTAAAAACAGGCAACAAAAAAGGCATCCTAAATTAATAGGATGCCTTTTTTCATACGTGCGCGAGAAGATTCGAACTCCCGACACCTTGGTCCGTAGCCAAGTGCTCTATCCAGCTGAGCTACGCACACATATTATTTAGTTTGTTGAGCTCTTGTTCGCTGCAACGATGTATATAATACATCAGGTTCCAATATTTGTCAACAGTTTTTCAAAACTTTTTTTATTTTTTTCCAACAGCTCAGAACCAGACAAAATCCCGTAAATCAGACATGATATGTTTGCGCATAATCGCAGCCGATTTCGGCATCTGATCCGGTTCTGAACCGTTTTCTGAAAATCCCTCGTCAAACTGTTTCCCTGCTGCTTATACCGTACCCAGCAAGTAATTGATAAACTGCTGTGCGGTACGCCCGGAAATTCCGCCGTGGCTCAACTCCCACTTGTTGGCTTCTGCGCGAAGCTCGTCGTCGGACAGGGTCAGGCCTGCACGATGTGCCAGCTCGATCACAATGTTGAAGTATTCCTTCTGAGACGGCTTGGAGTAGTTGATCGTCACGCCGAAACGGTTTACCAGGGACAGCTTCTCCTCCATGGTATCGGAGCGATGCATACCATTCTGGCTCTCCACATCGTCACGGTCACTCCAATTTTCCTTAATGAGATGTCTGCGGTTGGAGGTTGCGTAGATCAGGATATTGTCCGGCTTGGTCTCCACTCCGCCCTCGATGACTGCCTTTAAGAATTTATATTCGATCTCAAATTCCTCAAAGGAAAGATCGTCCATATAAATGATGAAACGGTAATTGCGGTTCTTGATCTGTGCGATCACAGACGACAGATCCTTAAACTGATGCTTGTAGATCTCGATCATGCGCAGACCCTGATCATAAAACTCATTGACAATGGCCTTGATGCTGGTGGACTTTCCGGTACCGCTGTCACCGAACAGCAGCACATTGTTTGCCTTCTTGCCCTCTACAAAGGCCAGGGTATTGTCGACCAGCTTCTTCTTCTGGATCTCGTAGCCGATGAGATCATCCAACATCACGGCATCCATATTATTGATCGCGCAGAAGTTCACGCCGCCGTCCTCTCTGGACTGAATGCGGAACGCCTTATTAAGTCCGAACATGCCGACACCGTACGCCTTATAAAAATCGGTAACCCCGGCAAAGAATTCGTCCTCGTCTGCTGCAGCTGCCAGCTTCTCACTCAGCATCCGAACCTTCTCACTGACATTCTTATTGTACATCAGATCCTTCTTGCCGATGGCCTTATAGTTGGATAAGCGGGTGAAGCAGTCAATTCCAAGATACTGCTCCAACGCACTGAAATCATAGTGGAACAGATCCAGGAAGGCCTTGAAATCGCTCTTTGCAAAGTAATTGACACTTCCGTCATTGGCTCCCACCTTCTCACAGGTGATGCTGAACGGATTTTCATTGGTGATCAACAGAAAGGTCAGATAATTCTGCCATAAGTTTTTATCGAAGCCATAATCGGTTGCCACCTGAAGCAGATGCTTGACCTGGGTAAAGGTTCTGGTGACCAGCTCTTCCTTTGTCTGGCTCTTATCGTCTGCCTTGCGGATGATATCTGCCAGTTCCATCAGAATCGTGTCCTTTGGCATATCACCATAGATCAACAGCCGTGAAACAATCTTGTACATTTCTTCTCTCCTCATCTTTCTACTTTTTTTACACTGCATTGATACGAATCATAGCACAATTTCCCACAAAAGAAAAGACAGAATAGCTTAAGCTATTCTGTCTGGTATGGGGGATCAAAAAATTGAAATATTTGGGGTTATGCTGCTTTGTACTTCTCAATGCTGCTGAAAAGATCATTGCAGTCATTGCTGTAAATCTTTAAATTTACAGTCTGGTTAAATCCCAGGTTCATGATTCCAAGTAAAGACTTGGCATCTACTACAACGCTTCCACGACACAGATCCATATCATACGGATACTGTTCTACTGTCTTGACAAAGTCAAGCACCTCATCCGGATTACGGAAAGTCAGATTCATCTCTTTCATAATTGTCACTCCTTTAAATCTGCTTATATCAAGTTACGAAATCTTATGATGTCTATACTTTTATGTTGACTTCATTTTATCATGTTCGCGGAAAATGCAAAGAGGAAATCTTTAAAAAAGGAGGAATTATTTAAGATGTTATCCATTTATCAATGATTTTGTTTTCGAAACTGAGCCGGGAGCATGCCGACTTCTTCCTTAAATACCTTGCTCATATACTTAGGATCGGTATATCCTACCATTTCCGCGATCTGATTTAATTTCAGATTTGAGTGCACCAGCAGCTCCTTGATGCGTTCAATCCGCAGTTTTCGCACGGTCTCCGTAAAGGACATCCCGGTTTCCTTTTTGATCTGGGTACTCAGATACTCATCCGTCACACAAAGATGTTTGGCGAGCTCCTCCAGCGTAATTCCCTGATTGTACTGGCTTTCGATCATGGCGAGGGCACGCTTAACCAGCAGGCTGACATGCTCCGGCTGATCCTGTACTCCTGTAAGCTCATCATAAAGATTTTGCATCAGCTCACGAATTCGCTGCCAGGAAATTGCCTGGGCAATTTCTCCTATGCTGTGCTGAATGGAGATGTTATCGGTGATCCAGCCCATGGAATCGGCTACCGTGATCAGTGCCATGGTTAACCTGGTACATGCCTCCCGAATCTCGTCCGGATGATGCGGTTCTTCTACACAATATGTAATCATCTGCTCAAGGATATGATCATAGGCTGCCCGATCACGTTTTACGAGAGCCTGCTTCATCTGAGACTCCAGCTCCAGGGAGTATTTTAAGGGGATTGTCTGAAGCGCCCGGATTCGATCCATCGTCATCAGCTGTCCTTCCGGGAAACACAGCTTCCACATTTTGGCCTGCTCCAGCTCCTCAAGCCCAGAAGCCAGGGACGTCAAACCCTGGCATACCGTCCATCCGAAAATCGGAGGATGTTTCAGTACATGATACGCCGCCGGTATGATCTGCTTCTCATACCAGTTCCTGGTCTTATCCGGATCCTTCATATTATAAAAGACCACCACGATCGCACGATATCGCACCGTTGTCATCATACAAACGGAATGATCTGTCCCCGCCTCAAGATACGGCTCTAAAAATCGCTCTGCCGCTTCATAATAGGAGTCGTAATAGTCGCTCAGATAGGCCGACATCAGTGCAAAGGTACCCTGACTGTCCAGTCCATAGGTGTTTTCTGCGTAAGCCTCCAGCTCTTCATCTACGGTAAGCTCCGCCAGCAGCGCAGACTTAAAAATCTGCTCTAACGACATAAGCTTCTCCTGTACATTCTTTGTCCCGGTTTCCTTTTTTAACGATTGACTGATATCATCCAGTGTTTTCCTTAATTCTTCGATCTTGATCGGCTTTAACAGATAATTCTCAATCCCAAGCTCAATTGCCCGTTTCGCATACGAAAAGTCGGCATAGGCAGTCAGCACCACCGCTTTTCCGCGAAATCCGATCTCCCTGAGCTTTTCCAGCATGGTCAGACCATCCATTTCCGGCATCTCAATATCCAGGATTACCAGATCCGGACTTGCATCCCGGATCTGTCGATAACCATCCAGACCATTTTTTGCCAGGCCTACCACCTCATATTCCGGATTCAGCTTTGGCAGCATCTTTGCCAAACCGTTCCGGATCGATTTCTCATCCTCCACAATGATAATTTCCACCTTATTCCCCTCCATATACTGCCCGGATAAACAAGTGCACACTCGTCCCTACGCCTACCCGGCTCTCGAAATACACTTCCTGTTCTTCTCCATAATAGAGTGTCAGACGCTTTCTGACATTGGCCACCCCCACGTGACCGCCTTTGCTGAAATGTCTGTCGTTTAGCTCCTCCACCAGATCCGGTTCTATTCCACATCCGTTATCCTGAATCCGAATATAGATCTGTTCCCCCACCAGCTTCATGGTGATTTTGATCCTGCACGGTCTCTTCATGTTGCGAAAGGCATGGTTGATCGCATTTTCGACAAATGGCTGCAGGATCAGCTTGTGAATTCGGTACCCCATCAGATTCTCCGGGACATCGGTCACCACCTGAAGCGGCTGATCCAGCTTTTCCTTCTGCAGCATGATATAACGATCTAACCAGGATAACTCCTGTCCTATGCTCACGGCATCTCCGGGGTTCCAGATGGAATAGCGCAGAATGTCTGCCAGAGCACCAAGCATGTCACTGATCTCATATTCATCATGCTCCAGAGCCTTCCAGTTAATGGTATCCAGGGTATTATATAGAAAATGCGGATCGATCTGTGCTTCCATTGCCTGCAGTTCTGCATTTTTCTGATCCACTGTTGATTTTTTTACCGCATCCATCAATGTTTCCAACTGTCCGGACATTTCATTAAAGCCGGTTGCAATCCGTTCCACCTCATTTTTCGGATTCAATATACCCGGGATCCGAACCGAGAAGTTTCCGGTTTCGATTTCCGCCATCGCCTGCATTAATTTTTCCATCATTTTCAAAGATGGTCTGGTTGCCGCGATCACGATTGCCATAGATAAGGAAGCCAAAACAAGCAGCGAGCCGATGCCGATACAGATATTTATCCTCACTCTCCGGTCATATTCTGCTGTGGAATAAAAATGAAATAACGTCCAGCCAGTCTTGGCATTTGTGGTTTCCAGTACACGATAGCCCTGGCGCGGTTTTGATGAGATACTGTTTCCAATTTCCTGCTCATCCGCTGCCGCTATAATCTGATCATTTTCACAGACATAGATCTGTGTTTTGTCGCTGACTTGAAGATCCTTCCACAATACAGCCTGGTCAATACTCAAGATCACCGTTCCGATCTTTCGGTTAATGTTGCGATAGTCAGCCAGGCGTCTGGTCAGATCCAACATGTAAACCGGTGTTTCTTCCTCGTCCAATACATAGGGACTTGCATGATAGGAAGCTGCCTTTTCCTTTTTGTCCGTGTCCGACAGCTTATTTGCCCATTTTGTTGATACAAAAGATGCAGCCCTTTTATCATAAAAACAGACGGTTCCGGATTCCGTGATCAAGGTAATGCCTTCCACACCCTCGTTACGATTGCAGATATGGGACAGACTGCGACGGATCTGATATTTTACTGCATCGGACGGTTTGTCTGATTCATTGATCTCCTGCACAAGACTGACAATTCCATCATCTGTGCAGAAATCATAAAGTACGATATCATATTTATCTATGATCATCCGCAGCATGTGATCTGCCGTCTTCAGTTCCCCTTCCAACTCTCTTTTCAGGTTGTTTTGCATGGTTCTCCAGGTCTGCAGCTGCATATACAAACCAAAGCACAGCACAGGAATCACCAGGATCACGGCCAGAGACAGAATCATGGAACGTAAACTCCTACTCTTTTTCATAATTCTCCCTCCTGATGCGATCCAGCTTTTCAGAAAGCTTGGTTAACTCATCCGGTGTATCTTCTCCCAGAATGACGTGGTTGATTGTCTGTGCAAGCTCCATCGACAGCGATGGCCAGTAAGCCTCTGTTTCTCGCATCTTTGCCTGCTTTAAGCATTCCCAGTATAATTTCTTTTCCGGATCATCCTGCACCTGCTTGATCAGCAGGTCTCTTCTTGCAGCTAAATATCCCATCTCATCCAAAAATTCTACCGCATGTTCCGGTTTATCCAGAAAACGCACAAATTCCTTGGCTGCATCCTGATGCTCATTTTTCATGACCGTCAGTACCTCACCACCGCTGATTGTGATCGGTTCTTCTCCACAGGGCAGCTTCGTCACGGTAAAATGAAGATCCGGATAGTTTTTTCGAAGCTCTGTTTCATAGCCTGTTGTCATAAAAGCCATGGCGATGTTTTCATTGCCAAATTCCCAGGCAATATCAGAAAGTGTCATACTGACGTTATCTTCTGTTAAGATATCCTTCTTGGCAAGATCTTTTAGAAATCCAAAGGCTGCCTGTCCCTCCGAAGTATCGATCCGAGCCAGAGATCCGCCATAGTTCCACAAAATCGGCAAGAAGCAAAAGCTGCTCTCCTCGCTCTGAAGTGCCGGGAATGCACAACCCGACACCTGCTCCGTCGTAACCGCCTCCGCAACCTGTGCAAATTCCTCGAGTGTTGTTGGCGGCTGTACTCCTGCTGTTTCCAAAATGTCGTTATTATAATAGAACATTAGGCAATTCATCCCCAAGGGCAGCCCCACCAGGCGGCCATCCTTCGCACGACAGCTGGTGACCGCCCTGGCAAAATAATCCTTCGCATTCATTTCTCCGGACAGATCACTCAGGATGCCAACTTTGTCGTAATACTGGATATCCGATGAGTCCACAATAGCCAGATCCGGCATACTGCCCTCCATAGCAGCCAGAACCAGCCGCTTTTTGAAATCCTCATCCGGAATATAAGTTGCCTTAATTTCTATTCCATCATGCTGTTGATTAAACTCGTGAATCAGATTCGTCAGGCACTGCCTGGCGTCACTCTGATCCCAGTAATACCAAAGCTGCAAAACCTCCGGTTCCTCGACTTTTGGTACGTTTTCAGAAGCACAGCCAGTCAAAAGAAACAGCCCTGCAGCGATAATACCGGACAGAAGTTTTTTTTTCATTCTAATTCTTGCAGTCATGCACAGACCTCATTTCATGCTTTCCTCGTCCTTGCCGTTCATGCGTTCATGTTCCTTTTTGATCTCCTCATATAAATGGAAGAAGCTCCAGCCCGCATTGGTTTCTGTTACAACGGCCTTCAGTTCCACTTTCGAGACACCGGCTTTTCGAAGTCCGGCCAAAAGCTCATCGATCCGGTGGCCGGAAAATCCATGCATGACTAACACTTCCTGTCCAATCAACGGCAAGCCAGTGTGATTCGCGTCACTTCGTACAGGATTTTCTGCAGCTTCTTTTGAAGTGCTTTCATATCCCGGAATACCTGCAAGTGCTCCTACCGTATCCAAGACCTGCTCCGGTGCCACATTTCGGATACGGATTCCCATTCGAACCAACACTCCCTTTAGTTTTGTTACACGAACGGAAGCATCGGGATTATAATAAAGCACGATTTCTCGCCCTGATTTTCTCATCATAACGGTTTTATCCTCTCAATTAATTTATGTATACAGCGTAACAAAAAAAGGTATCTCTGTAAATACAGAAATACCTTTTTCACGTAAATGCCGCAGGCCGGAATCGAACCGGCACGGGAGATTAGTCCCGCAGGATTTTAAGTCCTGTGCGTCTGCCAGTTCCGCCACTGCGGCATCGTTGGCTGACTCGCCAAATGGGGCCTATAGGGCTCGAACCTATGACCCTCTGCTTGTAAGGCAGATGCTC
>CAVALB010000030.1:0-29859 GCA_963589345.1 uncultured Selenomonadales bacterium | reverse complement strand
GTTTGGCCGCAGGGGAGACAATAGGCGGCGCAAGCGCACACGGTAAAAATTCCAAAGGGTATGCGTTTCTGTACGGCAGCCCCGGAACTTCGGACCTTATTATGCAAATTGGCTTTTACGCATTTTTTCCTTCGGTTTCGAAATACTCCTTCGTCAGCTTGAAGACCGTTCCGGATAGAAGAAATACTCCGATCAGGTTTGGAATTGCCATCAGTCCGTTGAAGGTATCTGCAATATTCCATAAAAGTCCAAGGTCTACGGTTGCCCCCAGGATGGCAACCAGAGAGTAGGCCACCATAAACGGCTTGATGATCTTTTCATTAAAGATGAATTCGATGCAGCGCGCGCCGTACAGTCCCCATCCGATGATGGTGGAAAATGCGAAGCAGCACATGGATACGGCGGTGAAGATGGATACCCAGTTTCCGTAGGTGGAGGTGAAACCGGAGATGGTCAGCTCGGCACCTGCGGCTGTTCCGTAGTTTATGGTCACACCGCTGCAGAGGATCACAAGGGCGGTCAGGGTGCAGATGACAATGGTGTCGGTAAATACTTCAAAAATCCCAAAGAAGCCCTGCTTGACTGGTTTTTTTGTGTCAGCGCAGGCATGGGCGATGGATCCGGTACCAAGGCCGGCCTCATTGGAAAAGATGCCGCGGGAAACACCGCGTTTCATGCTGGTAAAAAAGCTACCGATGACACCACCGGTCACTGCCTGTGGGTTGAAGGCACCCTCAAAGATCATAGAGAAGACCAGAGGAATGCGGCTTGCATGAAGCAGTACCACACCCAGAGCCAGCACGATGTATAGCAAGGCCATGAAGGGAACGAGCTTTTCTGATACGTTTCCGATTCGCTTGACACCGCCGAGTAAAACCAGGGCAACCAAAGCAGCCAGGATGATGCCGATCACCAGGCAGATAGTTGGCTTGGTCTGTTCATTGATGAGGTGATAGCTTTCCAGTGCGGAATTGATGGCTGCTGTGATGGTGTTGACCTGGGTGGCATTGCCGGTGCCGAATACGGTCAGCACGCCGAAGGCGGAAAAGAGAATGGCAAGCCAGTTCCATTTTGGGCCGAGTCCGTTTTTGATGTAGTACATCGGACCGCCGACGAGATCTCCGTTTTTATTGGTTTCACGAAAATGAACAGCCAGGGTTACCTCAGAAAATTTTGTACACATACCGAGGGCGGCGGAGATCCACATCCAGAAGACTGCTCCGGGGCCGCCTATAGCAATGGCACCTGCCACACCGGCAATGTTTCCGGTACCGACGGTGGCAGCCAGTGCCGTGCAGACAGCCTGGAACGGTGTCATGGCACCGTCAGAAGCATCGCGCTTGCGAAAAATGCGTCCGAGGGTTACACGGATGGCATAGGGAAATTTGCGGATTTGCAGAAATCGAAGACCTATACTTAGGTAAAGGCCGACACCGATGATGCATATCATGGCGGGAACTCCCCAGATAAAATTGTTGATCACATTGTTGATGGATGCAATGGTGTTTAACATAGAAATACCTTTCTTTCCTTATTAATGGCCGTCAAAGCAACAAAATAGGAATGTCTTTGTGAAACGGACAAACGAAGTTGCTCGACGGCCGAATAAAAAAATGATACCATAATCAGAATAAAAAGTATAGCAAAAAGTTTCCGTGACAGAGAGCAAGTTGTTCTTATAACACATATTGACATGGTAGGTAAATTGCCTTATAATTTCGTTCGAATAAGCGAAAGATGAGGATCTGCCGATGAATCGAGAATTGAAATACGCACTGGGAAAGACCATTCCGATCATGTTCAGTTATTTATTCTTGAGCATGGCATTTGGAATTATGATGAACCAGGCCGGATTTCCCTTTTACTGGGCATATCTGGTCAGTCTCACGGTCTATACCGGTGCGTTTCAGTTTGTAATCGTATCGTTTCTTTCTGCGGGAGCTGGCATTGCCACCATTGCGCTTACGGCCCTGGCCATGAACTGCCGCCATATGTTTTATGGAGTGACTTTTTTAAAGGAATTTAAAAGCATGGGAAAGCGGTACCCGTACATGATCTTTTCCCTGACGGATGAGACCTACGCCCTGTATTGTTCCCTGGAGTATCCAAAGGATTTGAACCGGCATCAGGTCATGTTTGACATCGCCTGGCTCAGCCGAGCTTACTGGCTAATCGGCACGCTGGTGGGTGCACTTTTGGGGCAGATCATTCCCTTCGACTTTGAAGGCGTGGATTTTTGTATGACAGCCCTGTTTGTCACCATTCTGATCGACCAGTGGAAGAAGAGTAAAAACCATGCTCCGGCAATTATTGGCGGGATCAGCGCGGTGGTCTTTCTCTTACTGACCGGGGCATCGCGTTTTATGCTGCCATCTTTACTTGTAACGACAGCCCTTCTTTTGATCTTTACTCCGGGCAGGCAGGATATTAAGAAGGCCGCAGCAAAAAAAAGCCTATCCTGTGACATGGACACCCCAAAAACAGTCTGAAGGGAGAAAAAGTACGATGAACGCATTTCATATTTTATTGTCCATTCTGGTTCCGGCTGCGCTGACCTTCGGTCTGCGGGCATTGCCGTTTCTTCTATTAAATAAACGGGAACTTCCAAAGCGAATTGAATATCTGGGAAATGTATTTCCTATGGCAATTATGGCAACTCTTGTGGTATACTGCCTGAAGAGTATTCCGGAGTCTGCGCTGCAGGACAATCTGATTTTGCTGGCAGGTGTGGCCGTGACGGCATTGGTTCATCTCTGGAAGAAGAGTTCCATTTTAAGCATTACCGTGGGAACGGTGATGTACATGGTGCTGGTACATATGATTTAGAGAAAGGTAGATACGATGTTAAATCAGTTTTCAAGAACAGAGCTATTGTTTGGAAAAGAAGCCATGGAGCGTCTTGCACAGTCCAGAGTGGCAGTATTCGGAGTAGGCGGAGTAGGCGGTTATGCAGTAGAAGCCCTGGTGCGCAGCGGTATCGGTGCGATCGATCTGATCGACGATGACAAGGTATGCCTGACCAACTTAAACCGCCAGATCATTGCTACCCGAAAGACCGTAGGGAAATACAAGGTAGATGTGATGGAAGAACGCATCCATGATATCAATCCGGATTGCAAGGTCACCACACATAAGTGTTTTTATCTTCCGGAAACAAAGGATGATTTTGATTTTTCCAAGTATTCCTATGTGATTGATGCGGTCGATACGGTAACGGCAAAGATCCAGCTGGTCATGGAGGCGCAGGTGAAAAAGGTGCCGATCATCAGCAGCATGGGTGCCGGAAACAAGCTGAATCCGGCCATGTTTGAGGTGGCTGATATTTACAAAACCTCCGTCTGTCCGTTAGCCAAGGTCATGCGTCAGGAATTGAAAAAACGAGGAGTAAAAAAGCTGAAGGTTGTTTACTCCAAGGAGCAGCCTACCAGACCGATCGAGGACATGTCCATCAGCTGCCGCAGCCACTGCATCTGCCCGCCCGGAGCTGCCCATAAGTGCACCGAGCGTCGCGATATTCCGGGCTCCAATGCCTTTGTTCCGTCCGTTGTGGGCCTCATCATCGCATCCGAGGTTATCAAAGATCTGGCGAAGGAACATTAAAAATATCAGATCAAAAAAAACAGGGCGCTGGGGTTTGACATTTTTTTTGAAAGTCCCTACAATGGTGAGTGAAAGAGATGATAGTGTTAGGGGGAGGACTCGGTATGAGGGAAATCAAAAAAAATATTTTTCTGGAAACGATTCCATATGAGGATCGGCATATGAGTCCGAGAAATCTCTATATCATTCGTGGTCAAGACCGGAGTCTGATGGTAGACACTTCAAACAATACGAAGCGGGACTGGGATATTTTAAAAGGCATGGTGGACAGTCTCGGGATTGATTTTAGCAAGCTGGATATCTTTATTACTCATGGACATCCGGATCACACAGGTCTGGTTCCGAAATTGCAGGAACTTGGGGCAAGAGCATTCATGAATCCGGACGAAACAAAAAATCGGGTGGATCTGTTACATAGTTACCTGGCTGATGAACGTGCGAGGATCGAGAATCTGCGGATCGTCGGCGTGACGAAGGAGAATACGCCGGAGGTTTATGATAGCTTCATGGAGTATACTACCAAGGCGTATGCAGCCTATAAAAATCCGTTGGAATTGCAGTTTATACCGATACATCCGGGTGCGCAGCTGTGTTATGGAGGCTATTGCTTTGAAGTAAAGCTGTTAAAGGGGCATACCTTTGGTCAGTGCGGACTTTATGATCCTGAGAAAAAACTCCTGTTTGTGGGAGATCAGATCATGACGACCATAGTTCCCATTGTAGGAACACAGGAGATCGATCTGGGAATGCTCAAGTGCTATATGGATTCGCTTGGAGATCTGAAACATCATTATAAGGACTGCTGTTTTCTTCCCTGCCATTATGGTGAAATCAAGGATGTCGAAAAAGAAGTCAATCGGATTATCTTTGGGTATTTGGAAAAATGTGAGATCATGAAGCATGTGCTGGAAGATGCAGGAACAGAGCTGACCACCAGAGAGATCGGAGTGATCACCTACGGCAGAAGCCAGGGACCGCCGGACTATGCGCATTTTGCTTCCTGTACCCAGATCTGGGCGAAGACCTTCTCCTGTATGGAGTATATGATGGGCGAGGGCTTTGTAAAGCGCTTGGAGCGTGACGGGATCATTTACTGGAAAGCAAAATAAACCGCTTGCATTTCAGCAAATGCAGTGCTATAATACAAATGATAACATGATAATCTGACAGTTTGAGAGTGGGCATATGTCCACTCTCAATTTTTTGCGAGATGCATCGCAGACTGCGTCAGGGCATGACGTAAAGAGAGGTGAGTACCATGACAAGAAGAGAAGAATATGAATCCAAAACGGAAGCGTTCCTGCTGCCTGTTCTTGCAGAACACAATTTTGAGCTCTGGGATGTGGAATATGTAAAGGAAGCCGGCACCTGGTATCTGCGAGCCTACATTGATAAAGAGGGCGGCATTGCGGTGGATGACTGCGAGGTGATCAGCCGGATCTTAAGCGACTGGCTTGATCGGAGTGATTTTATCGAAGACAGCTATATTCTGGAGGTAAGCTCTCCGGGACTTGGAAGACCCTTGAAAAAGGAGCGCGATTTTGAGCGCAGCCTCGGGGAAGAGGTGGAAATCCGTCTATACAAGGCGTTAAACAAGCAGAAGGAATTTACCGGAATCTTAAAGGCATACGACAAGGAAACCGTGACGATCGAAACGGCAGAAGGCGATATGGTCTTTACACGTTCGGATATTGCGCTGATCCGTCTGGCATTTGATTTTTAAACGGAAAGGTACTCTCAGAGTCGTACAAAAACATTACGAGAGTACATAGAAATAATTAGGAGGATACAACCATGAATAAGGAATTAATCGAGGCATTGAACCTGCTGGAAAAAGAAAAAAATATCAGCAAGGCTACTTTGCTTGAAGCGATCGAGAACTCTTTGCTGACTGCCTGCAAGAACCATTTCGGCAAAGCTGACAATGTCAAGGTGAACATTAATCCGGAGACCGGTGATTTTGCTGTTTACGCAGAAAAAGAGGTTGTGGAGGAAGTGGAGGATCCGTTAACTCAGATCAGCTACGCAGAGGCAAGACTGAAGAATCCGAAATTCTTCTTAGGCGATATCGTAAACTGCCCGATCGAGTCCAAGTCCTTCGGCCGTATTGCCACCCAGAACGCAAAAAACGTGATCCTGCAGAAAATCCGCGAGGAAGAGCGCAGCATGCAGTTTAATGAGTGGTATCAGAAAGAAAAGGACGTCGTAACCGGTATCGTACAGCGTTATTTAGGAAAGAACGTCAGCATCAACCTTGGTAAGGTCGATGCGATCTTAAACGAAACCGAGCAGGTTAAGGGTGAGGTCTTCAAACCGACCGAGCGTATCAAGGTTTATGTTCTGGAAGTAAAGGATACACCGAAGGGACCGCGCATCTCCGTTTCCCGCACCCATCCGGATCTGGTAAAGCGTCTGTTTGAGGAAGAGGTTACAGAGGTGAAGGACGGTATCGTCGAGATCAAGGCGATTGCCCGTGAGGCAGGCTCCAGAACTAAGATCGCTGTTCGCTCCAACGATCCGAATGTAGATCCGGTCGGCGCCTGTGTCGGCATGAACGGTGCCCGCGTAAACTCCATCGTAAACGAGCTGCGCGGTGAGAAGATCGATATCATCACCTGGGATGACAACCCGGCCTTCATGATCGAGAATGCATTAAGTCCGGCAAAGGTTATCTGTGTGGTTGCAGATGAGGACAGCAAAGAGGCTCAGGTCATTGTACCGGATTATCAGCTTTCCCTGGCAATCGGAAAAGAAGGACAGAACGCAAGACTGGCAGCACGTCTGACCGGTTACAAGATCGATATCAAGAGCGAGACCCAGGCAAGAGAGCTTGGACTGTTTGAGGAGATGGGCATCGACAATCAGGAAGAGGGCGTTTATGACAACCTGGATGCTGATTTCGAGGTTTCCGCTACCGACGATTATTCAGATCACAATACCGAGTTCTAAAAAACATAGAATGGAAACAAACAGATAGGAAGTGAACAGCAATTGGTGAATGCGAAGAAATTTCCGCAGAGACAGTGTATCGGCTGCGGTGAAATGAAAAATAAAAAAGAAATGATCCGTATACTGAAGACACCGGAAGGGGAATTTGTTGTGGATACGACCGGACGCAAGAACGGACGTGGTGCATACATCTGTCCGTCGATGGACTGCTTCAAAAAGGCAGTGAAGGGCAAGGGGCTGGAGCGCTCTTTTAAAATGGCAATTCCGAAGGAAGTGTACGAGACCCTGGAAAAGGAGATGGAACAGCTTGGATAACAGACAGAAGATCCTGAACCTGATCGGACTGGCTACCAAGGCCGGAAAGACTGCGAGCGGAGAGTTTTCTACGGAGAAGGCCGTAAAGAGCGGAAAGGCTCATCTGGTCGTTGTATCAGAGGAGGCTTCCGACAACACAAAAAAGATGTTTACCAATATGTGTACTTACTATAAGGTTCCCATTCTGTTTTTAGGAGGCAAAGAGGAACTGGGGCATTCCATGGGCAAACAGATGCGAGCATCGTTGGCTGTCGTGGATGCAGGACTGGCAAAAGCAATCGTGAAACAAATGAATATAATCGGAGGTAGTGAGTATGAGAGTTAGTGAGCTGGCAAAAGAACTCGGAAAAACCAGTAAAGATGTATTAGATGTATTACAAAAAAATAACCAGGATGTAGCGTCTCATTCATCCAATGTAAACGAGACACAGATCGGACTTGTAAAGAAAGCACTGAGCGGTGCTTCGGAACAGCCAAAAACAGAAGGGGCAGCTCCGAAAAAGAAGCTGGCAGCCGTATATCGTCCGCAGAATTCTCAGCAGAGACCGGCTCAGCAAAAGCCGGCAGCACGTCCGCAGGCACAGAGCACAGCTGCACCGGTGCAGTCTGCAGCTTCTCAGGTGACCAAACCGGCTGAAGGTGCACAGCAGGCAAGACCGGCACAGACCGCAGAAAATCATCAAGGCAGCTTTAACGGAAACCGTGACAATAATCGTCAGGGCGGAAACTTTAGCGGAAACCGTGAAGGCGGTTATAACCGCGATAATCGCCAGGGCGGCTTTAACGGAAACCGTGAAGGCGGCTATAATCGTGATAACCGTCAGGGCGGATTTAATGGAAACCGCGATAATCGCCAGGGCGGCTTTAACGGAAATCGTGAAGGCGGCTTTAACCGTGACAACCGTCAGGGCGGATTTAATGGAAACCGCGATAATCGCCAGGGCGGCTTTAACGGAAATCGTGAAGGCGGCTTTAACCGTGACAACCGTCAGGGCGGATTTAATGGAAACCGCGATAATCGCCAGGGCGGCTTTAACGGAAATCGTGAAGGCGGCTTTAACCGTGACAACCGTCAGGGCGGATTTAATGGAAACCGCGATAATCGCCAGGGCGGCTTTAACGGAAATCGTGAAGGCGGCTTTAACCGTGACAACCGTCAGGGCGGAAGCTTTAACGGAAACCGCGATAACCGTCAGGGAGGCTTTAACGGAAACCGCGAGGGCGGCTATAACCGTGACAATCGTCAGGGCGGAAGCTTTGGAGGAAATCGCGATAACCGCCAGGGCGGCTTTAACGGAAACCGTGAAGGCGGCTTTAACCGCGACAACCGCCAGGGCGGCAGCTTTGGAGCAAACCGCGACAATCGTCAGGGCGGCAGCTTCGGAGCAAACCGTCAGGGCGGCGCAGGCAGACCGGGATCGAGAGACGGCGGTTCAAAGAGCTACGATACCCCGATCCAGGCAAAGCCGACCAACAACCGTCAGCAGACCAACAATGCCCATAAGAAAGATAAATATGATAAGACAAGGATGATGGAGGACGGACCAAGAAACAAGAATGGCAAGGTTTCCAAGCATCCGTTCATCATGCCGCAGAAGGTGGCTGAGGAGAAGGTGGAGGATACCGTAAAGGTAATCACCATTCCGGAAGTTCTGACCATCAAGGAGCTGGCTGACAAGATGAAGCTGCAGCCGTCCGCAATCGTAAAGAAGCTGTTTTTACAGGGCAAGATTGTGACCTTAAACTCTGAAATCGACTTTGAACAGGCTGAGGAGATTGCAATGGAGTACGAGGTACTCTGCGAGAAGGAAGAAAAGGTCGATGTCATTGCAGAACTCTTAAAGGAGGACGAGGAGAACGAGGAAGATATGGTTTCCAGACCGCCGGTTGTCTGCGTTATGGGACATGTTGACCATGGTAAAACTTCTCTGCTCGATGCGATCCGTCAGACCAATGTCACCTCCCGTGAGGCAGGCGGCATCACCCAGCACATCGGTGCTTATACCGTAGATGTGCGCGGACAGCAGATCACCTTCCTCGATACCCCTGGACATGAAGCCTTCACCGCAATGCGTATGCGTGGCGCACAGTCTACGGATATTGCAATCCTGGTTGTTGCAGCCGATGATGGCGTTATGCCGCAGACCGTTGAGGCGATCAACCATGCAAAGGCAGCAGAGGTTGATATCATTGTTGCCATCAACAAGATTGATAAGCCGTCTGCGAATGTAGACCGCGTAAAACAGGAGCTGGCAGAGTACGAGCTCATCCCGGAGGACTGGGGCGGCAGCACGGTATTCGTACCGGTATCTGCGCATACCAAGGAAGGAATTCCGGAGCTCCTTGAGATGATCCTTCTGACTGCAGAAGTAAAAGAACTGAAGGCAAATCCGAATCGCCGTGCAAGAGGTCTTGTTATCGAGGCAGAGCTGGATAAGGGCAGAGGACCGGTTGCTACCATTCTGGTACAGAAGGGTACCCTTCGTGTCGGTGATAACGTAACCGCAGGTCCGTGCTACGGTAAAGTCCGTGCAATGATGGATGACAAGGGACGCAGAGTTAAAGAGGCAGGCCCGTCCATGCCGGTTGAGATCCTTGGCTTAAATGACGTTCCGGGTGCCGGGGATGTGCTGCTCGTGACAGAAAACGAGAAAGAAGCAAGAAGCTACGCAGAGACCTTTATCTCTGAGAGCAAGAATAAATTACTGGAAGACACCAAGTCGAAGCTGTCTCTGGATGATCTGTTCAGCCAGATCAAGGCCGGCAATGTCAAGGAGCTTCCGATCATCGTTAAGGCTGACGTACAGGGTTCCGTAGAGGCAGTTAAGCAGAGTCTTGTGAAGCTGTCCAACGAGGAGGTTGTAGTTAAGGTCATCCACGGCGGTGTTGGTGCCATCAACGAGTCCGACGTATCCTTAGCCTCTGCTTCCAACGCGATCATCATCGGCTTTAATGTTCGCCCAGATGCAACTGCGAAGTCAACCGCAGACCGTGAGAAGGTAGATATGCGTCTGTATCGCGTGATCTATCAGGCCATCGAGGATGTAGAGGCAGCCATGAAGGGTATGCTGGATCCGGTATTTGAGGAGCAGGTAATCGGTCATGCAGTTGTCCGTCAGACCTTCAAGGCTTCCGGCGTCGGAACGATCGCAGGTGCTTATGTAATGGATGGTAAGTTCCAGAGAGGCTGTTCCTGCCGCGTTACCCGTGACGGCGAGCAGATCTTTGACGGCGCGCTTGCATCCCTCAGACGTTTCAAGGATGATGTCAAAGAGGTTGCGACCGGTTACGAGTGCGGTCTTGTATTTGAAAAATTCAACGACGTCCAGGAAGACGATATGGTTGAAGCTTATATGATGGTAGAGGTACCGCGTTAGTAGTGATTATCAGAAAACTTGTAAAGGAAGCACTGGCTGATTGAACCGGTGCTTCCTTTAGGAGCATTAAGGGTCTTGTGAAAAACGAGACAGAGAGGAATAAACAATCATGCGAAAGAACAGCATTAAAAATACGAGAATCAACATGGAGGTGCAGAGAGAACTCAGTGAAATCATCCGCACCGAGATCAAGGATCCCCGTGTGAACGGTGCCATGACTTCGGTTGTGGCTGTTGAAGTTACGCCGGATCTCAAATATTGTAAGGCATATATCAGTGTGCTGGGTGATGATGAGCGTGCGAAGGATGCCCTGACGGGACTGAAAAGTGCTGTGGGTTATATTCGCAGGGAGCTTGCACATCGCGTGAATCTGCGCAATACCCCGGAGATCACCTTTGTTCTGGATCAGTCCATTGAATATGGCGTGAATATGTCCAGACTGATCGATGAGGTGACGAAGGATTTAAAGGATTGAGAAAGGAGTGACTGGAATGCGCGAACGCAAACTGATGGAGTTAGTAGAGGCAGCAGGTACGATCGCGATCGTTGGTCATGTAAGACCGGATGGGGACTGTGTCGGCTCCTGTCTGGCGGCATGTAATTACATCACGGAGCAGTATCCCGGAAAGCAGGTAGACGTCTATCTGGAAAAGCCTCCGGTGAAATTTTCCTACTTAAAACAGTTTGACCGGATCAGCCAGGATGCAGATACTGGAAAGCAGTATGACCTGTGCATCTGCTTAGACAGCGGTGACAGGGAACGTCTTGGGAAAAATGTGATATACCTGGAGACCGCAAAACAAAGCATCTGTATCGATCATCATATTACCAATCAGGGCTATGCACAGGAAAATTTCGTAAATGCAGATGCCAGCGCAGCCTGTGAGGTCTTATATGATTTTTTGGATGAGGAAAAGATCAGCAAAGAAGTAGCGGAATGCATCTATACCGGCATTCTTCACGATACGAATGTGTTTAAAAACAGCAATACAACAGAGCGGACCATGCAGGTGGCAGGTGCTATGATGGCGAAGGGAATCAATTTTTCCCGTATCATCGATGAAAGCTTTTACCGGAAAACCTATGTGCAGAACCAGATCATGGGACGTGCTGTGTTAGAGAGCGTGCTTTTTCTGGATGGCAAATGCATCTTCAGTGTTGTCCGAAAACAGGATATGGACTTTTACGGAGTGATTGCGTCAGACTTAGACGGAATTGTTGACCAGCTTCGGATCACGGAAGGCGTGGAGGTTGCAATCTTCCTGCACGAAATGGAAAACCATGTATACAAGGTGAGCATGCGCTCCAATAATATCGTAAATGTAAGCAAGATCGCAGCTTATTTTGGCGGTGGCGGACATGTCCGTGCAGCAGGCTGTACCATGAGCGGAAGTGTGCATGATGTGATCAACAACCTGTCCGCACATATCGAACAGCAGATGAAGGAGTAGGAAGCTTAGTGGACGGAATCATCAATGTATACAAGGAAAAGGGATATACCTCCCATGATGTGGTGGCAAAGCTGAGGGGAATCCTGCGCATGAAAAAGATCGGTCATACCGGAACCCTGGATCCGGCAGCGGAAGGCGTGCTTCCGGTATGTCTCGGAAAGGGAACCAGGCTTTGTGATATGCTCACAGATAAGACGAAGACCTACCGTGCAGTTCTCCTGCTTGGCAGAGAAACGGATACCCAGGATACCACCGGGACGATTCAGGCAGAGTATCCGGTCAATGTGACAGAGGAAGAAGTGAAAGAAGCGATCCTTAGCTTCCTTGGCGACTACATGCAGATCCCTCCTATGTATTCCGCACTGAAGGTCAATGGCAAAAAGCTTTATGAGCTGGCACGCCAGGGTAAAGAAGTGGAGCGACAGGCAAGGCCGGTACAGATTCTGGATATCCGGATCATAAGCATCGAGCTTCCGAGGGTTTCCTTTTTGGTAACCTGCTCTAAGGGAACCTATATCCGCACGTTATGCTATGATATTGGGCGAAAGCTTGGCTGCGGAGGCTGCATGGAAACCCTTCTTCGTACCAGGGTGGATCGCTTTACACTGGAAGAAAGCCTGACCTTATCTCAAATTGAACAGCTTCGGGATGAGGGACGGGTAGAAGAATGCGTGGTTTCGATTGAGTCTGTATTCTCAAAGCTTCCGGCTTTTTACGCAAAACCGGGAGACGGAGATAAGCTGGTACACAATGGGAACCCGCTTCCGACAGAACTGGCAGAGTACAGGATGACCGGAGTGATCACGGATGAGACCGAAGGCTGCCGTGTCTATGACAGCGAGCATCATTTTATCGGAATTTACCGCTACAGCGCAGAAAAACAGCGCTATCAGCCGGAGAAAATATTTCTTGGGGGAAATTAGCTATGAAGGTAATCACCGGAACCAGGGAGTTTTGTATAGAAGAACCAACCGTGGTAACCATTGGAAAATTTGACGGACGGCATAAGGGTCATCAAAAGCTGTTAAAAGAAATGCTGCGTCAAAAGGACGATCACGGATGGAAGACAGCAGTCTTTACCTTTGATATGGCACCCATGGGTGTTGTGTCCGGAAAGCGGGCAACGGTCATTACCACCAACGAGGAACGGCGCAACAACATGCGGGCTATGGGTATGGATTATCTGATCGAGTATCCGTTTAATCGAGAAGTAGCGTCCATGTCTCCGGAGGATTTTGTGACAGAGGTGCTGGTAAAACAGATGCATGCGAAGGCGGTTGTGGCCGGAACCGACTGCAGCTTTGGATATAAGGGTGCCGGAAATGCAGAGCTTCTTCGAAACCTCGGGTCGAAATATGGATTTGAAACCATCATCATCGAAAAAAAGCAGGATGATCACCGTGATATCAGCAGTACCTATGTCCGTGAGGAATTGGATCTTGGCAATATCGAAAAAGCCAATGAGCTTTTGGGAGAACCCTATTCCATTCACGGCAGGGTGGTACACGGAAACCATATCGGCGGTGACGTCCTTGGTTTTCCGACTGCCAACATCCTCCCACCACCGGAGAAGCATCTGCCGCCGTTCGGAGTCTATGTCTCCCGGGTGCTGATCGACGGAAAATTTTACGTGGGAGTCAGCAACATTGGACGAAAACCGACGATAAAGGAGGAAAATCCGATCGGGGTGGAGACCTATGTCATGGGACTGAAGGAGGATCTGTACGGAAAAGATATCCAGGTCCAGCTTTTGAATTTTGAACGTCCGGAGCAGAAATTTGATTCCCTGGAGGCGTTAAGAGAACGGATCGGGAAGGATAAGCAGTATGCTGCGGATTACGTAAAAGCACATCCGGAGCTTTTTTCGGAATAAGAGCAGCAGATTATGATAAAAGAAGCGAGGATTCACCGTAAAAACGGGAATCCTTGCTTCTTTTTGCGTTAGGGTCCATGCTTTGCATGAACGTCAGCCGGATTTGCCAAAGAATCAGAAGATGTGCTATAATGGGAATAAAATGTAACTGTTCAGAGCCAAGCAAAATTTCATAAATCAGACGTGAAATGCTTGCATTTCTAAGGCTGATTTTGGAATTTTATTTGGCGGATACGCCACACCGACGAAATGCGGAGCATTTTGGAGGTTGGTTCTGAACAGTTACAATAAAATTTATTTGGCTCTGAACAGTTACATATTAGGAAAGACAGGAAGCGTGAGATGACAGAACGAATCATACGGCCGGGAGAATTTTACCGGCATTTCAAAAATAAATTATATCAGATCATTGCGATCGCACGGCATTCGGAAACCGGCGAGCGTATGGTGGTGTATCAGGCATTATACGGGGACTACGGTGTCTATGTGCGCCCTTATGAAATGTTTGCCGGTGAGGTGGATCATGAAAAATATCCGGAGGTGAAGCAGAAGTGGAGGTTTGAACAGGTAAAGCCGGAATCCGATCAGGAGGCTTTCACTTCGATGCAGCCTGATCAGAGAACAGAGAGCCGATCTGCCGGATATCAGGCAGGGCAGGCGACTTACGAGAGGGCATCCTCCTATGCGGACAGAACGCCGGATCCGGCCTTTCTACAGTTCCTGGATACAGAGGATCTTTCGCTTCGCATGGAGTGCTTAAAGCAGTTAGAGGAGCGCATTACGCAGCAGGAATTAGACAGCATCTATCTGGTGCTGGACATGAAACCGGAGGGCGGATCCTTACAGGAGCAGATCTACGCAGTGCGTCGTTTTCTGATGATGCAAAAGCGTTATGACGGAAGCCGCCTGCGCTGAAGGGAGAAGGCATGGCATTTAACATTGAAGAGGAATTAAAAAAGCTTCCTTCTCAGCCCGGTGTCTATCTCATGCATGATGCAACGGATGAGATCATCTATATCGGCAAGGCCATTAGTCTGAAAAACCGGGTACGCCAGTATTTTCAGAGCAGCCGGGGAAAAACAGCAAAGATTCAGCAGATGGTATCTCGCATTGCCAGGTTTGAGTACATTGTGACGGATTCTGAACTGGAAGCCCTAGTTTTGGAATGCAACCTGATCAAGGAACATCAGCCGCGCTACAACACGATGCTAAAGGACGATAAGGCTTATCCGTACATCCGTGTCACCGTTGGGGAGGATTTCCCCCGGGTGCAGTTTGCACACACGATGAAAAAAGACAAAAGCCGTTACTTCGGTCCCTATACCAGTGCCGGTGCGGTAAAGGATACCATTGATCTGATCCATAAGCTTTATAAGGTGCGCACCTGCAATCGCCTTCTTCCGAGGGATATCGGAAAGGATCGCCCTTGCTTAAATTACCATATCAAGCAATGCGACGCTCCCTGCCAGGGCTATGTCAGCAAGGAAGCATATGGGGAACGGATAAAACAGGTACTGGAGTTTTTAAACGGACATTATGAAACTTTGTTAAAAGGCCTGGAAAAGCAGATGATGGAAGCGGCAGAGCAGATGGAATATGAAAAGGCCGCAGAGTACCGGGATCTGTTATCCAGCGT
The DNA here is from genome assembly GCA_963589345.1 of uncultured Selenomonadales bacterium. Classification (GTDB taxonomy): domain Bacteria; phylum Bacillota; class Clostridia; order Lachnospirales; family Lachnospiraceae; genus Brotaphodocola. Next base: position 14,658 of record CAVALB010000030.1, on the reverse strand, counting down.
GAAAAAGGTAGCGCAGAAACAAAAGATCACAAGCAGCAGTATGGAGGATCGGGATATCATTGCCATGGCTATGAATGATTCGGATGCCGTAGTCCAGGTCTTTTTTGTGCGGGAAGGCAAGCTGATCGGGCGGGAGCATTTCGGCATCCGCATCGGGGCAGAAAAGGACAGTAGCCAGATTTTGACCAGCTTTGTGAAGCAGTTTTATGCAGGAACGCCGTTTCTGCCCAAGGAGTTGTGGCTTCAGCAGGAAATCGATGATATGGAGGTCATTGAACAATGGCTCGGCGCGAGAAAAGGGCAGAAGGTTCGCCTGGTGGTGCCAAAAAAAGGCGAGAAGGAACGTCTGGTGGAGCTGGCACAGAAAAATGCCTCTATGGTGCTCAGACAGGATTTTGAACGTAATCAGAGAGAGGAGCTTCGTACCATCGGAGCGATGAATGAGGTAGCCTCCTGGCTTGGGCTTACCGGAGTGCGCAGGATGGAGGCGTACGATATCTCCAATATATCCGGCTGCGAGTCGGTGGGATCCATGGTGGTTTATGAGGATGGAAGGCCAAAACGCAGTGATTACCGCAAATTCCGGATCCGGACCGTGATCGGACCGAACGATTATGCTTCTATGCGGGAGGTTTTGACGCGCCGTTTTACCCATGGATTGGAAGAACAATCTCGGATGAAGGAGCAGGGAACGGAGCAAACCTTCGGGAGCTTTACCCGTTTTCCGGATATCCTGATGATGGATGGAGGACGCGGTCAGGTAAATATAGCAAAGGAGGTGCTTTCTGAATTAGGAATTTCCATTCCGGTCTGTGGTATGGTGAAGGATGATAATCACCGAACCCGCGGCCTGTATTATCAGAACGTGGAAATTCCCATTGACAGGCATTCAGAAGGATTTCGTCTGATCACGCGCATTCAGGATGAGGCACACCGATTTGCCATCGAGTATCACCGCAGCCTGCGAAGCAAGAGTCAGGTGCGTTCCATTTTGGATGATATTCCGGGCATCGGGGATACCAGAAGAAAGGCACTCATGAAGCATTTAAAATCCATCGAGGCTGTGCAGGCAGCAGGTGTCGAAGAGCTGGCGCAGATCCCGGGCATGAACCGGGCAGCCGCAGAAAATGTATTTCGGTTCTTTCATAACAGTCACAACAATTCCACCGATGCTGTATGACGGTTCACGGATGACAATCCGGGGAAGGTATGGTATGATAAGAAACATAATCTGTGTTTTAAGCGCAGATCAGAAGAAGAATAAAGGAGCGGGGCTTATATGTACGGTGTAACGATTACAGAACTGATCACAAAGATGAAATTAAAAAATGTACTTCCGGAAATTGACACGGACAAGGTGGTGTTAAGCCACCCGGATGTGAACCGTCCGGCACTGCAGCTAACCGGTTTTTTTGATCATTTTGACCGGGAACGTGTCCAGATCATCGGATATGTGGAGCAGGCCTATATCAATACGCTTCCGAGAGAGGTGCGCAAAGAACGTTATGACAAACTTGCTTCCAGCGAGATCCCGTGTATTGTATACAGCCGCGGTCAGGAGCCGGACGAGGACATGCAGGATCTGTGCCGTCATTATCAGGTTCCGCTTATGGTGTCTGAGCAGAGCACTTCCGATCTTATGGCAGAGGTCATCCGCTGGCTGAAGGTCAAGTTAGCTCCGTGCATCAGTATCCACGGCGTACTGGTGGATGTATTTGGTGAAGGCGTGCTGATCATGGGCGAGAGCGGTATCGGAAAAAGCGAGGCAGCTCTGGAGCTTATCAAGCGCGGACACCGCCTGGTATCCGATGATGTGGTGGAAATCCGCAAGGTCAGCGATGAAACCCTGGTGGGAACCGCACCGGATATAACCAAGCACTTCATTGAGCTGCGCGGTATCGGCATCATTGATGTGAAGTCTCTGTATGGTGTTGAGAGTGTAAAGGATACCCAGAATATTGACATGGTCATTAAGCTGGAGGACTGGGATAAGGATAAAGAATACGACCGTCTGGGATTGGAAGACCGTTACACAGAGTTTTTAGGCAACCAGGTAGTCTGCCACAACCTTCCGATCCGCCCGGGCAGAAACCTCGCGATCATCGTAGAGACCGCAGCAGTCAACTACCGTCAGAAGAAGATGGGCTACAATGCAGCTCAGGAGCTGTACAACCGCGTACAGGCAAATCTGGGCAATCAGTAAACGGAAAGCAGAACAAGGATGATGAATCAGGCAGCAGAAAAGTTAAAACAGGCAGTACAAAAAGGCATATTTCTAACAGAGGAACCCATGAGCCGTCATACTACCTTCCGAACCGGAGGCCCCGCAGAGTATTATGCAGAGCCCTCCGGAGCGGAGGAATTACAAAAGGTGATTGACATCTGTAAAAAGGAGCAGCTTTCGTATTCCATTATCGGAAACGGCAGCAACCTCCTTGCGGGGGATTTGGGATACCGCGGAGTCGTGATCTCCTTTGGAAAACCATTCGGCCGGATCACGGTAGAAGAGGAAACGATCCGAGTCGGTGCAGGAGCCCTGCTTTCGTCTGTGGCAAGACAGGCTCTGGCAGCCTCCCTGACCGGTTTTGAGTTTGCAGCAGGGATCCCGGGAACCATTGGCGGAGCCGTTGTCATGAACGCAGGTGCTTACGGCGGTGAGATGTGCCAGGTATTAAAGGAGGTTACGGTTCTGACCGCTGAGGGAGAGATCAAAACCCTTCCGGCAACCGAACTGAAGCTTGGATACCGCACCAGCTGCATCAAGGAAAAGGACTATATTGTGCTGGAGGCTGTGCTGAAGCTGCAGCCCGGAAATGCCGAAGAGATCCGCGCAGTTATGGAGGATCTGGCAGCAAAGCGCAGAGAAAAGCAGCCGTTAGAATATCCGAGCGCAGGAAGCACCTTCAAACGTCCGGCCGGGCATTTTGCAGGAAAACTGATCCAGGATGCAGGTCTTCGCGGATTTACGGTTGGAGGTGCCCAGGTTTCCGAAAAACATTGCGGCTTTGTGATCAACCGAGACCATGCGACTTCGGCCGATATACTTTCTTTATGTGAACAGGTGCAGGCAAGAGTAAAAGAGCACTTTGGCGTGGATCTGGAACTGGAAGTAAAGCTTTTCGGAGACTTTTAAGAGGTGATAACAGATGAGACTTGTCATTGTGACGGGAATGTCGGGAGCCGGCAAAACCTCGGCTTTAAAAATGCTGGAGGATCTTGGGTTTTACTGTGTTGATAATCTTCCGATCCCTCTGATGGAGGCTTTTGTGGAGCTGGTCATGCAAAAACCTACAGCACATGAGGAGGTGGCACTCGGGATCGATATCCGAAGCGGCGAAGATCTTCCGCAGCTTGAACAGGTTCTGGAAAATTGGAAGCTTCAGCAGGTTCCATGCGAAATTTTATTTTTGGACAGCAGCGATGCGACCCTGGTAAAGCGCTATAAGGAAACCAGGCGTTCCCATCCGTTAGCCGGACAGGGGCGTGTGGAGGGCGGAATTAAGCTGGAACGAGAAAAACTCGCATTCTTAAAGCAGCAGGCAGGCCTGATCCTGGATACCAGCGGACTTTTGACCAGAGAGCTGAGAAAGGAACTGGAAAAGATCTTTCTGCAGGATCGCCGCTATCAGAATTTATTTATCACGGTGTTATCCTTTGGATTTAAATACGGGATCCCCAGTGATGCAGATCTGGTCTTTGATGTGCGTTTTCTGCCAAATCCCTATTACGTGGAAGCTTTGCGCAGCCATACGGGGCAGGAGGCAGAGGTTCAGGCCTATGTGCGTCAGGGCGGCACGGCAGATCGTTTCCTTTCCATGCTTTACGAGATGATCGATTTTCTGATTCCCAATTATGTGCAGGAAGGGAAAAACCAGCTGGTCATTGCCATCGGCTGCACAGGCGGAAAGCACCGTTCCGTTACCGTAGCCAATGCCTTATATCAGCATCTGAGCGGCTTTGAGGAGTACGGACTGAAGATAGAGCATCGTGACATTGAAAAGTAGATGGATGGTTACAGGAGCAGAACATGTCATTTTCTTTTAAGGTGAAGGAAGAACTTTCCAGACAGCTTTCCTCGGCAAGGCATTGCCAGATCGCGGAAATTGCAGCAATCTTAAGCCTTTGCGGCCGTATCCAGATTTCCGAGAATGACCGATATCGGGTAAAGATCCATACGGAAAATGAGGCTGTTGCAAGAAAGTACTTTACATTATTGAAAAAAACATTTAATATAAGGGTTGATGTTTCCATACGGCAGGGCATCGGGAACCATAAAAACAGGACATGCACCGTGGCAGTCACCCATCATGAGGATGCCATGCGTGTGCTTCAGGCGGTCAAGCTCATTGATCCATACGGGGAAATTGAGGAAAACCTGTCGCTGGCCCAGAATGTGGTTCTTATGCAGAATTGCTGCAAACGCGCATTTATCCGTGGAGCGTTTCTTGCAGCAGGTTCAATCAGCGATCCGGAACGGTTTTATCACTTTGAGATTGCCTGTGCCACAGAGGCCAAGGCAAAGCAGATACAGGGTCTGATCCTTTCCATGGGGATTGAGGCCAAGATCGTGCTGCGAAAGAAATACTTTGTGGTCTATATCAAAGAAGGAAGCCAGATCGTTGATATCTTAAACGTTATGGAAGCACCGGTTGCGCTTATGGAGCTGGAGAACATCCGTATCCTCAAGGAGATGCGGGGAAGTGTGAACCGGCAGGTAAACTGTGAGACGGCCAATATCAACAAAACGGTATCGGCGGCAGTTAAGCAGATGGAAGATATCATCTATGTCAGGGATACGGTCGGCTTTGACAGTCTGCCGGATAACCTGAGAGAAATCGCAGAGTTGAGGTTAGCCAGACCGGAGGCTACGCTGAAGGAACTCGGAGAAGCCCTGGATCCGCCGGTCGGCAAATCGGGTGTGAACCATCGTCTCAGGAAACTGGGAAATATGGCAGAGTTGCTGAAGCAGGAACGGCCGGGATGAACTTCACAGTCAGGGATATTGCAAATATGTGGATCGGCATTCGGCCGGACACAGCGACATGGAACAGGATTCGACCATGTCCGTAAACGAGGAGGAAGATTATGATTAAGAAAACGATCACCATTGGACTTTCATCCGGCCTTGAGGCAAGACCAGTCGCAATGCTGGTTCAGATTGCAAGTCAGTTTGACAGTCAGATCTATGTAGAGAACAACAATGCCCGTGTGAACGCAAAAAGTATTATGGGTATGATGACGCTTGGCATGGGTGCTGGTGAGAATATTACCGTTTCTGCCGATGGCGAAGACGAAGAAGAAGCACTCGACAACATTGAAAAATACTTAAAGGGTGAAAAATAAGATCATAAAGGGTCATTTCCCCAAGAGTTGATCTATAAAAAGGATGCTGAAACGACAGGGTGGAAATAAGTTTCCACCCTGTTTTTACTTTAGATGACAAAAGGAGAAAACTGTGGCATTTACACATTTGCATGTCCATACAGAGTACAGCCTGTTAGACGGTTCCTGCAAGATCAAGGAGCTGGCGGCCAGGGCAAAGGAGCTTGGAATGGACAGTATGGCCATCACAGACCATGGCGTAATGTACGGCGTCATCGATTTTTACCGTGCAGCCCGTGAAGTTGGGATCAAGCCGATCATCGGCTGTGAGGTTTATGTGGCACCGGGCTCCCGGTTTGACCGGGAAAAGACAAACGGGGAGGATCGCTATTATCATCTGGTCCTGCTTGCGGAAAATGATACCGGATACCACAACCTGATGAAGATCGTCTCCAAGGGCTTTGTGGATGGATTTTATTATAAACCGCGTGTGGATTATGAGGTGCTTGAAACCTACCATGAGGGCGTCATCGCCTTAAGTGCTTGCCTGGCCGGTGAGGTGCAGCGTTATCTGGCACGGGGAATGTATGAGGAGGCCTGCAGATCTGCAAGGCGGTATGAAGCAATTTTCGGAAAGGGAAACTTTTTTCTGGAGCTGCAGGATCACGGGATCCCTACACAGAAAACCGTCAATCAGGGGTTGATGCGTATGAGCCGGGAGCTTTCCATGGAGCTGGTGGCGACCAATGATATCCACTACATCCTGGCGGAGGATGCCCAGGCTCATGATATTTTATTATGTATCCAGACCAACAAGAAGGTATCGGATGAGAACCGCATGCGCTACGAAGGCGGACAGTATTACGTAAAGTCCGAGCAGGAAATGCGTGCGCTGTTTCCGTATGCACAGGAAGCCATCGACAATACGCATAAGATCGCCGAGCGCTGCAATGTGGAGATCGAATTCGGTGTGACGAAGCTTCCGAAATATGAGGTGCCGGAGGGCTATGATTCCTGGAGCTATTTAAACAAGCTGTGTCAGGATGGCATGGCAAAGCGCTATCCGAATGATGACGGAACTTTGCAGGAGCGGCTTTCCTACGAACTTGGCGTGATCCATCGTATGGGATACGTCGATTATTTCCTCATTGTGTGGGATTTTATCCATTTTGCAAGATCCCATGACATCATGGTAGGACCGGGAAGGGGCTCTGCTGCCGGGAGTATCGTTTCTTACTGTCTTGAGATCACAAACATTGATCCGATTCGTTATGACCTTCTGTTTGAACGTTTCTTAAATCCGGAGCGTGTATCCATGCCGGATATCGATATTGACTTCTGTTACGAACGGCGACAGGAAGTCATTGATTACGTGGTGGAAAAATACGGCAAGGAACAGGTGGTGCAGATCGTTACCTTCGGAACCCTGGCTGCCAAGGGCGTGGTGCGTGATGTGGGACGCGTGCTGGATCTTCCCTATGCCCGCTGCGATGCGATCGCAAAGATGATCCCGGCAGACTTAGGCATGACGCTTGATAAGGCACTGAAGGTGAGCCCGGATCTGAAAGAAATTTATCAGAAGGATGAAGAGGTACGTTACCTCATTGACATGGCCAAGCGCTTAGAGGGACTTCCGCGTCATACCTCCATGCATGCAGCCGGTGTTGTGATCGGCCAGAGAGCCATGGACGAATTTGTCCCGCTTTCCCGTGCTTCTGACGGAACCATTACCACACAGTTTACCATGACGACATTGGAAGAGCTGGGACTTTTGAAGATGGACTTCCTTGGTCTTCGCACCTTGACGGTGATCCAGAATGCTGTGCGTCAGGCCGAGGAAAACTACGGTGTTCATCTGGTCATGGAAGAGATCGATTATAACGACAAAGCGGTTCTTGCCTCCATAGGAACCGGAAAGTGCGACGGCATCTTTCAGCTGGAAAGTTCCGGCATGAAGAGCTTCATGAAGGAGCTGCGGCCGGAAAATCTGGAGGACATCATTGCAGGCATTTCCCTGTATCGTCCGGGTCCGATGGATTTCATCCCGCGTTATTTAAAGGGAAAAAATGATAAAGCCTCCATCACCTACGAATGTCCGCAGCTGGAACATATCCTGGGGCCGACCTACGGCTGTATCGTGTATCAGGAGCAGGTTATGCAGATCGTGCGGGACCTCGCAGGTTATACCATGGGACGCAGCGATCTGGTGCGACGTGCCATGTCCAAAAAGAAAACCGCAGTCATGGAAAAAGAACGGCAAAACTTTGTTTACGGCAATCCGGAGGAGAATGTAAAGGGTTGTATTGCAAACGGCATTGATGAGAAAACGGCACATCATATCTACGATGAAATGATCGATTTTGCCAAGTATGCATTCAATAAATCCCACGCGGCCTGCTATGCTGTGGTTGCATATCAGACGGCCTATCTGAAATATTACTATCCGAAGGAGTTCTTTGCAGCATTAATGACCTCGGTCATGGACAATGTCAGCAAGGTATCCGAGTACATCCTAACCTGCAGACAGATGGGCATCCGCATTCTGCCTCCGGATATCAATGAAGGGCAGAGCGGCTTTTCGGTGTCGGGAGATGCCATTCGCTACGGTCTTTCCGCGATCAAGAGCGTCGGACGCAGCGTTGTGGATGAAATTATTCGGGAGCGGAAGGAAAACGGCCTCTATACTTCCATCGACAATTTTATTGAGAGGATGAGCGGACGCGAGGTGAATAAGCGTACCCTGGAGAATTTTATCAAGGCGGGAGCCATGGATTCGCTGCCCGGAAACCGCAGACAGAAGACCATCATCGCACCGGATCTTTTGGATCAGAAAAACAAAGACCGAAAAAATGTGATGGAGGGACAGCTCAGTCTCTTTGATTTTGCCGGTGAAGATGACAAAAAACAATATCAGATCACCATGCCAAACGTGCCGGAGTTTCCAAAGGAAGAGCTTCTGGCATATGAGAAGGAAATCCTCGGTATTTACATAAGCGGCCATCCGCTGGATGAATATCTGAAGCTTTGGGAGAACAGCATTACCGCAAAGACCACGGATTTTATCGTGGATGAGGAAAGCGGAAAGGCCATTGTTCAGGATGGGGTTCGCGCTGTCATCGGCGGCATGGTTACGGCAAAAACTGTAAAGTTTACCAAGAACGGTCAGCAGATGGCCTTTGTGACGCTGGAGGATCTGGTCGGCTCGGTGGAGGTGATCGTATTTCCGCGTGATTATGAAAATAAGAAGCATCTGCTGAACGAAGATGCAAAGGTATTTATCAGCGGAAGGACATCGATCGGAGATGATCCGGTGGGACGGCTGATCTGTGAAGAGGTGATCCCGTTTGACAAAATCCCAAAAGATCTTTGGCTGAAGTTTTCCGACAAAGCTCAGTACGATGCGCTGTGGCCATCAGCTGCAGAGGTCTTAAAAACGTCGGCCGGTCAGGATAAAGTGATCATTTATCTTGAAAAAGAACGGGCAAAAAAAGTCCTTCCGGCAAGCTTTAAGGTGGCGGCTTCTCCGGAAGTGATCGAAAAGCTTGAGAAAATAATTGGTGAAAAGAATGTCAAAGTTGTGGAAAAAGGATTGAAAAGATGACAGAAATGTTTTAGAATAGGCTCTGTATGAAAAAAGAAACAATACGGTACAAGAATAAATGGTAACAGGAGGAGACAACTATGGCTAAGCAAGTAAAGACAATCGGTGTCCTGACGAGCGGAGGAGATGCTCCGGGCATGAACGCGGCTATCCGCGCGGTGGTTCGTACTGCTATCAGCAAAGGAATGAAGGTAAAGGGAATCATGCGTGGTTATGCAGGACTTCTGCAGGAAGAAATCATTGACATGAGCAGCACCGACGTGTCCAACATTATTTACCGTGGAGGAACCATCCTGTATACAGCAAGATGTATGGAATTCGTAACTCCGGAAGGTCAGCAGCAGGGTGCTGATATCTGCCGTAAGCACGGAATCGACGGCATCGTGGTCATCGGCGGTGACGGTTCCTTCCGCGGAGCTGGAAAACTCGCAGCTCTTGGTGTCAATACCATCGGCGTTCCGGGAACCATTGACCTGGATATTGCCTGCACGGATTATACCATCGGCTTTGATACAGCGGTAAATACAGCTATGGAGGCCATCGATAAGGTACGTGACACCTCCACATCTCACGAGCGCTGCAGCATCATTGAGGTTATGGGTCGTAATGCAGGTTATATTGCATTATGGTGCGGCATTGCAAACGGCGCGGAGGATATCCTTCTTCCGGAACGCTATGACGGCAATGAGCAGGCGCTGATCGACCGAATCATTGAAAACCGCAAACGTGGAAAGAAACACAACATCATCATCAATGCAGAGGGAATCGGACACTCCACCTCCATGGCACGCCGCATTGAAGCTGCTACCGGCATCGAGACCAGAGCAACCATCTTAGGACACATGCAGCGCGGCGGTACCCCGACCTGTAAGGATCGTGTCTATGCGTCCATCATGGGTGCGAGAGCAGCAGAGCTTCTGTGCGAAGGCAAGAGCAACCGCCTGGTAGCCTATAAGCATGGTGAGTATGTGGATTTCGACATTCAGGAAGCACTCCAGATGACAAAGGATATTTCTGAGGAGCAGTTTGAGATCGCAAAGATGCTTGCAAGATAGAAATTGAAGTAAGACAAAAGAATACCTGACATTCGCCCGGCAGCATATCCGCCGGGCGTGTTTCGTGTTTACGGGCAGACGACAGGATACAGGAGGAGAACGCAGATGAAAGGACAGGAGGACAATATCGTTCTTTGTGGTTCGAACAGTTACGAAAAAAAGTACTATTTTAATGAAGAATTTGACAATCTCCCGGAAGATGTCAAAAAACAGCTCCACGTGATATGTGTCTGGTTCACAGAGGAATGCGGTGGCATTCTGACCATGGAATTTACACCGGACGGTACCTTGGAATTTAAACATACGGTTTCAGAGTATGATGGCTACTGCGATGAGATCGGAGCAGACTTAAAGATCAAGCAGTATCGTCAGGAAGGACAGGAATTTTTAAAGGCACTGGAACTGTATTTTAAGGTTTTTTACCTGGGAGAGGATGCAGAAGAATGAAGCTTCGGATCGGAAATGTAGAACTGGACAACAACCTGATTCTGGCTCCTATGGCCGGTGTGACCGATATGACGTTTCGCCGCCTCTGCAGAGAACAGGGATGCGGGCTTTTGGTCACAGAGATGGTAAGCGCCAAGGCAATCCTATATAAAAACCGTAACACGAAGGACCTGATGGCGATCGGAGAAGGGGAGCGGCCGGTTTCCTTACAGCTGTTTGGCTCCGACCCGGAAATCGTCAGTGACATTGCACATCAGGTCGAGGATGGTCCCTACGACATCATCGATCTGAATATGGGCTGCCCTGTGCCGAAGATCGTCGGAAACGGCGAAGGCTCCGCCCTGATGAAAAATCCAAAACTGGTGGAGGAGCTTTTATCTGCCCTGGTGCGGAAGGTTCACAAGCCGGTTACGGTCAAATTCCGCAAGGGCTTCGATGATGATCATGTCAATGCAGTGGAAATCGCGAAAATCGCAGAAAGCTGCGGAGTTTCCGCCGTGGCCGTACATGGGCGGACGAGAGAACAGTATTATTCCGGAAAAGCAGACTGGGAGATCATCCGTCAGGTCAAGGAAGCTGTGAAAATCCCGGTGATCGGAAACGGAGATATCTTTGCTCCGGAGGATGCAAAACGGATGTTGGATGAAACCGGCTGTGACGGCCTGATGATCGGACGGGGAGCCAGAGGAAATCCCTGGATCTTTGGACGGATCCGGCATTATCTGGAAACAGGAGAGGTGCTGCCGCCTCCCGGACCTTGCGAGGTAGGCGAGATGATCCTTAGCCATACCAGGATGCATGTGGCCATCAAGGGGGAGTATATCGGAATGAAGGAAATGCGCAAGCATATCGCCTGGTATACCGCCGGACTTCCGCATTCCGCCTCGATCCGAAGAGAATGCAACCTGTTGGAAACAGAGGAAGAACTGGAAGCTCTTTTGAAACGGCACGGAATGCTGAACTGTTAGCAGGCAGCGCTTGACAAGGAAAATTCTTTCAAGTATAATATTCAGAATGTATGACCACAGGGTCAAGGAAAAATGTATATAACTGCGGTGCATCGCGGTATGCAGGCAGTCTAAATAAAGGAAGGAAATGAGTGTTATGGCAGATAGCAAGAAGCATATTTTAACCTATGCAGGATTAAAAAAATACGAGGACGAGCTGCAGGATTTAAAGATCAACCGCAGACAGGAGATCGCACAGAAAATAAAAGAAGCTCGTGAGCAGGGGGATCTGTCCGAGAATGCTGAGTACGATGCAGCAAAGGATGAGCAGAGAGATATTGAGCTTCGTATTGAAGAGCTGGAAAAGCTTTTAAAGAACGCAGAGGTTGTAGATGAGGATGAGATCGATCTCGATAAGGTAAGCGTCGGCTGCCAGGTAAAGGTATATGATGTAGACTTTGATGAGGAAATGGAATTCCGTATCGTTGGTTCTACCGAAGCAAACAGCCTGCAGAACAAGATTTCCAATGAGTCTCCGGTAGGCGCAGCCCTGATTGGCAAGAGCGTGGGAGATGTCGTAGACGTAGAGACCCAGGCCGGTGTACTTCAGTACAAGGTTCTGGAAATCCAGAGAGTATCATAAGAGACCGAAAAAGTATCAATAGAAGACAAATGAAGGAGTAAGGGGAAAGATGGCAGAGCAGCAGAACGCAAAGCAGCAGAATACAAAGGAGCCGGACTTAAACCAGCTTCTGAAAGTTCGCCGCGAAAAGCTGGCAGAGCTTCAGGCAGCAGGCAAGGATCCTTTCCAGATCACCAAATATGACGTAACGGCACACAGTGCAGACGTAAAAGAAAATTATGCAGATTATGAAGGAAAAGAGGTATCCATTGCAGGACGTATGATGTCCAAGCGTGTGATGGGAAAAGCCTCCTTCTGCAACATTCAGGATCTGAAAGGCAATATCCAGTGCTACGTTGCACGTGATGACCTGGGAGAGGAAGCATACAAAGATTTCAAACGTATGGACATCGGTGATATTGTCGGTGTCAAGGGTATTGTGTTCACCACCAAGATGGGCGAGATCTCAATCCATGCAACATCCCTGATCATGCTGTCCAAGAGTCTGCAGATCCTCCCGGAGAAGTACCACGGCCTGACCAATACCGATGCACGCTACCGTCAGCGCTACACCGACCTGATCATGAACGAGGACGTAAAGAAAACCTTCGTAATGCGTTCCCGCATCATCAGCTGCATCCGCCGCTACTTAGACGGACAGGGTTTCTTAGAGGTAGAGACTCCGATGCTGGTTGCAAATGCAGGCGGTGCTGCTGCCAGACCGTTTGAGACCCATTACAATGCACTGGATGAGGATGTCAAGCTTCGTATTTCCCTGGAGCTGTATTTAAAGAGACTGATCGTAGGTGGCATGGAGCGTGTATACGAGATTGGCCGTGTATTCCGTAACGAGGGACTCGATACCCGTCATAATCCGGAATTCACCCTGATGGAGCTGTACCAGGCATACACCGATTACCACGGCATGATGGATCTGACCGAGAACATGTTCCGCCACATTGCCACGGAAGTACTGGGCACCACAACCATTCCGTACGCAGAGGTGGAGATCGACTTAGGAAAGCCGTTTGAGCGCCTGACCATGGTCGATGCCATCAAGAAATATACCGGTATTGACTTCGAAGAAATCAAGACCACGGAGGAAGCAAAGAAACTCGCAGACGAGAAGGGTGTATCCTATGAGGATCGCCATGTTCGCGGTGACATCATCAATCTCTTCTTCGAAGAGTTCGTAGAAGAAAACCTGATCCAGCCGACCTTTATCATGGATCATCCGGTAGAGATTTCTCCGCTTACCAAGAGAAAACCGGATAAGCCAGAGTATGTAGAACGTTTTGAAATGTACATTTACGGCCGCGAGATGTGTAACGCATACTCCGAGTTAAACGATCCGATCGACCAGAGAGAACGTTTCAAAGCACAGGAAGCAGCATTGGCCGCAGGTGATGAAGAAGCAAACACCACCGATGAAGATTTCATGAATGCATTGGAAATAGGTATGCCTCCGACAGGCGGAATTGGATATGGTATCGATAGACTGGTGATGCTGTTTACCAACAGCCCGGCGATCAGGGATGTGCTGTTGTTCCCGACGATGAAGAGTTTGGATAAGTAAGGATTCAAAAAAGCCAGTATTTATGCGGGTTTGCGGACTTTCGGAAGTCACGAAACTTACGAATTTACCACCAACTTACCACCAAATTTTGAAAACTATATAGGAAGTCATTCCACAAAGATGAACTTACCACCAGAGTATCAATAAAAACGGCTCTGGTGGTTTTCTTATATCTGCATATTGTAACCAATATTTGAGCGTCAGCTCATTCTCAACTTGAGGATGTACTGGCGTTTTTTTGTACCCATTTTTAGGAGGATAAAATGCCATGATCGATACATTCGCGGACGGCAAGCCTAAGGACTGCCGCTGCTGTTATTACTACGAGAAGAAGAGCGGCTGCTTGCTGCCGAATTGTTTCTACACACAGCCTGAAAAGAAAAAGAACAGGAGTGAGTGCGACGGATGCCCATACAGGACATACGGCCCTTGCATCGGCTGGTGCACGCAGGAGATTCTTCGCTCCGTAAGGAGGTGTGCCAAATGACGCTTGATTATTTCTATGGTGCGCAGGCAGACCTGTTTACCTTCTACCGCATTCCCAAGGCGCTGTTCACGGAGGAACGCTTCAAGCCTATTTCGGCAGAGGCAAAAATCCTTTACGGCATCTTGCTTGACCGCATGAGCCTGAGCCAGAGAAACGGCTGGCTGGATGAGGATAACCGCGTCTTCATCATCTTCACGCTGGATGAGGTTATGGACGCCATCGGCTGTGCTGACCAGAAAGCAACGAAGCTGCTAAGCGAGCTGGAAAATAAAGCCGGTCTCATTGAGAGAAAGCGACAGGGACTTGGAAAGCCCAATCTCATCTATGTCAAAAACTTTGTGGATAACCCTGTGGGCAGTCCTGACGGAACGCAGGAATCACGAATCAAGAGTCGTGAAAATCACGATTCAGGAACAGTGAAAATCACGAATCCAGAATCCCGAAAATCACAGAGTAATAATACTGAGATAAATAATACTGATTTTAGTGAGACTGATACTTATCCTTTCCCTTCCGTGCAAAACGCAGATCACGGCCGGGACTCTCAGGACAGGATGAGACAGGATATGGATGAGAGACAGCGTTATCGGGAATTGCTTGA
>CAVALB010000029.1:0-30187 GCA_963589345.1 uncultured Selenomonadales bacterium | reverse complement strand
CGCGAATCAAGATGTCTCTCTTTTTATGCAAAATCACGAACTTGCTCATTTATAGCAGTTACATTATTTTAAATTGTAACAGCAAAATGAGAAAAAGTATCACACTGCATATGTTAGAAAAGTGTAAAGAAATAAAATGCCTGCGAGAAGTATCTTGACAAACATGACAGGTTGTCATTATAATATGACATATTGTCACACTGAAAAGTGACAATGTGTCATGAAACGAACCTGTATGGTGAAATAAATGCACTCTCGGGATCTCTTCGGCAGTCGCAAAGACAGGAGCAGAAGAAACTCCGAGAGTACAATATAAGGTTCAGAGGGAAAGGAGGAGACGGTATGCCAACGGAACGATTTTACCGGCTTCCGGAAGCAAAGAAACAGACCATTCGTGAAGCGGCGATCAAGGAGTTTGCCCGCGTGCCCTTTGATAAGGCTTCGATCAATCAGATCATCCAGAATGCGGATATTTCACGCGGCAGCTTTTATACGTATTTTGAGGATAAGCAGGACGTGGTCCGGTATATTTTTGAGGAGAATTCCAGGGAACTAAGGGAGTGCTGCGAGGAGGAGCTAAAACGTAATCAGGGTGATTTTTTCGGCTTGCTGGAATGGCTGTTTGAGTTTACCATCCGTCAGCTGACAGAGTCCGGTGAGATGGTCAAGCTGGTGCGAAATGTGTTTTCCTATCAGGAGAATGCGCGGGCATTTGGCTTTGAGCTTGGCTGTACGCCATCGCTTCAGGAGTTAAAACCCGAGGAAAACCCGATTCGGTGGTTTTATGAGCGGATTGACCTGAGGGCTTTATCCATCAAAACAGAGGAGGAGATGGAACCGCTTGTTCAGTTGGGTCTGGTTTCGCTGCTTTTGGCGATCCGTTCCTATTATCAGAATCCGGAACAGTTTGATCAGATAAAAAAGCGGTATCTTGCTTCGCTTCAGCTGCTGAAGCACGGAGTTTTAAAGGAAGAATAAAAAGGATTAAGAGGAGAATGTTATGAAGAAAAAGGCAGTCATTGCAGGAGCAGCCGTTGTTCTGGTGATAGCGGCTGTGGCAGGTATTGTGGTAAAACGAAATCAGGTGACCACGGAAGAAACTCTGATCCCGGTGGTGAATGCGGAGAATCCGCAGCTGGGAAGCATTGAGCTGTACCGCAGTCTGGTGGGTAAGGTAGAGCCATCGGAAGTGGTTTACATCTATCCGAAGGCAGCCGGTGAGATCACGGATGTATTCGTGAAGGCCGGTGATATGGTGACGGAGGGACAGATGATCTGCAAGATCGATACCAAGCAGGTGGATGCCGCCCGTCTTCAGATGGAGGCAGCACAGCAGTCCTTAAGCGATGCCAACACGAACCTTGCCAGACAGCAGGCGCTGTTTGCGGCAGGCGACATTGCAAGCGTTGCTTTTGAGCAGGCGCAGACTCAGGCGAAAAATGCGCAGATCAATTATGATTCTGCAAAACTGAATTACGATTACCAGGTGGAATTTGCCAATGTGACAGCACCAATCTCCGGAAAGGTAGAAAGCTGTGACATCGAGGTGCACGACAACGTAGCCTCCCAGGTACTTTTGGCTGTGATCTCCGGTGAGGGCAGCAAATCCATCACCTTCTCAGTTCCGGAAAAGATTGTAGGTCAGCTCCATGTGGGCGACGGGATCACGGTGGACAAGGATGGTTCTGAGTATCAGGGTACCATCAATGAAGTCAGCAGCATGGTTGATGATTCCACCGGTCTCTTTAAAATCAAGGCTTCCGTGGATAACGGAGATGCACTTCCGACCGGCTCTGCAGTAAAGCTTTCTGTTGTATCGGATCGCGCAGAAAATGTGCTGACCGTTCCGGTGGATGCCGTTTACTATTCCGGCGGTGACGCCTATGTCTACACCAGCGAGGAGGGCACGGTACACCGCGTGCCGGTCGAGGTGGGAATTTATGATGCCAAAAAGGCCGAGATCCGTTCCGGCTTAAACGCTTCGGACGAGGTGATCACAACCTGGAGCTCCGAGCTTTATGAAGGCTCCAAGGTGCAGATCACCGAGGAAAATGCCGATGCGGCAGGAAACACGGACGCAGCAGATGGCAGTGGTGCGGAAGCAGGAAGCACGGATGCAGCAGATAACAGCGATGCGCCAGATGATGGCAGCGCAGCACAGTCCGGCAATCAGTAAGCAAAAGGAGGAGACAAACAGTGGGATTAACAAAAGCAGTCCTGAAACGACCGGTCACCGTCCTGATGGCAATCCTGTGCCTGATTGTATTTGGTCTCCAGTCCGTGCTCGGCTCCAAGCTGGAGCTGATGCCGACCATGGAGATGCCGGTTTTGATCATGTATACCATTTACCAGGGGGCAAGCCCTGAGGATGTCAACGACCTGGTTACCACGGAAATCGAGGACAGCATCGGTTCCTTAAGCGGTGTCGATACGATCCAGTCCCGTTCCATGGAGAACGTGTCACTCGTTATCATTCAGTATGATTATGGAAAAGACATTGATGAAGCCTATGATGACTTAAAGAAGAAGGTTGACTCCATCAGCAGTGAGCTTCCGGATGACTGTAATACCCCGGTGATCATGGAGATGAACATCGACGAGATGGATACCATGACCCTGGCTGTCAACAACCCGGCGCAGTCGGATCTTTACAACTATGTAAACAACAAGATCGTGCCGGAATTTGAAAAGATCACGACCGTTACCGACGTCAGCATCAGCGGCGGTCAGGAGGAATACATCAAGGTGGAGCTGATCCCGGAGAAGCTTGAGCAGTACCACCTGACCTTAGCTTCCGTGGCAAGCTCCATCGGAAGTGCCGACTTTACTTACCCGGCAGGCGATACTATCGTGGGCGGCCAGCAGCTCTCCGTCAGTGCCGGAACCGAGTACGATACCCAGGAACTGTTAAAGACCATTCCGATTACCTTAGGAAGCGGCAATGTGATCTATCTTTCTGATATTGCCAATGTGACGCAGGCCAAGGAGGATGCCTCCGGAATCGCGCGCTATAATGGTGAGGACACCATCTCGGTCGGCATTAAAAAGCAGCAGAGCGCTTCCGCCGTGGATGTATCCAAATCCGTAAACAAGACCATCAAGACCTTGATGGATGCCGACGAAAACCTGGAGATCATCACGGTTAATGATACCAGCGACGATATTACTTCCTCTTTAAAGAGTGTTATGCAGACCATGGTGATGGCGGTTGTCATTTCCATGGTGATCATCTTCCTCTTCTTTGGTGAGATCAAGGCATCGCTGATCGTCGGTACCTCCATCCCGATCTCCATTTTGGCGGCCTTGATCCTGATGAGTGCCATGGGCTTTTCCTTAAACGTGGTTACCATGTCGAGTCTGGTGCTCGGTGTCGGCATGATGGTAGATAACTCCATCGTTGTCCTGGAAAGCTGTTTCCGTTCCACAAAGGGAAAAGGTATTGTGGGGTACCGGGATGCAGCCCTTGAAGGAAGTAGCATTGTCTTACAGTCCATCATCGGCGGTACGGCAACGACCTGCGTAGTATTCCTTCCGTTGGCACTCTTGAAGGGTCTTACCGGACAGATGTTTAAGCCCCTGGGCTTTACCATTGTATTCTGTATGGTGGCATCTTTGATCAGTGCGATGACTATTGTTCCGCTTTGTTACTGCTTTTACCGTCCGCAGGAGAAGGAAAATTCTCCGGTGGGAGGCCTTGTCCGCGCGATGCAGGATGGCTACCGCAGCATTATGAAGGTGCTGCTTCCGAAGAAAAAAACAGTTATTTTCACCTCCATTGCACTGCTTTTGTTTTCCTTCTTCCTGGCCTCTCAGCTTCGTATGGAGCTGATGGTTTCCGATGATACCGGAACCATTTCCATGACGATCGAGACCAGACCGGGTCTTACCGTGGAGGAGACGGATAGGATCTACAAGCAGGTGGAGGCTATCATCAAGCAGGATGAGGATCTCGATTCCTACATGCTGACCTCCGGCGGAAGCGGCCTTTCGGCCTCCACCGGCAGCGGAGCCAGCCTGACGGCTTATTTGAAGGATGACCGCAAGCGCGATACGGATGTGGTGATGAAGGAGTGGAAGCCGCTCTTAAACCAGGTGACAGGAGCCAATATCTCTATGGAGGCAGCTTCCTCTTCCTCTATGATGTCTTCTACAAGCGGAGTGGAGTTTATTTTACAGAGTACGCAGTATGATGAGTTAAAGGAAGCATCGGATGAGATCGTAGATGCTCTTCTTGCCCGCCCGGAGGTTTCCAAGGTGCACAGCTCTCTGGAAAATGCGGCTCCGGTCGTTAAGTTAAATATTGATGCCATGAAGGCAAATGCCGAAAACATCACCCCGCTTCAGATCGCGAGCACGGTCAGCAACATGTTAGGTGGCAAAGAAGCAACCACCCTTGATGTGGACGGAGAGGAGATCAGCGTTAAGGTCGAGTATCCGAAGGATGAATACGATACGATTGACAAGTTAAAGGGCATTGTCCTGACAACGAACACAGGAGGTTCCGTGGCGTTGGCGGATGTGGCTGATATCGTATTCCAGGACAGCCCGAGTACCATTGTGCGTCAGAACAAGCAGTACCGGGTGACCATTAACGGAGATGTGGCTACCGATGATGCGCGACAGATTTCTGCACTTGAGAAGAAGCTTTACAATGAGGTGGTTTCCAAATATCTGACACCGACCATCACCCGCGCCAGCAACACCCAGAACGAGATGATGGCAGAGGAGTTTGCAAACCTCGGTGGAGCGATTTTGACGGCAGTATTCCTGATCTTTGTCGTTATGGCGGCTCAGTTTGAATCCTTAAAGTTCTCTCTGATGGTCATGACCACGATCCCGTTCTCCCTGATCGGTTCCTTTGGCCTCTTGTTCTTAGCCGACAGCCCGATCAGCATGGTATCCCTGCTTGGTTTCCTGATGTTAATCGGTACGGTTGTAAACAATGGTATCCTCTATGTGGATACCGTAAACCAGTACCGCAGTGAGATGGACCGCGATACCGCCCTGATCGAGGCCGGAGCGACCCGTCTGCGCCCGATCTTAATGACAACCCTGACAACCGTCGTATCCATGGTGCCGATGGCTTTAGCCTACGGCGACAGCGGTGAGAGCATGCAGGGTCTGGCACTGGTAGATGTGGGCGGTCTGGTGGCTTCCACGATCCTGGCACTGTTGATGCTGCCGATCTATTACGAAGTCATGAGCCCGAAAAAGAAACCGGAGCCCCATTACGATTGATCCGTCGGATGTCTAGGAGGATATGAAATGAAACGATTGAAACAGGCATGGACTCTGGGACTGGCCGGAGTACTGATGACGGCAGCGCCGTGTGCGGCGTTTGCCGCCAGTCCGGAGTTTGCCCGCAGCACTGAGGAGTGGGCAAAGCTTCAGGACAACACGATTGAGTACGACGAGATTGCAGACCTGATCCATGAATACAATGCGACTGTTCAGAAAAATGCTATTGACTTAAGCAAGTTTCGCAAGGATTACGGCGAAACCAATGACGAATGGGCAGACCGTTACCGAGAGCTGGCAGACGATCTGGAGGCAAGCCTCAGCTATCCGGATGTGGAGGATACCTCCTATGCCACTGTGATGACCTCGATCGTCACCAGTGAAATGCAGATCGATAACTGGAGAAAATCTGCAGACGAGGCAGTCGATGATTATATGACTTACTACTATAATTATGCTTCTGCTGAGGCTATGCTGACCTCGAATGCACAGCAGCAGATGATTGCATATTATGTAAACAAGCTTCAGCTTGAGCTGGATCAGAAAAATCAGGAATTGTTAAACGAAACCTATCAGAGCGTGCAGACCCAGAAAAGCCTTGGCATGGCCACCGATGTGGATGTGCTGACGGCGGAGGAAAATTTGCGAAACGCCAACAAGGCCATCCTGGATGATCAGAATACCATTGAAAACAACCAGGAAAAACTTTTTGTTGCCCTGGGCTGGAAGCATGATGACAGACCGACAGTCGGAGCTTTGCCGGAGCCGGACTTAAACCGGATCTCTTCTATGGATCCTGCTAAGGATAAGGAGCAGGCCGTGGAAAACAGCTATACCATGAAGGTGAACAAGCGGAAGCTTGAAAATGCAAAGAGCGATGAGACCAAGGAGACCCTGGAGAAAACCATCCGGGAGGATACCCAGAGCATCGGCGCTTCCGTGACGGCCAGCTATCAGAACGTGCTGGCGGCGAAGGCTTCCATGGAGCTTAAGGAGGCTCAGGCAGCATTGTCGGAAAAAAATATGCAGACAACGGAGCGCCAGTATCAGCTTGGCATGATCGGAAGACTCGATTACCTGAATCAGAAATATGCATATGATTCTGCCGTGATCCAGGCTCAGACTGCAAAGTACAACCTGCTCCAGGCAATCCAGTCCTATGACTGGGTACTGAACGGACTGGCAAATGCATCATAAGGCGGTGAAGAACATGAGAAAAACTTGCAGCCGGAAGGCGGATTTTAAAGGCATGAAAGCAGCCGTGCTTGCTGCCACCCTGTTTTTTGCGGCCGTACCGGGGAGGGCTTACGCTGCCTATGCCCCGGTCACCGGCAATCCGGAGGACACCTACGATGCAGCTACCTGGGCAAAGCTTCAGGACAATGTGCTGGAATACGACGAGATCCCGGATCTGGTGCATGTCTATAACAGCAGTATTTCGGAGATCTGGAAAAACCTGCGCGATACGAAGGAAAAACTCGACCGCAATATCCAGGAGCTCGACAGCCTAAGCGGTAACATGAAACGCTTAAAGGAGGATGCCAAGGATCAGGGCAATATGATGAATTACGGCAATTATACCATGCAGGAGATCATTCTTGGCAAGGTAGCCTCGGGTCTTCGCAGCACCGATCTTTACAGTCAGAAGACCGTGGCCGGCATCCAGAAGGGCGAAAAGCAGATCACAAAGGCGGCTCAGTCCCTGATGATTACTTATGATTCTCTGTTAAAACAGCGTGAAACCTTAAAAAAGCTGCAGGAGCTTTATGCAAAGCAGTATCAGATCGCAGTCAATAAGCAGGGACTCGGTATGGCAACGGAACAGGAGGTGCTGACTGCAAAAACCAACCAGCTTTCTGCGGCCAGCTCGGTGGCTTCCTTAGACGGCGGCCTTTTGCAGTTAAAGCCGAACCTTTGCACCCTGACCGGCTGGGCAGCCGATGCTTCACCGGAGTTAGCACCCATCCCGGAGGTCGATCTGACCCTGATCGATCAGATGAACCTGGAGGAGGATACAAAAAAGGCCATCGGCAACAATACCACCCTGATCAGTCAGCGAACCTCGGAAAAGGGAAGCAGCAATGCCGGCATTCAGAGCCGTCTTGGCGTGATCGAAGAGGGAGAAGAGAAGCTGACCATTGAGATGAAACGTCTCTACAACGATGTGTATACACAAAAAGAAGCCTTCGAGGGCGCAAAGGCCGGTTATCAGGCAGCCCAAAAGACCCATGATAAGTATACAAGGATGTATCAGATGGGACTGCTTGGCGAGTCGGATTACATCGGAACAGAAATTTCCTATTATCAGGCAAAAAGTGCCTATGAGAGCGCTGATACAGCACTCAGACTTGCGATCGAAACCTATAACTGGGGCGTGCAGGGCCTCGCCACGGTGGAATAACGAACAGTTGCCATAACCTTAAGAAGTGTGCGAAAGCACACTTCTTTTTATAGTGGAATCTACCTTGACACATATGTTATAATGAACCAGATATTTGCGAGAGTGCAAAGCACGCAGCAATTCGGTATCACCGGGGTCAAAACACCTTTTGCCCCCAACATCATATTTATTAAGAGAGGAAAGCATTTATGAGCAAAAAGAAGATCGCAGTCCTGTTTGGCGGACAGTCGTCGGAGCATGTGGTATCCTGTGTGTCCGCAGCCAATGTGATTGATCTGATCAATAAAGATAAATATGACCTGCTCTTCATCGGCATTACCGAGGAGGGACACTGGGTCAAGGCAGAAAGCGTGGAGGAGATCCGTTCCGGAGCCTGGAGAGAAAGCACGAAGGAAGTGGTCATCTCCCCAGATGCAACAAAAAAATGCGCACTCATCACGGAAAACGGTGTGACAAGAGAAGAAAAGATCGATGCAGCCTTTCCGGTGCTGCACGGCCTTTACGGTGAAGACGGTACGGTTCAGGGCCTTTTTGAGCTAGCAAAGATCCCCTATGTGGGCTGCGGCGTTTTGGCCTCTGCGGTTTCCATGGACAAGCTGTATACCAAAATCGTCGTAGATGACCTTGGGATTCGCCAGGCTGCTTATGTTCCGGTCATGCGCTGGAGGATGGAAAAGGATATGGATGCCACGGTGGCAGATGTGGAGAACCGCTTCTCCTATCCGGTTTTTGTAAAGCCGTCCAACGCAGGCTCCTCCCGCGGGGTGAGCAAAGCCGAAAACCGCGCGCAGCTGATTGAGGCTTTAAAAGAGGCGGCAAAGCATGACCGCAAGATCCTGGTGGAAGAGACCATCGTAGGACATGAGGTAGAGTGTGCGGTCCTTGGCGGCGGTTCTAAGCCGGTGAAGGCTTCCGGTGTCGGCGAGATTTTGGCAGCAGCCGAGTTTTATGATTTTGACGCAAAGTACAACAATGCAGAGTCCCGCACTGTCATCGGGCCAGAGCTTCCGGGAGACTCCGCAGAGCGTGTGCGCGAGGCGGCCGCAAAGATCTTTAACGCCGTAGACGGCTATGGCCTGTCCCGTGTAGACTTCTTTGTCACAAACGATGGTGAGGTAATCTTCAATGAGATCAACACTATGCCGGGCTTTACCGCCATCAGCATGTATCCAATGCTCTGGGAGGCAGCAGGCCTTCCAAAGCCGGAGCTGGTGGACCGTCTGATTGGCCTGGCATTTGAGAGGTAAGAGCCATGATCGACAGAAACGCGCCGGTCGGCGTATTTGATTCCGGTGTCGGAGGACTGACGGTGGCAAGGGAGATCATGAGGCAGCTGCCGGATGAGCGGATCATTTATTTCGGAGATACCGCAAGGGTGCCCTACGGAAGCAAATCGAAGGACACCATCCTGCGTTATTCCCGTCAGATCATCCGCTTTCTTCGGACAAAGGAGGTAAAGGCCATCGTGATCGCCTGCAACACGGCAACAGCGCTGACCCTGGACACGGTGGCAGCCGAGTCGGACATCCCGATCATCGGTGTGATCAATGCCGGTGCAAAGACAGCCGTGGAGTCCACAAGAAACGGCCGCATCGGCGTGATTGGAACGGAGGCGACCATCGGGAGCGGAACCTACACCGAGGTCATGAAGAGGATGAAGCCGGGGATCCAGGTGTTCGGGAAATCCTGCCCGCTGTTTGTGCCTCTGGTGGAAGAGGGCTGGCTTCACGATCCGGTGACAGACGAGATCGCATCCCGATACCTAAGCGTATTAAAGGAAAAGTACATTGATACCTTAGTGCTTGGCTGTACCCATTATCCGCTTCTTCGGTCCACCATGCGCCGCCTGATGGGAGAGGATGTCACTCTGGTCAATCCTGCTTATGAGACGGCCATCGAACTGCGGGGGCTGCTGGCAGAGCGAGGCATGAGCCGTGACTCATCCGCAGCTTTTTCTGGAGAAAAGTATCAGTTCTATGTCAGTGACCAGGCAGAAAAATTTACGGATTTTGCCAGTGCCATCCTACCCGAGGACGTAAAAGAAACGAGAAGGATCAATATAGAAGAGTACTAATAAAAGAAAGAGAAGACACAGGAGAAGGAATAAGCGATGACAAGAGATGTACTGATCCGCTTAAGCGGCCTCCAGTCGATCGACGGGGAGGAAGGCGAGGTGGAGGTGATCACCGCAGGGGATTACTTCTTGAAAAATGAGAAGCATTATCTGATCTATGAGGAAGTGGTGGAAGGTATGGAGGGAACGATCCGCAATACCATGAAGCTGACCCCAACGAAGCTTGAGATCAGAAAGACCGGTCCGGTCTCTGCAAATATGGTGTTTGAGACAGATAAAAAGAGCCAGACGCATTATGCTACCCCGATGGGAGAGATGTTTGTGGAAATGACCACCAAAAGGATTGATTTTTCTGAAGAGGAGGATCATCTGAGAGTGGAGGTGGAGTATTCCCTCGATATAAATTACGATCATCTGTCGGAGTGCCGCATCGTGCTCGATGTAACCTCCAAAAGCTGTGCAAAATTGGAGCTTTCGCAATAAAAAACGAAAAAGATGAGGCAGACGAACAAAATCGTCTGCCTCATCTTTTTCGCTAAGATCGAAATTACTTTTTAAATCTTGCAAAGAAACCTTTTTTCTTCGGTGCCTGCGGGATGGATCCGCCGCGGACACTCTTGATCTCGGTGATGTAAAGACCGCTTACGACCACTTTTGCCTCGGTCTTAACCGGGAGTGATGCAAATACACGTTCGTCGGCCATCAGAGTCATAACCTTTGGACCTACCTTCGCCTTTACAACCGGAACCTTTGCCCAGCGCATGTACTTTGGAGTCTGCTCATAGACCATTTTCGGAAGACCGGAATCCTTGATCTTCATTTTCTTTTTGTCGATGATGAGCATGGAAACTGTCTGCTTGGACATTTCCAGAAGCTGCTGCTGCTCAACCTGACGTTTTTCGAGCTTTCTTCCTAAGAAGTACAGAACCGCAAGAGCGATCACTGCGATCACCAGAATTACCAGCAAAACGTTTAATACTGTCTGCATGGGGCATACCTCCATTAGGTTCTTTTGTGTAACAGGACAAACCTGTACAAAAAGTATAGCATTTTTTAGAAAAAAAAGCAAGGAAAAACTTGACACCTTGACAGAGCTATGATATTATGGAGTGTGCACTATTGTGGCATTCTGGGCTTTTTGCGCCCAAAAATATGCCTGAAATTTGATTAGAAAACAGGGGTGAAACGTCAATGGAGAAAAGCAGAATGCGCCCGGTAACATCGGGAAAGAGCGTTAGAATGAGCTACTCAAGACAGAAAGAAGTTCTTGAGATGCCAAACCTGATTGAGATTCAGAAAGACTCCTATCAGTGGTTCCTCGATGAAGGATTAAAGGAAGTATTTGAAGATATCTCCCCAATCTCCGATTTCGCTGGGCATTTAAGCCTCGAATTCGTTGATTTTACATTATGTAAGGATGAAGCCAAATACAACATCGAAGAATGCAAAGAACGCGACGCAACTTACGCTGCACCTTTAAAGGTAAAGGTAAGACTTTACAATAAGGACAAAGAAGAAATCAACGAGCACGAGATCTTTATGGGAGACCTTCCGCTCATGACTGATACCGGCTCATTCGTGATCAACGGCGCAGAACGAGTTATCGTAAGCCAGCTGGTACGTTCTCCGGGTATCTACTACGGAATCGGACACGACAAGATCGGTAAAGAGCTGTATACCTGTACCGTGATCCCGAACCGTGGCGCATGGCTGGAGTATGAGACCGACTCCAATGATATCTTCTATGTTCGTGTAGACCGTACCCGTAAGGTTCCGGTAACCGTACTGGTGCGTGCACTGGGTTATGGCACCAATGCGGAGATCATTGACCTGTTCGGTGAGGAGCCGAAACTGCTGGCAAGCTTCGGAAAAGATACTGCAGAGAGCTATCAGGATGGTCTGTTAGAACTCTACCGCAAAATCCGTCCGGGCGAGCCGTTATCCGTTGATAGTGCAGAAAGCCTGTTAAACAGCATGTTCTTTGACCCGCGTCGTTATGACCTGGCCAAAGTCGGCAGATATAAATTCAACAAAAAGCTTCACTTCAAAAACCGCATCAAGGGTCAGATCCTGGCTGAGGATGTGGTAGATGAGACCACCGGAGAGATCCTGGCAGAGGCCGGCACCAAGATCGACAAGGAGCTGGCAATCACCCTGCAGAACGCAGCAGTTCCGTATGTGATGATCCAGACCGAGGAGAGAAACTACAAGGTACTCTCCAACCTCATGGTTGACCTGGCTGCTTACGCAGACTTCGATCCGAGCGAGGCCGGTGTTACCGAAATGGTTTACTATCCGGTTCTGAAAACCCTCCTGGAGGAGGCTAACGGTGATCAGGAAGAGTTAAAGAAGCTCGTTCGCAAGAACCTTACCGAGCTGATTCCGAAGCACATTACAAAGGAAGATATCATCGCTTCCATCAACTACAACATGCATTTAGAGGGCGGCATCGGTACTTCAGACGACATCGACCATCTGGGTAACCGTCGTATCCGTGCAGTCGGTGAGCTGTTGCAGAACCAGTACCGCATCGGTCTGTCCCGTATGGAGCGTGTGGTAAGAGAGCGTATGACCACCCAGGATATGGACGGCATCACTCCGCAGTCTCTGATCAACATCAAACCGGTTACCGCAGCTGTGAAGGAGTTCTTCGGAAGCTCCCAGCTGTCCCAGTTCATGGATCAGAACAACCCGCTGTCTGAGCTGACCCATAAGAGACGTCTCTCCGCCTTAGGACCTGGCGGTCTGTCCCGTGACCGTGCCGGATTCGAGGTTCGAGATGTACACTACACCCATTACGGCCGCATGTGTCCGATCGAGACTCCTGAGGGACCGAACATCGGTCTGATCAACTCCCTTGCAACCTATGCAAAGGTAAATGAGTACGGCTTTATCGAGGCTCCGTACCGTGTAGTAGATAAATCCGATCCGGCTAACCCGCGTGTAACCGATGAGGTTGTATACCTGACCGCAGACGAAGAGGATAACTTCGTTGTCGCACAGGCAAACACCCCTCTCGATGAGGAAGGCCATTTCGTAAACAATAACGTAGCCGGCCGTTTCCGCGAGGAGACTTCTGAGTTCCAGAAGAAAGCCATCGACCTGATGGACGTATCTCCGAAGATGGTATTCTCCGTAGCTACATCCATGATCCCGTTCCTTCAGAACGACGATGCAAACCGTGCGCTGATGGGATCCAACATGCAGCGTCAGGCCGTTCCGCTTTTGAAAACTGAGGCGCCTGCAGTAGGTACCGGTATCGAGGCCAAGTCCGCAGTTGACTCCGGTGTCTGCGTAGTAGCAAAGCATGCCGGTGTGGTAGAGCGTTCCGCTTCCAACGAGATCATCATCAAGAGAGATGACAACGGTGCAAAGGATGTTTACCACCTGATCAAGTTCTCCAGAAGCAACCAGTCTAACTGCTACAACCAGAAGCCGCTCGTATACAAGAACGATCATGTAGAAGCAGGCGAGGTGATCGCAGACGGTCCGTCCACCAGCAACGGTGAGATCGCTCTTGGTAAGAACCCGCTGATCGGTTTCATGACCTGGGAAGGTTACAACTACGAGGATGCTGTCCTCTTAAGTGAGAGACTGGTCATGGAGGATGTTTATACCTCCGTTCACATCGAGGAGTATGAGGCAGAGTCCCGTGACACCAAACTTGGACCGGAAGAGATTACCCGCGACGTTCCGGGTGTCGGAGATGATGCATTAAAGGATCTCGATGAGAGAGGCATCATCCGCATCGGTGCAGAGGTTCGTGCAGGTGATATCCTGGTAGGTAAGGTAACTCCGAAGGGAGAGACCGAGCTGACTGCCGAGGAGAGACTCTTACGTGCAATCTTCGGTGAGAAGGCAAGAGAGGTAAGAGATACCTCCTTAAAAGTACCGCACGGTGCTTA
This sequence comes from uncultured Selenomonadales bacterium, assembly GCA_963589345.1. Lineage (GTDB taxonomy): Bacteria > Bacillota > Clostridia > Lachnospirales > Lachnospiraceae > Brotaphodocola. The sequence continues at coordinate 16,569 of CAVALB010000029.1, read as the reverse complement.
CGGTGTCATCATTGATGCAAAGGTATTTACCAGAGAAAACGGTGATGAGCTGGCTCCGGGTGTAAATCAGTGCGTACGCATCTATATCGCTCAGAAACGTAAGATTTCTGTCGGTGATAAGATGGCAGGACGTCACGGTAACAAGGGTGTCGTTTCCCGCGTGCTTCCGGTAGAGGATATGCCGTTTTTACCGAACGGCCGTCCGCTTGACATCGTGTTAAACCCTCTGGGCGTACCTTCCCGAATGAACATCGGACAGGTCCTGGAGATGCACTTAAGCCTTGCATGTAAGGCTCTTGGCTTTAATATTTCCACTCCGGTATTCGAGGGCGCAAACGAGTCCGACATCATGGATACCTTGGAAATTGCAAATGATTACGTAAACACCTCCTGGGAGGAGTTTGAAGAGAAATATAAAGATATCCTGAAACCGGAGGTAATGGATTACCTCGGCTCCCATCTGGAGCATCGTGAGCTGTGGAAGGGCGTTCCGCTTCAGCGCGACGGTAAGGTAAGACTGCGAGACGGACGTACCGGTGAGTACTTCGACAGCCCGGTAACCATCGGACACATGCATTATCTGAAGCTGCATCATCTGGTTGACGATAAGATCCATGCACGTTCCACCGGCCCATACTCCCTTGTTACCCAGCAGCCTCTGGGTGGTAAGGCACAGTTCGGCGGACAGCGTTTCGGTGAGATGGAGGTTTGGGCTCTGGAGGCATATGGTGCATCCTACACCCTGCAGGAGATCCTGACCGTCAAGTCCGATGATGTTGTCGGACGTGTGAAGACCTACGAGGCCATCATCAAAGGCGAGAACATCCCTGAGCCGGGTATTCCGGAGTCCTTCAAGGTACTGTTAAAAGAGCTGCAGTCCCTTGGCCTGGATGTAAGCGTACTGCGTGATGACGGAACCGAGGTTGAGATCAGCGAGAACGTAGACGGCGCTGAGACAGATCTGCGCGCCATCATCGAGGGCGACCGCCGCTACAACCGTGAAGAATCCTTTGGCGACTACGGCTATCAGCAGCAGGAGTTCAAGGGTGAGGAGCTGGTTGACATCGAAAATGACGATGACAGCAGTATAGATTTCGACGAGGAACCGGATGATTATACCGACGATTCCTTTGATGAAGAATAATAGAAGGGAGTAACGCTCATGCCTGAGACAAATGAAACTTATCAGCCATTGACATTTGATGCCATCAAGATTGGCCTGGCTTCCCCGGAGAAGATCCTGGAGTGGTCACACGGCGAGGTAAAAAAGCCGGAGACCATCAACTACCGTACCTTAAAGCCGGAGCGCGACGGTCTGTTCTGTGAGCGCATCTTCGGACCGAGCAAGGACTGGGAGTGTCATTGTGGTAAATATAAAAAAATCAGATACAAAGGCGTGATCTGCGATCGCTGTGGCGTTGAGGTAACCAAGTCCAGCGTCCGCAGAGAGCGTATCGGCCACATCCAGCTGGCTGCTCCTGTATCTCATATCTGGTACTTCAAGGGTATCCCGAGCCGTATGGGTCTCATCCTTGACATTTCTCCGAGAATCTTAGAGAAGGTTCTGTACTTTGCATCCTACATTGTTCTGGATGCAGGTCAGACCAGCCTTCAGTACAAGCAGGTTCTCTCTGAGAAGGAGTACCGTGAAGAGGTAGAGAAATGGGGCTACGGCAACTTCCGCGTAGGAATGGGTGCCGAGGCTGTTCTCGAGCTTCTTCAGAGCATTGATCTGGAAAAGGAATCCGAGATTCTGAAAAAGGAGTTAAAGGAATCCAGCGGCCAGAAACGTGCAAGAATCATCAAGAGACTGGAAGTTGTAGAGGCATTCCGCAACTCCGGAAACAAACCGGAGTGGATGATCATGACCGTGATTCCGGTCATCCCGCCGGATATCCGTCCTATGGTACAGCTGGACGGCGGACGTTTTGCAACCTCTGACTTAAACGATCTGTACAGAAGAATCATCAACCGCAACAACCGTCTTGCGCGTCTTCTTGAGCTTGGTGCTCCGGACATCATCGTCCGCAACGAGAAGCGTATGCTGCAGGAGGCTGTGGATGCCTTGATCGATAACGGCAGACGCGGCAGACCGGTAACCGGTCCAGGAAACCGTGCTTTGAAATCCCTTTCCGATATGCTGAAAGGTAAGCAGGGACGTTTCCGTCAGAACCTGCTTGGTAAGCGAGTTGACTACTCCGGACGTTCCGTTATCGTCGTTGGACCGGAACTGAAGATCTATCAGTGTGGTCTGCCGAAGGAGATGGCCATTGAGCTGTTCAAGCCGTTCGTTATGAAAGAGCTGGTTCAGAACGGAACTGCTCACAACATTAAGAGCGCAAAGAAGATGGTAGAGCGTCTGCAGCCGGAGGTTTGGGATGTACTTGGAGATGTAATCAAGGAGCATCCGGTTATGTTAAACCGTGCACCTACCCTGCACAGACTTGGTATCCAGGCCTTCGAGCCGATCCTGGTTGAGGGTAAGGCAATCAAGCTTCATCCGCTGGTATGTACTGCGTTCAACGCAGACTTCGACGGAGACCAGATGGCAGTTCATCTTCCGCTGACTCAGGAAGCACAGGCAGAGTGCCGTTTCCTCCTGCTGTCTCCGAACAACCTGTTAAAGCCGTCTGATGGTGGTCCGGTGGCCGTTCCTTCTCAGGATATGGTACTTGGTATCTACTATCTGACTCAGGAGCGTCCGGGTGCAACCGGTGAGGGCATGATCTTTAAGAGCGTTAACGAGGCAATCCTTGCATACGAGAACGCTGCAGTAACCCTGCACTCCCGCATCAAAGTAAGAATCACCAAGGACATGCCGGATGGCACCAAGAAGACCGGAATCGTAGAGTCTACGCTCGGACGATTCATCTTCAATGAGATCATCCCGCAGGATCTGGGCTTTGTTGACAGAAGTGTTCCGGAAAACGACCTGCTTCTTGAGGTTGATTTCCATGTAGGAAAGAAACAGTTAAAGAAGATCCTGGAGAAGGTCATCAACGTGCATGGTGCTACCCAGACCGCTGTTACCCTGGATGATATCAAGGCAATCGGTTACAAGTATTCCACCAGAGCAGCCATGACCGTATCCATCGCAGATATGACCGTGCCGGCATCCAAGCCGAAGCTTCTGGCTGATGCTCAGGCAACCGTTGACCTGATCGCAAAGAACTTCCGCCGTGGTCTGATCACAGAGGAAGAGCGTTATAAAGAGGTTATCGAAACCTGGAAGACCACCGATGATCAGCTGACCAAGGATCTGCTTGGCGGTTTGCATAAGTACAACAACATCTTCATGATGGCTGACTCCGGTGCGCGAGGATCTGATAAGCAGATCAAGCAGCTGGCAGGTATGCGAGGACTTATGGCTGATACAACCGGTCACACCATCGAGCTCCCGATCAAGTCCAACTTCCGAGAGGGTCTTGACGTACTGGAGTACTTCATCTCCGCTCATGGTGCACGAAAGGGTATGTCCGATACCGCTCTGCGTACCGCAGACTCCGGTTACCTTACCCGTCGTCTGGTAGACGTATCCCAGGATCTGATCGTGCGTGAGGTAGACTGCTGCGAAGGCAAGGATATCCCGTTCATGGAGATCAAGGCATTCACCGATGGCAAAGAGACCATCGAGAGCCTGGAGGAGCGTATCACAGGCCGTTACATCGCTGAGACCATCACCGATCCGGAGACCGGAGAGGTTGTTGTTAAGGCAAACCATATGTGTACTCCGAAGCGTGCAGCTGCTGTTATGAAGGCATTAAATAAGATGGGCCGCGATACCGTGAAGATCCGTACCGTCTTAAGCTGTAAGTCCCACATCGGTGTCTGTGCAAAATGTTACGGTGCCAACATGGCAACCGGCCAGCCGGTACAGGTTGGTGAGGCAGTCGGCATCATCGCAGCACAGTCCATCGGTGAGCCTGGTACCCAGCTGACCATGCGTACCTTCCATACCGGCGGTGTAGCAGGTGGAGATATCACACAGGGTCTTCCTCGAGTAGAGGAGCTGTTCGAGGCACGTAAACCGAAGGGTCTTGCAATCATCACCGAGTTCGGCGGTGTTGTAACCCTGAAGGACACCAAGAAGAAACGTGAGATCGTTGTTACCGATCCGGAGACCGGCAACTCCAAGACCTATCTGATCCCGTACGGATCCAGAATCAAGGTTCAGGATCAGCAGGTGATCGAGGCCGGTGACGAGCTGACCGAAGGTAGCGTAAACCCGCATGATATCTTAAAGATCAAGGGTGTTCGTGCCGTACAGGATTACATGATCCAGGAAGTACAGCGTGTATACCGTCTGCAGGGTGTAGAAATCAACGATAAGCACGTTGAGATGATCGTTCGTCAGATGTTAAAGAAGATCCGCATCGAGGAGAGCGGCGACAGCGATGTGCTGCCGGGCGTATCCATGGATGTTTTGGACTTCAACGAGATGAACGAGGCTCTGATCGCAGAGGGCAAGCAGCCGGCAGAGGGCAAGCAGGTTATGCTTGGTATCACCAAGGCATCTCTGGCTACCGATTCCTTCCTGTCTGCAGCATCCTTCCAGGAGACCACCAAGGTTCTGACCGAGGCGGCTATCAACGGTAAGGTTGACCATCTGATCGGACTGAAAGAAAACGTAATCATCGGTAAGCTGATCCCGGCAGGTACCGGTATGAAGCGTTATCGTTCCATCAAACTCAATACAGACATGAACGAGCAGGATGATCTGGTGCTCGGTGAGGACGAGGATGAGGATATCATGCTCTCCGGTGATGGTGATCTGGATGAAGATATGAACGACGAGGCTACCGAAGTACTGGATATCGACGACAGCGAAGAGTAAAACGCAGATATAAACAAAAAAGTTCGGGCGTGCAGGAAAACGACAGCAGTTATTTTCTTGCACGCCTTGTGCTTTATTTCTCACCTTACAATCGTTTTATAGAAAGTATGTGATGATATGAGTCAGTCATATGGAAGAAACAACCGAAGCCCAAACCGGAATTCTACGAAAACATCAGGAGCAAATGCGCCGCAGCATGCTCCGCGAAAAAACGGAAGACCGCTCTCTGAGCAGGAGTATCGAAGGATGCGGGCAAGAAAGGCGCAGAAAATGAAAAAACTGCGCCGCCGCAGGCGCATGCTGCTTCTCGGCCTTCTTGTGATCGGTGTCCTGGTCTATGTATTTGTGTCAGCAATCTTCGGTCTTGTCCGGAAACAGAAGGAAAAGAAGACGGCTGCGGAGGCTTCCTCCATCCAGGAAAGCGAAAGTATTGCCGAGGCAGAGGCAGAAAGCCAGGCTGCCGAGGAGGATGCAAAATATCGCGAAACCCTGCCGGATATGGGAGCAATCTACGGGATTGCCGTGAATAACGTGGGCTGGAGCCATTTCTTTGCGGATAACTCCTACAGCATGGCTCCGAACGGCTCCTTTATCACAGCAATCCGGGCGACCTTAAACGGTCAGCCGGAGGGCATGAGCGGCACCATCCGCTATAAGGTAAATTTAAGCGGCACCGGCTGGCTGGACTGGACGGAGGATGGCAATGAGGCCGGAGATTCAGCAGGGACCACACCGCTCGAGGGCATTGCCATGGAACTGACCGGTGATCTTGGACGGTATTACCAGGTGCTTTACAGTGTCCTTCAGGATTCTCAGTGGACAGACTGGGTAAGCGACGGAGCGGAGGCCGGTGCAGTCGGTGTGGGGCTCCATGTGGACGGTGTACGTATTTCTGTTGTAAAGAAAACCGGCGGTGAGGTTTATGCCGGAAACATTGATCCTACCCGCCCCATGGTGGCATTGACCTACGATGACGGTCCGTCCCCCACGGTCACACCGCGGATTTTAAAGTGCCTGCAGGATAACGGAGGACGCGCGACCTTCTTTATGGTAGGAAAACAGGTTGTCAAAAGTCCGGATGTGTTAAAGCAGATGGTGGCACAGGGCTGTGAGGTGGCAAACCATACCTACGATCATACGCTTATGACCAAGGTATCACCTGCCGAACTGGCAAATCAGCTGGTGGCCACAAACCAGGTGGTGTCGGATGCCTGCGGCATCTCTCCGGTTCTGATGCGCCCTTGCGGCGGTGCAAAAACCGATGCCGGTATGAACATAGCCGGTGCGATCTCCATGCCGGCCATTCTGTGGAGCATCGATACCCTGGACTGGAAGACCCGGGATGCTTCGCAGACGATCACGAATGTACTGGACAATGTAAAGGATGGAGATATCATCCTGATGCATGATCTTTACGAGTCAACTGCACAGGCTAGTGAGACCATTATTCCGGAGCTTATAAGCCGCGGTTTTCAGCTGGTGACAGTCAGCGAGCTTTCGTCCTACCGCGGCGGAATGATCCCAGGAAAGAGTTATTCGCAGTTCCGCCCGCAAAGCTAAGTTTGACTTGCGGTCATTCTGTGGATATGCTATAATCGAAACGAAATATGCCATTGCAGTCATTTGGGGTCAAAATGGCAAAGAAGGCTGCAAAAGGCAGGAGAATACAGGAGGCAAATATCATGAAACATGTAAAAACTTTAAACAATAAAACTCTGAAGGAGTCCATGAAGAAGGGCGGATGCGGCGAGTGCCAGACTTCCTGTCAGTCTGCTTGCAAGACTTCCTGCACCGTTGGCAACCAGAGCTGTGAGAACGAGAACAGATAATCTGTTTTTTGTTTAAAACTGGAGTAACTGGAATTTAAAACGGTTAAACAAGATGGCAGAGGCAGCTGAGGGTTCCGAAAGTCGGAATCTTTGGCTGTGTCTGCCTATATGTGTGTTAAGGGAAAAAGAAAAAGGATTCAGGACAACGATTAATGTCCCACCAGAAGGAGATTTGAGTGATTCATCAGTACAAGAATAATGGATATAACATCGTCATGGACATTGCCAGCGGTTCTGTGCATGTGGTGGATGATGTAGTTTATGATGCGGTTGCATTGTTAGAGCCGGTGATCGGCGAGGTGGTGACACCGGTGCAGATCCCGGAAACTGCCAGAAAGAATGCGGAGGCAGAGCTTTCCAAAACCTATCCGGCAGAGGATGTAAAAGAGGCCTTGGACGAGGTTCAGGAGCTGATCAATGCAGAGGAGCTGTGCACCAAGGATATTTATCAGACCTATGTGACAGACTTCAAAAAGAGAAAGACGGTAGTAAAGGCGCTCTGCCTGCACATTGCGCACGACTGCAACTTAGGCTGCAAGTATTGCTTTGCTGAGGAAGGCGAGTATCACGGACGCCGTGCTCTCATGAGCTTTGAAGTCGGAAAGAAGGCACTGGATTTCTTGATAGCCAATTCCGGAAACCGCCGCAACCTGGAGGTAGACTTCTTCGGCGGAGAGCCGCTCATGAACTGGAAGGTAGTAAAGCAGCTGGTTGAATACGGCCGTTCCTTAGAGGAGGCCAATGATAAGCGCTTCCGCTTTACCCTGACCACCAACGGCATTCTGTTAAACGACGAGATCATGGATTTTTGCAACCGTGAGATGAGCAATGTCGTGCTCAGCCTTGACGGACGTAAGGAGATCAACGATCTTATGCGCCCGACTCGAAACGGTCATGGAAGCAGCTATGATATCATCGTACCGAAATTCCAGAAGTTCGCAGAGAGCCGTGCCGGTAAGGATTATTATGTCCGCGGCACCTTTACCCGCAACAACCTGGACTTCTCCGAGGATGTAAAGCATTTTGCAGATCTCGGCTTTAAGCAGATGTCCATCGAGCCGGTAGTCGGTTCCGAGGATGAACCCTATGCCATCCGAGAGGAGGATCTTCCGAAAATCATGGAGGAGTACGACAAGCTGGCAGTAGAGTATATCAAACGCAAGAAAGAGGGAAGAGGCTTCAACTTCTTCCATTTCATGATCGATTTAAACCAGGGACCTTGCGTGGCAAAACGCCTTTCCGGCTGTGGTTCCGGCACCGAGTACCTGGCTGTGACTCCGTGGGGCGATTTTTATCCGTGCCATCAGTTTGTCGGTCAGGAAGATTTCCTGATGGGAAATGTGGACACCGGCATTGTCAGAACAGATATCCGCGATGAGTTTAAGCTTTGCAACGTTTATGCAAAGGAAAAATGCAGAAACTGCTTTGCAAGATTTTACTGCAGTGGCGGCTGTGCAGCCAATTCCTATAACTTCCACGGAACCATCACCGATGCTTATGAGATCGGATGCGAGATGCAAAAGAAGCGTATTGAGTGCGCGATCATGATCAAGGCAGCATTAGCTGACGAAGCTTAACTGTAAAGAAAAAGCAGTCAGGTGAGAAATAAAAAGGAGAAAATGATGAAGAACAGCAAAGTAAAGGGCCTGATCGGCCTGCTGGTCCTGCTGCTCGCAGTAGGGCTGTTCGGATTCTTCGGCTACGATACGATGGACGACATCAAGCTGGGTCTTGACCTGGCAGGCGGTGTCAGCATCACGTATCAGGCAGTCGAAGAGGATCCGACATCGGAGGAAATGTCCGATACCATTTACAAGCTGCAGCAGCGTGTACAAAACTACAGTACCGAGGCTGCTGTATACCAGGAGGGAAGCAACCGGATCAACATCGATATCCCGGGAGTTTCCGACGCCAACGCGATCCTGGAGGAACTCGGAAAGCCGGGCTCTTTGATCTTTACCGATGAGACCGGTAAGACCCTTCTGACCGGTGATCAGGTGGCTTCCGCAAAAGCGGGAATCATCGAGCAGAACGGACAGAAGTCCTATGTGGTAAGCCTGACCTTTACCGAGGAAGGCACCAAGGCATTTGCGGATGCAACCTCTGAAAATGTAGGAAAGCGCATTGCCATCATCTACGATAATAAGGTTTATTCCAATCCGGTCGTTCGTGAGGCGATCACCGGAGGTCAGTGCCAGATCGACGGTATGACCGATTATACCGAGGCCGAAAACCTGGCATCCACCATCCGTATCGGCTCTCTGTCCCTGGAGCTGCAGGAGCTGCGTTCCAACGTAGTAGGTGCACAGCTTGGCCAGCAGGCAATCTCCACCAGCTTAAAGGCCGGTGCCATCGGTTTTGCAATCGTGGCAGTCTTCATGATCGTGGTTTATCTGATCCCGGGTGTGGCAGCAGTCATTGCCCTGGCTCTGTATGTAGGTCTGGTACTGATCATGCTGACCGCATTTGATGTCACTCTGACCCTTCCGGGTGTAGCCGGTATCATCCTTTCTGTTGGTATGGCAGTGGATGCGAACGTCATCATCTTCACCCGTATCAAGGAGGAGATCGGTCTTGGCCACAGCGTAAAGGCTGCGATCAAAGCAGGCTTCTCCAAGGCTTTGTCTGCAATCTTAGACGGCAACATCACCACCCTGATCGCGGCAGCAGTCCTGTTCTATCGCGGCTCCGGTACGGTGAAGGGCTTTGCAAGCACCCTGGCGATCGGTATCGTACTTTCCATGTTTACGGCACTGTTTGTCACCAAGGGCGCTCTGTATGCCCTGTATGCGATCGGCTTTGAGGATCCGAAGTTCTACGGCAATAAGAAGGACGGCAAGGCGCTCAACTTCCTCGGAAAGAAGAATTTATGCTTCATCCTTTCCATCGTTGTCATCGTGGCAGGCTGGGCAGGCATGGCTCTGAACAAGAGTCAGAGCGGCTACATCTTAAACTACGGCATGGACTTCACCGGCGGTACTTCTACCAATGTCACCTTCAACGAGGACATGAGCCTGGATGATATCTCTGCAAAGGTTGTTCCGGTTGTTTCCAAGATCACCGGCGATGCCGATGTACAGACTCAGAAGGTTGCAGGAACCAACGAGGTCATCATCAAGACCAAGACCCTGGATGTAGAGCAGAGACAGCAGTTAGAGGAGGCAATGGCCGAGAACTTCGGCGTGGATGCCGACAAGATCACCGCAGAGAGCATTTCCGGTGCAGTCAGCACGGAGATGAAGAAGGATGCGGTTTGGGCAGTAGCTATCGCCACCATCCTGATGCTCTTATATATCTGGTTTAGGTTTAAGGATATCCGCTTTGCAGCCAGTGCGATCCTTGCTCTGGTACATGATGTCCTGGTAGTAGTTACCTTCTACTCCCTGGCAAAATGGTCGGTAGGATCTACCTTCATCGCATGTATGCTGACCATCGTCGGTTACTCCATCAATGCGACCATTGTAATCTTCGACCGTATCCGTGAGAACCTGGCACTGAAGAAGCCGGGCAGCAAGCAGAGCCTGCAGGATATCGTAAACTTAAGTATCACCCAGACCTTTACCAGAAGCATCAATACCTCCCTGACCACCTTCATCATGGTATTTGTGCTCTTCCTGCTTGGCGTATCCTCCATCCGTGAATTTGCACTGCCGTTAATGGTTGGCATTGTATGCGGAACCTATTCCTCCGTATGCATCACAGGTTCCCTCTGGTATGTTCTGACCACCAGAAAACAGAAAAAGGCTGAGAAATAAGTATGAAATATAAACTGATCACAACGGATGGCCGTGCAAAGCGGGCTGAGGTAGAGACCGTGCACGGAACCATCCAGACTCCTGTATTTATGAACGTGGGCACGGTGGCCGCCATCAAGGGTGCGGTTTCCACCGATGACCTGCGCCAGATCGGCACCCAGGTTCAGCTGTCCAACACCTACCATTTGCATGTGCGGACCGGCGATAAGCTCATTAAGCAGTTTGGCGGTCTTCACAAGTTCATGAACTGGGACAAGCCGATCTTAACCGATTCCGGCGGCTTCCAGGTATTCTCTCTTTCCGGTCTTCGAAAGATCAAGGAGGAGGGCGTAACCTTCCGCTCCCATATTGACGGACACAAGATCTTCATGGGACCGGAGGAGAGCATGCAGATCCAGTCCAATCTGGCATCTACCATCGCTATGGCCTTTGATGAATGCCCGCCGAGCCATGCGGAGCTTTCCTATATCCAGCATTCCGTAGACCGCACCACGCGGTGGTTGGAGCGCTGCAAAAAAGAAATGGCAAGACTCAATTCCCTGCCGGATACCATCAATAAGGAGCAGCTCCTTTTCGGTATCAACCAGGGTGGTGTAGTGGATTCCATTCGAATCCAGCATGCAAAGACCATCGCAGACATGGATCTGGACGGCTATGCAGTCGGCGGTCTTGCAGTCGGCGAGACCCATGAGGAGATGTATCACATCCTCGATGTGACCGTACCGCATCTTCCACAGAACAAGCCGACCTATCTGATGGGTGTCGGAACTCCGGCGAACATCCTAGAGGCGGTAGACCGCGGCGTCGATTTCTTTGACTGCGTTTACCCGTCCCGCAACGGTCGTCACAGCCATGTATACACAAACCATGGTAAGCTCAACCTTTTAAATCAGAAGTACGAGCTTGACCCGCGCCCGATTGAGGAAGGCTGCCAGTGTCCGGCCTGCCGTTCCTATTCCAGAGCATACATCCGTCATCTTTTCAAGGCGAAGGAAATGCTGGGAATGCGTCTGTGCGTCTTGCATAATCTGTATTTTTATAATAAAATGATGGAAGAGATCCGCGACGCGATCGACCAGCACCGGTACGCAGAGTACAAAGCAAAAAAGCTTGCCGGTATGGAGGAAGGCTCACAGGAGTAGCCTTTTATTTCTAATCTTTCGGGGTTTCTAAACAAAAACGAATCAGGCTGGCCAAGAACGAAGCAGGCTCAGCCGCAAGGAGGACAACATGTTATTAGCAACTTCAACCATGAACCCAACCGTTATGATTGTGTTATATGTGGTGATCTTTGGTGGCATCTTCTACTTCATGGGCTACCGTCCGCAGAAGAAAGAGAAAAAGAGAGTAGAAGAGATGATGACGAACCTGGCTGTCGGCGACAGTGTCCTGACCAGCAGCGGTTTCTACGGCGTGATCATCGACATGACCGATGACACCGTCATCATTGAGTTCGGCAACAACAAAAACTGCCGTATTCCGATGCAGAAATCTGCGATCGTGCAGGTTGAGAAGCCGGAAGCATAAGAGACTTCAAAAATGCTTATTGTATAAGTTCCGAAGCCGGGCGGTACAATATCTCGCTAAGCAAAATATGGGTGCACAGCGTGTTCGGACACGTGTAACTGACAGATGTATGTGGACAGTCGGACTATTCGTCCGCCTACCACACACATCAGTCGTGACACAGCCGGACACGCCGGACCCATATATTTGCTACGCGGGATATTGCACCGCCCGGCTTCTGCGTTATTGGCTGCGCTACGAAAAATAACGGAAATTGCATTGCTGGCCTTTCTCGACAAGAGAAATAAGCATAAATAAAAAAGCCCGTCCTGCTTGCACCAGGGCGGGCACCTCGCAATGAGGTAAAAATTCCACCAGGGTATGCGGTTCTGTATGTCAGTCTCGGAACTTCGGACTTAAAAAACAAAGTTTTAAATAGCTAATCTTTCATCCACCGTCCGGAGGCACCGCACGGCAGTACCAGTCCGGTTTCGGTGACAGGAAGTCCGATTTCCTGGGCTTCGGCATGGCCGCCGAATTTTGGAACGATCTCGGTGCTCATCATATAGGTGAGGACAGCCGGAGCAAGTCCTGTGGTGTAGGAGTTGATCAGGAAAAAGAGCGGGTCATCGGATAAGAGCTGGACACAGAGCTTTACAAGCGGATGGATTGCATCTTCGATCTTCCAGATTTCTCCTTTTGGGCCGCGTCCGTAGGACGGCGGATCCATGATGATGGCATCATAATGGTTGCCGCGGCGAATTTCTCGTTCTACAAACTTCATGCAGTCATCGACCAGCCAGCGGATGGGCGCATCGCTGAGGCCGGAAGAGGCTGCATTTTCTTTTGCCCAGCCGACCATGCCCTTGGAGGCATCTACATGGGTGACGGAGGCACCGGCTTTGGCAGCAGCCAGGGTGGCACCGCCGGTATAAGCAAAGAGGTTCAGTACCTTGATCGGGCGGCCGGCAGTGCGAATCTTTTCACCAAACCAGTCCCAGTTGGCAGCCTGCTCCGGGAACAGACCTGTATGCTTGAAGCTGAAGGGTTTTAAATTGAAGGTAAGTCCCTTGTAGCCAATGGTCCACTGCTCGGGAAGATCAAAGAACTCCCATTCGCCGCCGCCCTTGGCACTGCGGTGATAGTGTCCGTTCATATGCTTCCATCCTCTGTGGGTCTTCGGGGTATCCCAGATCACCTGCGGGTCCGGGCGAACCAGAAGGTATTCTCCCCATCTTTCCAGCTTTTCTCCTTTTGAACAGTCAATGACCTGATAATCTTTCCAGCCATCTGCTAACCACATATATATTTCCACCTTTCGTAATAGCATTCTCTTTTCGTGCCTGTGTGCATGGGCAGTAACATTATAGCAATAAAAGGCGATACTGTCCACGACAAGGATGGCAACTAAATTTACTTTTTGTTCAAATTATTGTATAGTAGGATTAAAATCAACGAGAAGGAGAAAACAATGGAGCAGCAATCTATGAATGTGGTTTACGCTTCCAACGATGGTTATGCCAGACATCTCGGCACATCCCTGTATTCGTTGTTTGATCGAAATCGGGAGTTTGACGAGATCTCCGTTTTTGTACTGACACTCGGATTATCGGAGGAAAATCAGAGACGGCTTCAGAAAATTTCGGATCAGTTCGGTCGGAATCTGACCTGCTTAAACCTGGATGATCTGCGGAATCGTATTGGTTACGAGGTGGATACCGGGGGTTTTGATATCAGCATTATGCTGCGTCTGTTTATGGGAGATGTGCTGCCGCAGCAGATCGACCGTGTGCTGTATCTGGACTGCGATACGGTGGTGCTGCAGTCACTGAAGCATCTGTGGAAGGAAGACTTAGGAGGAAATATCGTCGGGGCGGTGATGGAGCCCACGATCTATCCGGAAGTGAAACGATCCATTGATCTGGAAGAAGAAGATCCTTATTACAATTCCGGTGTTCTCCTGGTGGATTTAAAGAAATGGCGGGAGCAGGACATTCAGAAAAAGCTTCTGGAATTCTGGAAAAGCAAGGGTGGAAAGCTGTTTGCCAGCGATCAGGATGTGCTGAACGGCACCTTAAAGGGAAAGATCCATACCCTGATGCCTCGCTATAACTTTTTTACAAATTATCGTTATTTTTCGTATCGGGAGCTGGTGCGGCAGGGAAAAACCTACAAGGCCGTGACACCGAGGGAGCTGCAGATCGCGAAGGAGCATCCCTTTATCGTTCATTATATGGGAGACGAACGCCCCTGGATCGCAGGAAACCGGAACCATTATCGGAAAGCCTATGAACAGTATCTGGCAAAGACACCCTGGGCCGGGACACCAAAGGAAAAAGGAAAACGATGCTACATGCTGGCCTATCATATGCTGGATTATGCGACAGCAGTCTGTCCGGTGGTGCGGCACATGGTGAGCCGAAAGCTTGGAATGAAGGTTGTAGAGAATCGAAAGAAAGTATAAGATGACTGAAAAAGGATCTGTGCCTGTAACCGGAAAAATGGGGTAGACACAGCTCATAGCTTGGAAATGAAAACGGAGGAAATAAAATGGTAACCGTTTTGATGGCAACATATCAAGGAAAAAAATATCTGGAACAGCAGCTAGACTCGATCCTGGCACAGACGGTGCCGGTAAAGCTCTTAATCTCGGATGATGGTTCCTCGGATGGCACAAGAAAGATGCTGGAGGACTATGCCGGATGGTATCCGGAGCAGGTGACATTGCACCACAGAACAGAGCATGCAGATGGGGCAGCAGGAAACTTTTTCTGGCTGATGCAGGAGGCTTTGAAGGATGAGAAAACGGACTATATCCTGTTCAGTGACCAGGATGATGTCTGGGAGAATAACAAAGTTCGGGTAATGCTACATCGGATGAAAGAGCTGGAACAGAGTCTTGGAAAACAGTGTCCAATCCTTTTGTATTCCGATATGGAAGTAGTGGATGAGGAGCTTTACGAGATTAGCCCGAGCTTTGCAGCTTACACGCATCAGGATCCGGATCGTACCGGATTTGCAAACCTTTTGGTGGAAAATCAGATAACCGGAGGCGCCTCCATGATCAACCGTGCCCTCTTAGAGCGCTGCGCAAAGAAGCCGGAGATCTGCTGCATGCACGACTGGTGGATGGCTTTGGTGGCCTCCTGCTTTGGCTTCATTGAGTTTATGCCAAGAACCCTATCGAAATATCGTCAGCACGAGGACAATCTGTTAGGGGCAGGAGAAGCAGGTGGTTTTACAGAACTGAAGAATCGTCTGGGACGTGGCAAGGAAGTAGAGCAGAACTACCGTCGAATGTTAAACCAGGGCATTGCCTTCGGACGCTGCTTCTGGAGCGAGATGGATAAAGCCAAGCGTATGACCCTGCGTGCATTTCTGGCACTTCCGTACCAGTCAGCCATGGGCCGTCTGAAAAATATCCACTATAATCATTTTTCTAAAAACTCTGCACTGCAGACCCTGGCGATGTGTATGACGATCCCGAAGGCAGAGAAGCTGCGGCAGCCGAAACAGGAGCAGGAAGTATGAAGGCGCTGCTTAGCTGTGTCATCTTAAACTATAACGATGCCGAGACTACGGAAAAACTGGTAAAACAGATTGCGAATTATAAGATATGGCACCAGATCATCGTGGTGGACAATGCCTCTGCAGATGATTCGCTTGAACGTCTGAAAATGCTGGAAAAGCGATATGAAGCAAAGCTGAAGGTACTGTCTGCCGATCACAATGGCGGCTATGGTTACGGAAATAATCTCGGTGTCCGCTATGCCGCAGAACAGGGAGGAGCTACTCACGTTCTGATCGCAAACCCGGATGTGGTATTTTCGGAGCAGTCCTTAAAAGCCATGCTGGCTGTGTTTGCCCATCATCCAAAGGTGGGGATCGTCACCACCCGGATTCGTGACGCACGGTTTCCGAGTCTGAAAAACGGCTGGCCGCTGCGAACCTTTACCAGAGAACTCCTAAACATGGGGCCGATAAGCCGCCGCCTATTTAAAAGAGCTTTCGATTATCCGGATTCGTATTTTGCGGATCGAAGTGCCGTATACGTAGGTGCGGTACATGGTTCTATGCTGATGGCAGATACGAAAAAGTTTCTGGAAGCCGGAGGCTACGACGAGGGGATCTTCCTTTATGAAGAGGAGCAGATCCTCGGCCGCCGGATGAAGCAGGCCGGCTACCGCAGCGTACTTTTGTTAAACCAGCATTATGATCATGAACACTCGACGTCCATCAGCAAAGCCTTCTCTGATGCCATGAAACGCCAGCGCCTTCGGGAAGAAAGTACCCTTTATTATATGAAGCATTATCTGCACATCAATCCGCTTCAGGAAAAGTTCGCAAGGCTGTGGTTCGCCGGAATCCGGCTGGAGATGCAGGTGGCGAAGCTTGCGGGAAAATAAAAATTTATACGCAACATCAACGTCATATATAAAGGTCCGAAGTTCCGGGACTGGCATACAAAAAACGCAGACCCTGTGGAATTTTTTCCTCGTGCGCTTGCGCCGCCTATTGTCTCCCCTGCGGCCAAACTCGCGTGCTTCGCACGCTCAGACAGGGCCTCCGGGGAGACGCTATGCTCGCGCACTCAGAAAATTCCAAAGGGTCTGCTTATTCTGTATGCCAGTCCCGGAACTTCTAC
>CAVALB010000028.1:0-31039 GCA_963589345.1 uncultured Selenomonadales bacterium | reverse complement strand
TCCTGCTTCAATTCGGATTCCCGTGGTGCTTTTGCCCCACTTCATCCTCATTGACACTGTAACCAATTTTGAGTTTGATAAAGAGAGGGATAGAATATGTTACCAAAGATTGGAATTACAACGATAAATACGAAAAATCAGATGTCCGGCGCACCGCAGTCTGCCAATGGATGGACCTACAATGATGCAGTCACGAAGGGAGGCGGTGTTCCGCTTCTGCTTCCTTCTGTTACAAACGAAGAACAATTAGATGCCATGGTCGAAGCCTGTGATGGCTTTATTTTCAGCGGCGGAGCCGATGTAACTCCCTGCTGCTACGGAGAAATGGCTCACCCGTTAGTCGGCGACACCAGCTTAAAGCTGGATCGCAGCCAGATTGGGCTGATCCGCCGAGTGATCAAGGCCAGAAAGCCCTTTGTTGCGATCTGCCGCGGACATCAGGTCTTGAATGTAGCCTGTGGCGGAACCCTGTATCAGGACAACAGTCTGCATGGAGAAAACACCGCAAGACATATGATCCGGGATGACCGCGGTGACGTAAGCCACCAGGTTACGATCACTCCCGGCACCACCCTTTATCAGATGTTCGGCGAACGGATCTGGACCAACAGCTACCATCATCAGAGTGTCAAAAAGCTTGGGGAAGGATTAAAGATCGCAGCGGTCGCTGATGACGGCATTGTGGAAGCCATCGAGCTGATCGATTACCCCTACGGTCTTGGCATCCAGTGGCATCCGGAAGCCATGCTCATCGCTTCCGATGATATGCTTCCGGTCTTCACCGGACTGATCGAGGCAGCGAAAAAGGCTGCCTCGAAATAAACAAAAGATTTCTTTTTCTCAGAGTCTTTTGCAATCCTCCAGATATTCCGCGAGGCTGTAATACAGCTCTCCCTTCAGGCCGCGAGTTTTTTTTGCCGCTGTCATGGAATTTAAGATTGCCTCCTGCTCTGCCTCGGCAGCAGCAAGAAAAGCACGATTGATGACATGCTCCGGGATTGCCCGAAGCTCAAGCAGGTTTTCCGATTCATCGGAGGGGATCCGGTTGGCTGTGGTAAATCCGATCATCACCTCACCGCTTCCATGTCCTGTATAACCGCCGGTGCGGGCAATACCCACACCGGTTCTTTTTAAAATACGCTTTAACTGACGACCGGTCAGCGGCAGATCGGTAGCCAGAATGCTCATGATCGATCCCTTGTCTTCTTCCGATGCCGCCATATCATTTTTTTCCTGTTTCCAATCCAGGATCTTTTCTCCGACAGCCTCTCCGTTTAATACAAAATCCTCTGTCGCTCCAAAGTTTGACTGAACGAGCACGCCGATGGTATATGTCCTTTCTCCGATCTGGATCACACGAGAAGCAGAACCAATGCCGCCCTTTAATCCATAGCAGACGGTTCCGGCTCCGGCTCCCACATCCCCCTCCTCAAAATCATCAGAGGCTGATTTGAAAGCCAAGCGTACCTCATCTTGGCCCACGACCCGTTTCTGGATCCGGTTGATGCGGCTGTCATTGCATTCCCCCACCACCGGATTAATGCTCATAGGTTCGAGACCGTCTTTTTCACACTGTTTTACCACGATATCTACCATGGCATCCCAGACTTTTCCTACATTTAAAGTATTGGTCAGGGCAATCGGTGTTTCCAGTGTGCCAAGCTCCTCCATCTGAATCAGACCTGCACTCTTGCCAAATCCATTGTGTACATAGGCCGCCGCT
Organism: uncultured Selenomonadales bacterium; assembly: GCA_963589345.1. Lineage (GTDB taxonomy): Bacteria > Bacillota > Clostridia > Lachnospirales > Lachnospiraceae > Brotaphodocola. The sequence goes on along the minus strand of CAVALB010000028.1, from coordinate 29,316 downwards.
GTATATTTGTTTGCGAAGGCATTGTCTTCTCCCGGCAGGATGACGGTCACACCGGTGTGGTTTTCCTTTGTTTTTATGGTACAGTGGCCGACCTTCACACCTGCCACATCGGTGATCTTATTTCGCTTACCGGTTTCCAAACGTCCCGGCACGATACCGAAATCCCGGATTCGTTTCCTATCCACGTATCTTTCCTCTCTGCGCAATAAAAACGCAATCTTATTTCCCGATTTCGCTGAGATATTTATCTCTCAGCTTCTGGATCAACTCCGGATTTTTCATGCCGACTGCCTTTTTGTTTAATTCCATGGCACGCATGCTCGGATGGCTGGTACTGGTCACAAGGATCTCATCTGCCGTGTAAAGCTCCTCCACAGTAAAAGCCCGCTCTTCTACTGGAATACCAAGCTCACCGCAATAACGGATGATATGCTTTCTCTCAGTTCCCGGAAGGATCAGATTGTCTAACGGATGGGTGATGAAGACACCGTCCTTTACCATGGAAATATTGGAATGAGAACATTCGGTCACAAAGCCGTCTCGAACAAAGACGGTTTCATTGCAGCCTGCCTCTGCAGCCTGCTGAGCTGCCATCACGTTCGGAATCAGGTTTAAGGTTTTGATGTTGCAGTGATAAAACCGCGTATCCGGAATGCTAATCAGGCGATACTCATCCGACATCTGCACACCATTCCACGGCTTGCTGTAGATATACAAATTGCTGGAAACATCCTCTCCCGGGAAGAGATGATTTCGTGGGGAGGTACCCCTTGTTACCTGCCAATAAAGGAACTGACAGCTGCTTTCCATCTTCAAAACAAGTTCACGAAGCAGAGCTCCCACTTCTTCCTTGGTATAAGGAAGGTTGATGCGAAGCATGGCAGCACTGTTAAACATACGATCCAGATGATCCTGCAAAGCAAAAATCTTATAGTCAAATACCATACCGGCTTCATAAATACCGTCTCCGAAATAGAAGCCGCGATCATTGGCCGGAATCATCATATCGTCGATCCGGGTGATCTTTCCATTGTAGTATGCAAGATCCTTCATTTTATCCATATCTATTCTCCTTTGATCCAAAAAACGGTTTTTTACAACGCATTAAGTATACAATGCAGATTTTCAAAAGTAAATAGTTGTGCTATACTGGGCATAAATTCTGAAGGTTGAAATTTGTTCATAGGAGGAACGAGCATGGAAAAAATCAAGATGACAACGCCCCTTGTTGAGATGGATGGAGACGAAATGGCGGCAATCCTGTGGAAAGAAACAAGAGAAAAGCTGATTCTGCCATTTGTAGATCTGTTGGTGGATTATTATGACTTAGGGATCCGCAACCGTGACCTTACCGATGACCAGGTTACGATCGATTCTGCCAATGCCGCGAATAAATACGGGGTTGCAGTAAAATGCGCCACTATCACACCAAATCTGGAACGCATGCAGGAATATCAGTTAAAGAAAATGTGGCGAAGTCCCAATGCCACCATTCGTTCCATCATGGATGGCACGGTATTTCGTGCTCCGATCCTGATCAAGGGCATCGAGCCTTATATCAAGACCTGGACTAAACCCATTACCTTGGCGCGTCATGCCTATGGAGACCTTTATCGCGCCTCTGAAATGAAGATCGACCAGCCAGGCAAATGCGAACTGGTCTTTACTGCAGAGGACGGTACAGAAAAAAGGGAGCTGATCCATAGCTTTACCTCCCCCGGCATTGTCCAGGGCATACACAACCTGGATGCTTCTATCCGAAGCTTTGCCCAGTGCTGCATGAACTATGCGCTTGATGTGAAGCAGGATCTGATCTTTTCTGCTAAGGATACCATTTCCAAAACCTACGATCGAAATTTCCGTGAAATTTTTAAAGAAGTATTCATGAATGAATTTATGGAAGACTTTGAAAAGGCCGGCATTACTTACCAGTACTGTCTGATCGACGATGCCGTTTCCAGGGCTGTCAAGAATGAGGGCGGCTATGTCTGGGCCTGCCAGAACTACGATGGCGATGTCATGAGTGACATGCTGGCTACCGCCTACGGCTCTGCAGCCATGATGACATCTGTGCTGGTATCACCAAATGGAAATTATGAATATGAGGCTGCCCACGGAACTGTACGACGTCATTACTATCGCTATCTGGAAGGCGGTGTTGCTTCCACAAATCCGCTTGCGATCATCATGGCCTGGGCCAGTGCCTTAGAAAAGCGCGGTGAGCTGGATCAGAACAAAGAGCTGGAGCTTTTTGGACGGCAGTTAAAAGAAGCGGCAATCATGACCGTACAGGACGGTATCATGACTGCCGATCTGAAGAAGGTTGCTTCTATAAAAGATCCACATGTAGTCACAGGCCTTGTGTTTATCACAATGGTACAGGAAAAATTAATGAAGCTGCGCAGTTAGGTTCCTGTCGAACTTCTCCTTCATGATATCAATCAGAAACCGTTCCGCACGACCAAGATACATATCTTCTTTGTAAACGGCATTGACATTCCAGTATTCCGGTGTCACGGAAAAATCATAGCAGCTAAAACGTTCCATTCCTCCCAGCGCATCGACCGCACGCTGGGGGACAATGGCAACACCAAGTCCGGCTGCTGCCAGCTGCACTGCTGAAATGCAGCTGGAAAGCTCGATCATGATCTTCGGATTAATTTCGTATTGACGAAGCACCTGGTCTGTTTTCTTGCGGATCGCATGTCCTTTTTTCAGCATAATGAACGGCAAATCCTTCATCATACTCAGGTTCAAACAGGGATTTACCCCAGGCCTTCTCGTAGGCTCCAAAAAACATTCCGTTTCCAGAAACATTTCCTCTCGGATCATGGTTTTTTCTGCCACAAGAAGCAGCCGTTCCCGGTAGATCGGCTCTGTTTTTAACCCTGCCGAAAGCTCTCCCTGACTTTTCGGAGCCACATAAAAGCTGATATCGTCCCTTAATATTGCCTGAAGCAGTTCATCTGCGTTTGCCTCCCGCACCTGAAGTTCGATCCCTGGATATTTCTTTTTGAACTCCGGTATTACGGCGGGAAGCATATATCCGGTACGTTCTGTCGGCATTCCAAACACAATGCGTCCCTTTTCCCCCAGTCCGGCATCGATCAGTTCTTTTCTTAAATTATCACTCATGAGCAGGATCTTTCTTGCTGTCTCTACGTATTTTTCCCCTGCATAAGTAATCGTTAACGGTGATGTGCCGCGGTCAAAGAGCTTCACACCTACATCCTGTTCCACCTTGGATACAATATGGCTCAGTGATGGCTGTGATATATAGAGTTTACGGGCAGCTGCGGTAATGCTGCGGCAGTCGGCAACGGTGGTAATATAAAGCATTTCACGAAAATCCATGCTGTGTCTCCTGAAATTCTTATTACTTAATCCTGATAAACTCATTATATCTGTTTTTTCTCCTGTCCGCAAGAGCATCACCTGGTTTCTTATTTTCTATAGAAGTTGATCAGACATCCCGATAACAGGATCTTTCGCTCATCTTCTGTAAGTGTATCCAGTGTGCAGTTCACTTCTTTATTGACGTTTCCGCTTTCCGGATCCAGTATTTCTGCTTTGATCGGATTGCTGCAAGCAGACACTGCATCACAGACATCACGGATCAGCAGATAGCTTCCAACCGGAATATCCAACGCTGCCTCCGTCCGAAGGGGAAGAATTCCCCAGTTAATCAGATTTGACCGATAGCGCTTGGTAGCATACTCATTCGCAAGATTGGCAAAACCGCCTAAGACCTTCTGGCAGCTGGCTGCCTGCTCTCTGGAGGATCCGTCACCGATTTTATCGCTCACCATCAGGCTTCCAATCGTGATGTCCGAAAGGCTGCAGTCTAATCGTTTGGCAAGCTTTGTAAGCAGGCTGCTGCACTCGGTATCCGTTATCCTTCCGTTTTCTTCAGCCTCTGCCCTTCGTTCCTCTTCCATCTCCCGTACGGCCTTCGCGCGGCGTACATATTCCGGATCACGGCTGATCATGGTATACTCCGAGATTTTTTCCGGGTTTGAGCGGAAGGAGGAGGCCTCGCCGGACGGCACAAGTTCATCAGTCGTCACGGATCCATGATAGGAGCCTGCCGTCTTTAACAGCAAGTGTTTTGTATACGGCTCCATTTTGGGCCAGTCCGCAATATTCGGACCCATCGTCAGTTCTGCATTTTCATCGCCGTGCCCGTAATTATCAAATACCTGATTTTCATAAATCTTCGGATCAAAGTGATGTTTTAAGCTGCGGTACTCTACCTCAAGCTCCGTAGCGGCAGTCAATCTTCCGCCATTTCGTACCGTAGCCGCAATGGATCTTGCATCCATCAGACAGGCGCAGGCCATCTGACCCTGTCCGGGTTTTGATCCTTCTCGGTTTGGATAGTTTCTGGTCATGTGGCGAATGCTGACCTGATTATTCGCCGGAACATCGGTGACTCCAAAGCACGGGCCGCAGATACAGGGACGAAGCGTTGCACCGATCACCGCCAGCTCCCCGGCAATCCCCTGTTTCATCAGATCGGCCATAACCGGAAGACTGGCCGGATTAATTCCAAGATTCAGGCCATTTCCCGAAATTTTGTATCCCTTTAAGATATCCGCCATGGCCACGATGTTTTCAAAAAGACCGCCGCTGCAGCCGCTGACCAGTGCCTGATCGACATAAAACTCTCCGTTTCTTATGTGAGGCCCAATTGAAAACGGTGCCGCCTGCTTTCCTTTGATTTCGTTTCCGGCTTCCTCTACCTCCTTAATCACCTCTGGCATCCGCTCCTTAAATTCACGGATCGGCATAGCATTGCTCGGGTGGAACGGCAGGGCGATCATGCATTCTACAGAAGAAAGATCGATCTCGATCAGGCCATCATAATATGCCCCTGCTTTTGGCGCCATTTCACGATAAGCCTCGCCTCGTCCATGCTCAGTCAAAAAGGCTTCCGTTTTCTGATCCGTGCACCAGATACTTGACAGTGCCGCGCTTTCTGTTGTCATGACGTCAATGCCCATTCGGTACTCCATGCTCAGGTTTTGGATCCCGTCACCCACAAACTCCAGCACCTTATTTTTGTTGAAACCATTCTGAAACGTTGCTGCGATCAATGCCAGGGCTACATCCTGCGGTCCTACCCCGGAGTTGGGAGAACCGGTTAACTTCACGGCTAAAACCGGAGGATATGCAATATCATAGGTACGACCTAAGAGCTGTTTTGCCACCTCTCCGCCGCCTTCCCCGATTCCCATCGTTCCGAGCGCCCCATAACGGGAATGACTGTCCGAGCCAAGGATCATCTTTCCCCCGCCTGCCATCATCTCACGCATATACTGATGAAGGACTGCCCGATACGGAGGAACAAAGATGCCGCCGTATTTTTTTGCATTTCCGAGACCAAACACATGGTCATCCTCATTGATGGTGCCTCCCACTGCACAGAGGGTATGATGGCAGTTGGAAAGTACATAGGGCACCGGAAATTTTTTGATTCCGCTGGCTCTTGCTGTCTGCAAAATATTGACATAGTTGTTATCCGGAGATACCAATGCATCAAACTTTAACTGAAGTGCCTCCATATTACCGCTGTGATTATGGGACTTTAAAATCCCATAAGCCATGGTCTTTGTTTTTCCTTCCGTTTTCTGCTGCTCATATTCCACCGCAGCAAAGGTGCCGTCAGCCGCAAGCACAACACCATGATCCGTCAACTGTACCATTTTCTCATTCTCCCGTTTGGCTTAAGATTCCTTATTGATCTTTAACAGCTTTGTATACACCCTGCCGGTACGTTTCATCTCAGCCAGTGTATATTTCTGCTTTTCTATTTTTTTACGTGCGCGTTCGATCACGCCTTCTGCCTCTTCCTGGGTAATTACACAGACACCGTTCGCATCGCCGATCACAATGTCTCCCGGTCTTACGCAAACACCTCCGCAGCTGACCGGAACATTGATGGCTCCCGTACCGTTTTTAGCCGCAGTTCCACAGGTAAGGCCTTTCGCATAAATCGGGAAACCAGACTCCTCGCAGCCTTCCAGATCCCGAAAGGCGCCGTCAATAACCACACCCTCTGCTTTCACAAGATCGGCGCAGATACTTCTATGATCTCCCCAGTAGGAGCAGTCACAGTTGCCTTTTCCCGCAATTACCAGCACATCTCCTTCTTCCAATGTAAGGATCGCATCGGCTACAAGGTCACCCTCACCGCTTGGTACATCGACCGTAACTGCCGGTCCGACAATCTTTGTTCTTCCGATCCACGGCTTAATCCGATGATCCATAGAATGGTATAATCCGGCTCCGTCACAGAGTTCTGGTGTTGTAAAAGTGCGCAGCCGTTCGATCAGATCCTTAGGCGGGCGGGTAAACGATTCCTTATTTTTCATGTTGTCCATCTATCTTCCCCTCTTCCTACATCTACATGATTCTATTTTCATTATAGTGCGAAGGGTGTTATAAGTAAAATGCATGGTTTTACATGAACATCATATTGTTTTTTCTATGACATGTTACAATTTTCTATGAATCAAAAAAGGCAGCGTACAATCCAGTGGTTGCATGCTGCCTTTTCTTTTAAAGCCCTTTCTTTTAAAGCTTTTTCACTTCCAAAAGAAGCTCCTCTGCTGCTTTTTTCGGATCACTCGCTTTCATGATCGCAGAAACCACGGCGATTCCGCAAGCTTTGCTTCCCTTTAAAATATCCATATTATCCCGGTTCAATCCACCGATGGCTACGATGGGAATCGGAACCGCCTTACAGATGGCTGATAAGGTGGAAACTTCCGTGAGAACGGTTGTCACCTTGGTCGTGGTGGGATAAATGGCTCCGACTCCAAGATAATCTGCACCATCCTGATATGCTTTCACGGCTGCTTCCACCGTTTTGGCGGTTGCTCCTACAATTTTATCCGATCCGACAAGACGACGTAGCTCTGCAACCGGAAGGTCGGATGCTCCAACGTGGACTCCCTCCGCACCGCAGGCCATTGCTACGTCCACACGGTCATCAATGATCAGCGGGATTCTGTAACGCTGTGTAATTTCATGAACCTTACGCGCCTTATTCAGATAGTCCAGGCCTCCGGTATTTTTCTCACGAAGCTGAACCAGAGTCACACCCCCTTTGCACGCTTCCTCGATCGTATCATAAAATGATTCCTCCGTATGATAGGTGCTGTCCGTTACGAGGTATAAGCTCAAATCCAGTTTCTTCGTCATATCTTGTCCTCTTTTCTATTCATAGACTCTCAGAGTCTCCAAAAATCGTGCCGTAATTTATCCTTCGGCTTCATCCAGATCGATCTTGCGCAGCTTTGCCTCGTTCTGAAACCGGTAGTCTGATATACAGAAAAGCTCGTCCAGAAGAGCTGCCTGAAAGCTTCCGGGTCCTTTCGAAATCACCGCTGCATGTTCTCCGGCTATTCCCATGCTGATGGCCGCCAGCAAGGCTGCAGGAGTGCCGTTTGAAAGGCACTGACAGGCATTTTTTAAAGCTCCATCACCTGTTTTTTTTGCTGTATGCTGCGTGCTTGCAGGAAGATAGGAAGCAGTCAGGGCTCCAACCATACATCCGGTTCCTGTGATACCGGATAAGGCTTCGTGACCGTTCGACAGCAGATAAGCACCATACGGATCTGCGATCAGGTCCTTCTTTCCGGTGGCCATAACCGTACAGTTTAAGCGCTTTGCGAGTGCTTTGGCAGTTTCGCAGTACCAGATTTCATTTTGATCTGATATCGCATCCTGAGATCCGGCATCGATCCCGGTTCCATGAAAGGGAAGATCCGCTGCCGCCAGGATTTCAGAAATATTGCCCTTTATGACTGCAAAAGATCCCTCCGCCAGCAGCTTTCCTGCAAATTGACGGCGCAGGCTGCTGCAGGTGACTCCAACCAGATCCAGAAGGACCGGAATGTGGTTCTGATTTGCTCTTTTCAGTGCAAGCTGCATGGATTTAATCCGGGCATCGGTGATATTGCCAAGATTTAACATCAGTGCGGAAGCAGAACCTGTAATTTCTTCCACCTCGGCCGGATGCTCCGCCATGATGGGGCGCGCCCCGGCAGCCAAAATGACATTGGCACAATCATGGATTGATATGGGGTTTGTGATACAATGAATCAGTGGCGCTGATGCCTTCGTGTTATCTCGAATTTCCGTCAGCTGCTGAAGATGCAAAGGTCTGCTTTGTTTTCCTTCCGTTTTTATCATAAACTTTCACTCCAAGACTTTCCTGAAATTTCGCAAGCATACCGGTCTGGCTTAATGCCTTCAAAAATACATAGGCTGCGATTCCGCCCATAATGGTCGCTGAGATAAACATCGGTGTATAGTAAAATGCATTTAATCCTTCTCTTCCCATCAAAAATGCCATGACCGGATAAGATACCATGGAGCCGATAATGCCAGTTCCGAAGATTTCACCGAATACCGCGCAGATGATCCTGCCCTTGGAAGCCCGGTACAATACACCGGATAAAAAGGCTCCGAATACGGCTCCGGTCAGCGCTAAAGGAGGGATTCCCATAAAGGTCATACGGATCACACCGATCATGCAGGCACACAGCAAAGAGTACCATGGTCCCATAAGTACAGAACAAGTAATATTGATCAGATGTGCGGTCGGGCACATTCCCTCAATTCGCAAAATGGGAGAGATTACAACCCCGATTGCCACCATCATTGCCAGAAATACCATGCGAAATGTTTTTATTCTTTGTTTTTCCACTTTTCTTTCCTCCTGTTATTCCGGATACTGGCGCCCGGATCCAGGAAAAAAATCCGAAAAAGCGACAGTGATCCCTTTTTCGGTCGAAGTTCCCTTACTTCCTCTCACTCCGAAAACACGGATTCCCATCGCTATATAAACTCCTTCTGCCCGACCCAAGGGCGCTCCCCCTCCGGTCTTCTTTGCCGGAAACCACCAAAACCAATGGTTTCTGTGCAGTTGGATGTTGCGTGAATAAAATGGTTCAGGTGTCAAAAAATGCATCTTTCGGACATGCCGAAAGATGCATTTTTCTGTTTGTGCTTCCCTCCGTTGGCATTATCCAAATCAGGTACGGTCGAAGATCAATCTTCCTCTCAGCCGGTCACACCAGCTCCCGTGCGTATTATATATTCTTGTAACTGGTTCTGTATCGTCACAGTAACCAAAATCTGCAAATTATTCACTCACTGATGGTAAGAATAGCACAAAACTGGAATCTTGTCAAACGAAATCAGGTTTCTCTTCTACTACAGTTTTTCCGATATGCACCCAGAAAAGCTACGACCGTCGGCTACCTTTGTCTTGTCTGACCGACAACCCAGAAGGCTACGGCACTGGCTGCTGCCACATTCAGAGAATCGACACCATGGGACATGGGAATGCGTATCGTATAATCGCAATTTGCAATGGTTTTATCAGCCAGTCCATCCCCCTCCGTTCCAAGTACAACAGCCAATTTGTCTTCTGCCAATACCTCCGGATCATCGATGCGAACTGACTGTTCTGTCAACGCCATAGCTGCAGTTTTAAAGCCGAGTGTCCTTAACTCTGTCATGGCCGGTTTAGGCCAGGCACAGGAACGCCCAAAAACTGTCCAGGGAATCTGAAAAACCGTTCCCATACTGACACGGATTGCTCTTCGATAGAGAGGGTCACTGCAGCCGGATGTAAGAAGCACAGCATCCATATTCAGCGCTGCAGCAGAACGAAATATGGCTCCGATATTTGTTGGATTTACAACATTTTCAAGAACCGCAATCCGCCTTGCCTTTTCACAGATGGAATGCACTGTGGGAAGCGGCTTGCGGCGCATAGCACAAAGGAGTCCTCGCGTCATGGCAAATCCGGTCAGCTGTGTCAGCACCTGCAGTGGTGCTGTGTATACAGGAATTTGCGGACAGCGGTTGAGCAGTTTTTGGGTGGTTTCTTTTTGCACCTCGTGTTCTTCTGCAAGAAATGAAATTGGCTCATATCCTGCATCCAGGGCACGCTCTGCAACAATGGCACTTTCTGCTATAAAGATCCCCGGAGCCGGTTCAAAATAATGAAAGAGCTGGTTTTCTGAAAGCACGGAATACAGCTGCAAATCCGGAAGCTGCAGATTGGTTACAGGTATTATATTCGTATGGAACATTGTTCTATCCTCACTTCGATGTCGTTAACAAAATTTCGTTAACGGTTTTGACATCCATTATAACCAATGCCAATGCAATATGCAATTGCAGATTGCTCTTCCTTGCAGTTGCCGTTCATACCATAAATGCGCTCAGATTTATTCTGCAAAGTATACAACCGTCAGATACTCTCCGGAATGAAGCTCTTCTGACTTTAAGCCATTCATACGTTTTAATTCATCGATATACTCCTGGCTGGAATATCCGCTTCCCGGACGGTACTGTTCGGCCAGATTCCAGAGACTGTCCCCCTGACGAATCTGGATGCTCGTGTAATAGCGATGCAGCTGCGGCTGCTGTTTTTCCTCCGCCCTCGCATTTAACAGCGTATGTCCGAAAAAGCCGGAGCAAAATGCAAAAAAGATCAGGAGGATCGTAATTAAATTGCGCAAACCGTGTCTGATTGTTCTTCTTGTTTTCATATGCCTTTCCCCTTCCTTTGTTCCGAACGTACGTTTGTTTTCTTTATTATAGTTTTCGAACATTTGTTTGTCAATACGTTTTACAAAAAACTTCGAACAAAAGTTTGCTTTTTCATTTAAGCTATGCTATGATATTTAAAGATAAGGCAACTGTTCAGCAGACGAAAAAGCTGAATAGAATAGAATAGAATCGATCAGAACGGAGGGGGCATTATGACTCAGAAAAAAATCACAGCAAAACAGCAGGAAATTTTAGCATATATCAAAGAGTGCATCGTTAAAAAGGGCTATCCGCCGGCCGTTCGCGAGATTTGTGAGGCCGTTCACTTAAAATCCACTTCTTCCGTTCACTCACACCTGGAAACCCTGGAAACCAACGGTTATATCCGCAGAGATCCTACAAAACCGCGTGCCATTGAAATCCTGGACAGCGAATTTTCTCTGAATCGCAGAGACATGGTGCAGGTACCTGTCATCGGCACCGTTGCCGCCGGAGAACCGATCCTGGCGCAGGAACACATCGAGGACTACTTCCCGATCCCTGCCGAAATCCTTCCAAACAGTGAAACCTTTATGCTGAAGGTAAAGGGCGACAGTATGATCGGAGTTGGAATTTATAACGATGACCGCATCATCGTGCAGCAGACAAACACAGCACAAAACGGTGAGATCATTGTCGCCTTGGTCGATGATTCCGCTACTGTAAAACGATTTTACAAGGAGAATGGGCACTATCGCCTTCAGCCGGAAAACGATACCATGGATCCGATCATCGTGGACCATGTGGAAATTCTCGGCAAAGTTATCGGATTATTCCGCATGATGAACTGAAAATATCTACCTGTGAACAGCTGCAGCGCACAATCCGCACCACGTAAAAAGCCGTCCGACACGAAATGTGTCGGACGGCTTTTTCTCAGTCCTTCAGTCAAATCCGTTATAACTCTTTCAAACTCCCCACGGAAGATATGCAGCCAAAACTGCAAAAAGCAGAGACGGAAGCATATTTGCAACGCGAAATTTCGTGCCCCAGATCAGGTTGACGCCGATGCAAAAGATCAAGATGGAGCCCACCATAGAAAGATATGCAAGAGCCTCCCCAGTCATGATCGGAGACAACAATCCGGCTGCGAGTGTGAGGCTGCCCTCAAACACAAAAACCGGAATTGCAGAAAAAGCACAGCCGCGTCCCATGGAAGAAGTCATCACGGCTATGATGATAAAGTCCAGAACGGATTTTACCGCCAATGTAGAATAATCCTGCAGCAGGCCATCCTGAATGGCTCCCACGATGGCCATAGCTCCGATCGACACGGTCAGAGAAGCAGTCACAAAGGCATTGACGAATTCTGCATCCTTACTGTTTCCCGTTTTCTGTTTCAGCCATTCTCCAAAGTGTTCAAATCCTCTCTCAATTCCGATCAGTTCTCCGATAATCGTTCCGATTGCCAGACATAATACCACCAGCATGGATTTTCCACTGCTGATCGCTTCGTTTTTGACAGCCAGCATTCCCTCCATGGCTCCGGCGATCCCGATAAATAAAACGCTGACACCGTTTGCCTTATTTAACGCATCCTGCTGATCCGCACGAAATAGCTTTCCCGTGAAGCCTCCGATCAGACCGCCGGCTATAATGCTGACACTGTTTATGATTGTTCCAAGTCCTATCATAATTTACTCTATCAATTCCTTAAAAATTCGACGCAGTGCCCAGATAGCCAGGATTGTAGTTCCGATATCCGCCAGCGGCTGCGCAATCTGAATGCCAAGTATTCCCAGTGTCGGAGTCAGGATCAGAAGGAAAGGAATCAAAAACCATCCCTGTCTCGCGGTTGATACCAGCGTTGCCCAGGTACCAAAGCCCATGGACTGGGGTGTCATATTTCCCATAACAGTGATTCCCATAAGCGGTAAGGTACAAAGCTGCATACGCAGCGCCAGCGTACCGATTCGGATTACATCCATATCATCCTTTCGGAATAACGCTACTATGTTGCCGGAAAAGATCAAACCAATCACGGCAAACACCAAAAGAAAGGCAGTGCTGACCTTAATACAGAACAGGCATGCCTCCTTCACCCGTTTATACAAGCCGGCACCAAAGCAATAGCTGCATACCGGCTGAAATCCCTGACCGAAGCCGATCATGGCTGATCCGACAAACATCATGAAACGGTTTACGATGGACATGGCTGCGATGGCTGCATCGCCGTAAGGCTGAGCCATCACATTCATGATGATCGTAGCCACACTGGCAATGCCCTGACGACCCAAAGATGCAATCCCGCCATATAAGATCTGTCCATACAGCTTTACGGTCGGGCGGAATTTGCGAATATCAATGGAAATGCAATCTTTTCTGGTATTGCACATCGTAAGCAGGATCACAAAACTCACAAACTGGGAAATTCCGGTTGCAAGTGCTGCGCCGGCTGTTCCCATCTCCATAACAAAAATAAAGATCGGATCCAGGATAATATTCAGGATTCCGCCGGTGGTAATGCCCACCATAGCGAATAAGGCCTTTCCCTGAAAACGCAGGATATTGTTCATGATAAACGAGGTCATCATAAAGGGGGCCGCGATCAGGATGTAAGAAGCATAGGCTTCCGCATAGGGTGCAATGGTATCCGTAGAGCCTAGGAGCATGACCAGGGCGTGGATGTTGGCTGTGCCGAGCACTGCGATCACAAGGCCCATACCAAAGCCGGTAAAAAATCCGATGGAGGCAAGTTTTTCTGCCAGTTCCCGGTTTCCTGCACCGATCAGTCTTGCAATATAGTTTCCGGAGCCGATGCCGATCATAAAGGATAAAGCCTGAATGATCGCCATCGCGGAAAAAATAATGCCTACGGCACCGGAAGCACTGGTTCCCAGCTGACTTACAAAAAACGTATCTGCCATATTATAGATGGAGGTAACCAGCATACTGATGATCGTCGGAACCGCCAGCTTGGAGATCACACGGCCTACCGGAGCATGCGCCATCTCGTAGTATTGATCTCGTTGTTCTTTTATCTGCTGCATGATAACTCTTCTCTCCTATCCCACATTACCGATTTGCAAGCTCTTCTGTAATATCTTCCCAGGTTACCCCACGCTCTGCCATCAGTACCATAACGTGATACAGGAAGTCAGAGATCTCATATTTGATCTCTTCCGGATCCGGATTCTTGGCAGCGATCACGATCTCAGTTGCCTCTTCGCCAACCTTCTTTAAGATCTTGTCAATGCCCTTATCAAACAGATAATTGGTATAGGAGCCCTCCTTCGGATGAAGCTTGCGATCCTGGATCACGGAAAACACATCCTCAAATACCTTAAGCGGATTGGTCTCCTTTCCTTCCTTTTGAGCAAGTGTCTGAAAGAAGCAGCTTCTCGCACCGGTATGGCAGGCTGCTCCAATCTGATGTACCTTTGCAAGGATGGTATCATTATCACAATCCAGGTGCAGGGCTTTCACATACTGGAAATGTCCGGAGGTCTCCCCTTTTAGCCACTGAGCCTTGCGGCTGCGGCTGTAATAGTGCATCTTTCCGGTGCGCAGAGTATCCGAAAAAGCCTGTTCATTCATGTAAGCAAGCATCAGCACCTCAGAGGTCTTGTAATCCTGGACAATGACCGGAACCAAGCCTGCCTCATTGGTCTTAAAATCTGTCCAGGAAATGCTGCTTTGCAAAACATCCACCGCGATGCCGGCTGCTGCAAGCTCCTGTTTTTTCTCCATGTAGATTCCGTTTTCCGGCTTTTTATCAATCAGGACAACACCTGCAGCAGAATCAGGAAGAAGCTGTTTTGCCAGTTTTTCCATATCACAGGAGGGGCTCATGATATAATAATGCATCTGCTCATCCATGGTATGGATCATATCGGATGCTGCTAAAAGGATCTCTTCGTCAAAGAAGGCCTTGGAAGCGCCAAGCTGCGCATATTCCGGGATATGATTGATCTGGGCTTTTTCGTTTAAGCGAACAAAGATCTTTTCACTGCCGAACCGATCAGCTGCCTCCTTGATCATATCGACATTTTCTTCCAGAGAAACATCTAAGAATATGCCCTTTGCTCCTGCGTACAGATATTTTTTTACATCCTCCAGACGTTTTACCCTACCGCCTGCATAGATTGGAATATCAATGACTCTTGCAATTTTTCGAATCAGACCGATGTTATGCTCGTGCTCTTCATCTGTTTTGGAATCATCCACAAAAACCAGTCCGTCTGCACCGTCATTGCCGCAGTCGAAAGCAAACGCAAGGACTTCCTCCTCCGGTTTCCCTCCACAGACAAGCTGTGCAAACAGCCGCTTAAATTCTGCCATAATACTCTCTCCCTTATTCAAACCGCGCTGCCGCCTCCGGCAGGCTAATCTTCTTTTCATATAATGCTTTTCCGATGATGGCACCCTTGATTCCGTTTTCATGCAGGCGGATCAAATCATCCATACAGGAAACTCCGCCGGAAGCAATCACATCCAGTCCGGTCTCATCCGTCAGAAGCTTTGTATACTCCACATTCGGTCCACTCAGCGTGCCATCCTTGGAAATGTCGGTATAAACGATATGTTTTACGCCAAACTCCTTCATCTGCTTGCAAAGCTCCAATGCGGAAATGCTGCTGACCTTTTCCCAGCCTTCCACAGCTACCATGCCGTTTTTCGCATCGACACCGGCTACTATGCGGTCAGCTCCAAAGGTTTCCACCAGCTCCTTCATAAATTCCGGACGTTCTACTGCCCTGGTACCGATGATGCAGCGCGTAATGCCAAGCTCCAGCATATTTCGTACCGCCTCCGCGCTGCGAATGCCGCCGCCCAGTTCGATCGGAACGGAAACAGCAGATACAATGGCACGGATCGCTTCTTCATTTACAGAACGTCCGGCCAGCGCACCATCCAGATCTACGATATGGAGAAAGGTTGCTCCCTGACTGACCCAAAGCTTTGCCATGTCAGCCGGAGTATCCGAATATACTTTTACGTTATCAAATAAACCCTGTGTCAGACGGACGCATTTTCCGCCCTTCATGTCAATTGCGGGATATAACTGCATGATCCTGTTCTCCTCCTTATAATACGCCCTTTGTGGACAGTACGTCTGTGATGCGGGAATCATACCGGGTCGCAGAATCCAGTGCCTTTGCAAAGGCCTTAAAGGCGCCCTCAATGATATGATGATTGTTGATCCCGCTAAGCTGCTTGACGTGCAGGTTCATCTCTGCTCCGTAAGACACAGCATAGAAAAATTCACGGATCATCTCCGTTTCCAGATCTCCAACCTTTTCGCGGTCAAGCTCCAGATCATAGACCAGATAGGGCCGCCCGCAAAGATCCAGAGAACACAGGAGCAAGGCCTCATCCATAGGAAGGATCATGGTACCGTAGCGAACAATTCCCTTCTTATCTCCCACGGCTTCCTTGATTGCCCTGCCAAGCACAATTCCGGTGTCCTCGATGGTATGATGGGTATCGACCTCCAGATCTCCCTCCACAAAAAGCGTCAGATCAAACAGTCCATGGCGGGCAAAACCATTTAACATATGATCAAAAAAGCCAATGCCGGTATGGATGTCTGCTTTTCCTGTACCATCCAGATTAAGACTCAACCGGATCTTTGTTTCCTTCGTATTTCGTTCGATCACAGCGCAGCGTTCCATGTTCTCTTCCTCCTGAAGTTTTATTCAAAACGGACACGGATGGAATTTGCGTGCGCAGTCAGGTGCTCTGCCTCAGCAAAGGTCTCGATGTCCGTATGCACTGCCTCCAGTGCTTCTCTTGAATAATAAATGATACTGGATTTCTTGATAAAATCATCTACACTGAGCGGTGAAAAGAATTTAGCAGTACCGTTTGTCGGAAGGACGTGGTTTGGACCTGCAAAATAATCACCTAACGGCTCAGAGCTGTATTCGCCCAAAAAGATCGCACCTGCATTCTGGATCTTTGTCATAACCTCAAACGGATTTTTCGTTACGATCTCTAAATGCTCGGAAGCAATCGCATTGGCAGTTTCAATGGCATCCTCCATAGAATCTGCCACCAGGATATAGCCGTAATTTTCCAAGGATTTTTCCAGGATTGCCTTTCTGGAAAGCTTTTGCACAAATGCATCCGCCTCCTTCGATACCTGTTTTGCAAGCTCCATACTGGTCGTGACTAAGATTGCCGAAGCAAGCTCATCGTGCTCAGCCTGAGATAAAAGATCCGCTGCCACATAGCGCGGATTTGCAGTCTCATCGGCCAACACGAGGATTTCGCTCGGTCCTGCAATGCTGTCAATGCTCACATGACCGTAAACAGCCTTTTTAGCCAGTGCCACAAAAATGTTGCCCGGTCCCACGATTTTATTGACGCGCGGGATCGAAGCTGTGCCGAAGGCCAGGGCTGCGATTGCCTGTGCGCCGCCCACCTTATAAACCTCGGTAGCTCCTGCCAGATGAGCTGCGATCAATGTGACCGGATTAACCTTGCCGTCTTTTCCGGGCGGAGTCACCATCACGATCTTTTCTACTCCGGCTACTTCTGCCGGAATGATGTTCATCAGCACAGAAGACGGATATGCAGCCTTACCTCCCGGCACATAAACACCGACGCTCGAAAGTGCTGTCACCTTCTGCCCCAGGATCGTACCGTTTGGCTTACTGTCAAACCAGCTGTAACGCTTCTGCTTTTCGTGATACTCCCGGATATTTTTCATGGATTTTTTCATGACCGCCAAAAGATCCGGATCCACCGCTGCCAGGGCCTCCTTGATCTCAGCCTCGGTCACACGGATATTGTCGGCAGACAGCTCTGCCCCGTCAAATTTCTTTGTATACGCAAAAAGTGCTTCATCACCCTGGGCACGGACATCCTCCACGATCTGCTGTACCGTTCCTTCATAGGCGCTGTAATTGTTTGGATCACGCTTTAACAGGTCTGCAAGGATATTTGCTCTGCTCTGTTCGTCTAACTTGATTATTCTCATCGTTTTATGCCTCCTGGATCAGATTTTTCAGCTGCTGAATGATTTTTGTGATGCGCTCCTGCTCCATCTTCATGCTGACCTGGTTGACCACCATGCGGGCGGAAAGCGGGCAGACCTCCTCAAGCACCGTAAGACCGTTCTCACGCAGAGTGGAACCGGTTTCCACGATATCCACGATCACCTCGGAAAGGCCGACAATCGGAGCCAGCTCAATGGATCCGTTCAATTTGATGATCTCAACCGTCTGATGCTTTTTATTATAGAAATAATCCTTCGCGATGGCCGGATACTTGGTCGCCACACGGATCAGCTCATGATGCTGCAAGCGCTCCCTTGCAGACTCCGGACCGCATACACACATGCGGCATTTGCCAAGCTTTAGATCCAGCACCTCATAGAGCTTTCGCCCCTCTTCCAGGATCGTGTCTTTCCCGACAATGCCGATGTCCGCTGCTCCATACTCCACATAAGTCGGAACATCACTTGCCTTTGCCAGAAAGAACCGATATCCCAGCTCCTCATTGGTAAAGATCAGCTTTCGCGTATCCTTGTCCTTCATTTCCTCACAGGTGATCCCGATCTTTTCAAACAGATCCAGGGATTTGTTGGCCAGTCTTCCCTTGGCCAACGCAAATGTCAGATATCTCATAATGGCTGACCTCCTTAATGAATGTAATCCCGAACGGTTTCGGTATAGGCCTGACTGGTAGAAACTCCGGTTTCCGTATCATAAACAAAGGCCTTGCTTCCATCACCTATAAGGCGGATCAGACGATGCATTCCAAATCTCCTTGCATAATCCAGATAGGTTTCCACAGTCTCTGCCTCTTCCATCGGTGTCAACTGCACCGGGATCCCCGCATTGCGAAACTGACAGGCCAGACGGATGGCCTTATCGCGGGCTTCTCGGTCATATAAAAGAATGGTATCATTCCATTTGATGTCGATCTCGATCTTCTGTCTGGTCAGTGCTAAAAGGAGCTGGTCTGCCATGATAGCAAAACCCACTGCTGCCGCCTTTTTCCCAAACTGCTCCAGAAGCTTGTCATAGCGGCCTCCGGCCACAATGTACTCACCGGTCCCATAGGTATAGGCCTTGAAGATGATGCCGGTATAATAGGAATACTTGCTCAGCATGCCAAGATCATAGGAGACGTATCCGCCGAGTCCATAGCTGTCTAATATGCCCTGTACCTCTTCGAGTCTGCAGATCGCACCCAAGGCGCGCTTATTCGACGTCATGGTTTTTGCCAGTCGGATCTGATCGATATCCCCAAAAAGCTCCGGAAGCTTTAAAAAGAGCTTCTTTAAATCTTCACTCATCGTCTGTTCGGATAAAAGTTCCTCCACACCGAAGTAATTTTTATTTTCGATCAGGATGCGGAGCTGTTCCTGGGTTTCCTCATCCATACCGGATTCTTCCACCAGACCGCGGTAAAACTCCACCTGACCAAGTTCCACCTGAAACTCCTTTAACCCGGTCTCCTTTAATGCATCAATGACCATGGCGATCATCTCTGCATCTGCATCCGGCGTATCATCACCGATGAGCTCGGCACCGGTCTGGGTGGATTCCTTTAAACGTCCCTGGTAGCTGGTGCTGTTCAGAAAGGTCGGACCAAGATAGCACAGGCGCAAAGGTTTTTTTTCATCCATATAATACTTTGCCGCGCAACGGGCAATCGACGGTGTCATATCCGGCCGCAGCACCAAAGTATTGTTGTCCCGGTCGAAGAACTTATACATGCCCTGGCTTCCAACGCTTCCGCGCTCTTTCTTGAAAATATCAAAAAATTCAAATACCGGTGTCTCGATGCTTTGATATCCGTAAAGGCCAAACACATGCTGGATCTTCTGCTCCACAGCAAGCTTTCTGGCGCATTCTTCCGCATAAATATCCCGCACACCCTCCGGAGTATGCAAAAGCTGATTGTTCATATTCATTGTTCTGTCTCCATTGCTTTATTGTGGTAAAGTGCTAATTCGTTGACGTGTTTCCCATTATAGGAGAAACAACCTGAATTGTCAATCATTATCCATAAATTCATTTGGTATCCCGATCGATAAGATCCTTTTTTATTGTTTCCAGATAATGCACCAGGATATCACGGCTGGCATGAATCTGATAGGATTTATCAATTTCATCGTAGGTAAAGCTCTTACGTCCTCCTGCCTCCATGCGATTCCAGAACCGCAAAAGATCCCGAAACGGCACATAATATATCTCATCCAGGACCGTGAAATGTAGGATGATGAATGCGATCCCGCCCTGTTCTTCAAACTCCTTCATGAAGCGGACCTGATGCTCATGGACATTTTGCAGGGGAAAGGTTTTGACCGCACATTCCTTTGCATCAAAGCAGACCGGAATGCCCTGAACAGCTCCGATGTAATCCACCGTACTCTTCTGATCAAAATAAGCCAGTGTGATGTGACGGGTCGATTTGTCGATCGTTATGGGGGTGATCGGTGTCGGGATCTTCTGGATCAGCGCCAGCTTTTTTTCCCGGTAGGCATCATTTGAGTGGTTGATCATGTCCTCCAGTGTGGAGCCGCGAAGTCCACGGCTTTTCCAGGTTCCCATGTCAGCACACTCCTTTAGGAAGGCTTCCGAGCACTCTTTGAAATTCATTCGGAAGCGGCGCCGTAAAGCTTTTTTCGCTTAAATATTCAAGCGGAGCTTTCATCTGCGGAAATACCAGTTTCCAGGAATGAAGCATCTGAGAATGGATCTGATACCGACGTTTTGCCTCTTCGTTGACCTTTGTGCTTCCGTATTTCATATCTCCCACGATCGGATGACCGATGGACGCAAGATGAGCCCGGATCTGATGTGTCCGGCCGGTGATCAGGGTTACCTTTAACAAGGTAACGGAAGGGATTTCCATGAGCGGCTCGTATTCCGTACAGATCGGTGCACTGTCAGGAACTTCCTTTTGGCTTATGGTTACCTGATTCGTTTTCTCATCCTTCTTTAAAAATCCTTCGATCCGTTTTTTCTCCCGCACAGAGCCGGAAACTACGCAAAGATAATACTTATGCAGGGAACGATCCCGAAACATAGCAGAAAGCTGCTGCAGTCCGGCCAAAGAGCAGCCTGCGGCAACCAGACCGCTGGTATTACGGTCCAAACGGTTGCATACCGACGGGCGAAAGCTTCTTAAGTCTTCTTTTGAAAGTTTTTTTGTATCAATCAGATAATCGATCAGATATTCCACCAGCGATTCATCCTGTTCCTTCGCTTTCTGAGACAGCATACCCGAGGGTTTATTGATCAGGATCACATGCTCATCCTCATAGATAATGGAAAGCTTTTTCTTTTTCACCTTCTGGATCTTGATCTCCGAAAATTTTTCAATGGTCTCTTCTGCCAGAAACAGCTTAATCTCATCATTCTCGACAAGCTTTTCAGAGCCATCACATTTTTTTCCGTTCAGGACGATGTTTTTCTTGCGCATCATCTTATAGAAAAAACTTTTCGGAGCCAGGTTCAGATACTTCGCCAACAGCTTATCCAAGCGCTGACCGGCCTCGTTTTTATTGACTGTTATGGATCTCATAAGAAAGATCCTCCTTTACATAGACAGATTCTTCATCAATGCTGCTGCATAGTCGACGGTACCGTCATCCTCATATTCGGAAGCCGGTTTTAAGCTGTCCAGTCTCCGAAAAAAAGCGTGGGGATCCCGGATCAGCTTTACCTTTGGATCAAGCTTATTGGCATGAAACAATGCATTGACTGCTTTTTCTGCCTTTGTAATATCCGTTTTTTCATTGCTGCAAAACGCATAGACACCGCCCGGATGAACAGCCACCGCATCAAGCGGCAGGATCTGTTCCTTCGTTGTAACGATGAGATCATACAGAATGATACATTTTCCCTCATAGCCGCGAACCTTTTCGTAGAAATCGCGATCCGCTGTCCGGTATTTCCAGGATGCTAAAAGCGGGGATGCCAGGTTGGCCATAGGGAGTACCGTCAGGATCGCCATAACAGTCAGGATATTTTTTGCTGCCTGTTCAAAAGCAAACTGTCTTGCAATAAGCTGAGCGATGATAGCAGCTGCAAATGCACCGACTAAAAGCAGCCTGGATTTTTTATGCTGATCCCGGTATCCATACTGTCCTTTTTGGATCTTCATATCATTGTCTCCTCTTTCTTATGATAACACTTATCCGCCTTCGTTTCTGTTCTGAAAAAAATGTGCAGGATGATGTCATGCGGAAGCACCTTTGCAAACAGGAAAAATGCCTTCATAAGAACTCCGTATACGGAAACGGATTTTCCCATCATGCTGTCACGCAGGGCTTTTTTTACAACCTTTTTCGGATCCGCCATGACAAGCTGCTTATAAAGCGGAATCTCTCCTGTGGTCTCGGCAATATCAAAAAATTCTGTTTTCACCGGCCCCGGACAAACCGCCGTCACATAGATTTTTCGCGGCTTTAGTTCCACGGCAAGCGCTCTGCAAAAGCTTAAGACATAGGCCTTGGAAGCTGCATAAACCGCAAAGCGCGGCTGCGGAAGAAAGGCCGCTGCGGAAGCAAACTGAAGGATTCGGCTGTTTTTTGACATGTAGGGAAGCGTAAGCCTTGTGACTGCGGTTAAAGCCCGGCAGTTTAAATCGATCATAGCTGTCTCATCATCCTGTAAAAGCTCCTCCACCGCTCCGATCTTTCCAAATCCGGCTGCATTGATCAGGAGCTTTACCTCCGGTGCCTCCCTTGAAAGGGTTTCCTCAAGCTTCCCGAAAGCATCCGTCTTGCAAAGATCAAGCTCCAGGATCCTAAGAGGAATCTTCACCCTGTCTGCAAGTATTTCCAGACGCGCTTTCCTTCTTGCGATCACCCAGATCTCCTTAAGACCCGGGAAGCGATCTGCCAGCTGAATGACCGCTTCCCATCCCATGCCGGATGATGCCCCTGTCACAATGGCAATTTTTTTCTTCATGATCTTTGTCCTCCTGCACATCAATCCGGTATACTATCTCGTTTTCTTCTTATGCACATTCCGGATTGCTTTTTTCTTCGTCGGTTTTTGCTCCCTGACGTTACCCTGTAAGCCTCCCTGACGGGCATCATGCCCTGCTGCCTTTGCGCTGTGCCTTCCGCCGGACAAGTTTTTTTGATGTTCGCCGTTTAATTTGCGCGGCCTGATCAGGCATTTTGAATCAAAGCCGATCAGGTCGGTACGGCCGACAGTCGTCAGGGCCTCCTTGACTAGATCATAGTTTTTCGGGTCACGATACTGAATCAAAGCACGCTGCATGGCCTTCTCGTGCGGATTATGCGGCGTATACACCGGTTCCATGGTGCGCGGATCCAGTCCGGTATAGTACATACAGGTAGACAATGTGGATGGAGTCGGATAAAAATCCTGAACCTGCTCCGGCATATATCCAAGATCCCGCAGGTATTCTGCCAGCTCCACCGCTTCCTTTAAAGTGGAACCCGGGTGAGATGACATCAGATAGGGAACCAGGTACTGCTTTTTTCCGATTTTTTTGTTCATCTCCTCGTATTCATGAACGAACTGACGGTAAACTGCGTTTTTCGGCTTTCCCATGCGTTTTAGCACTGCATCCGAGATATGCTCCGGTGCTACCTTCAGCTGACCGCTGACATGGTACTCGCAAAGCTCCCTTAAAAATGCACGGCTTTTGTCGGCCAAAAGATAATCAAACCGGATTCCGGAACGGATAAATACTTTTTTTACCTTTGGGATATTTCGAAGCTTGCGAAGCAGTGAAATATAGTCGCTGTGGTCTGCACGAAGATTTTTGCATGGCTCCGGGAACAAACACTGTCTGTTCAGACAGGCACCCTTTGTCAGCTGTTTTTCGCAGGCCGGAAAACGGAAGTTTGCGGTCGGACCGCCTACATCATGGATGTAGCCCTTAAAATCCGGTTCCTTAGTGAGGAGTGTTGCCTCCTCTACCAGAGAATCATGGCTCCTGGCCTGGATGATCCGTCCCTGATGGAAGGTCAGCGCACAGAAACTGCAGCTTCCAAAGCATCCGCGGTTGCTGATCAGGCTGAATTTGATTTCCCGGATGGCCGGAATTCCCCCGGCTGCTTCATAGCAAGGATGATAATTTCTCATGTAGGAAAGGGCATAAACCTCGTCCATCTCCTCTTGCGTAAGCGGCTTTGCAGGCGGATTCTGCACCACGAATTCTTTCCCTGCGTATGGCTCCACGAGCCGTTTTCCCAAAACAGGATCCGTATTGCTGTACTGGATAAAAAAGCTTTTTGCATAGACGGTTTTATCCGCCTTAAGCTCCTCATAATCCGGCAGCAGCTTATAATCATATACGATATCTAAGTTTCGCGTTTTAAATACCGTTCCGTCAATAAAAGTGATGTCCTTGACATCGATCCCACTGTTTAAGGCATCGGCAATCTCCACAATGGAATGCTCTCCCATGCCGTAGGAGATCAGATCCGCCTGGGAATCCAAAAGGATGGAACGTTTTAGCTTATTCGACCAGTAATCATAGTGCGCAAGGCGTCGCAAACTGGCTTCAATGCCGCCGATAATGATGGCAGCATCCTTGTATACAGAGCGGATGAGGTTACAATATACCACAACCGCATAATCCGGTCGTTTTCCCATTTGACCGCCAGGAGTATAGGAATCCTGCTGTCTGCGTTTTTTGGAGACCGAATAATGGTTCACCATGGAATCCATGTTGCCCGCAGAAACCAAAAATCCAAGCCGCGGCCTTCCAAGGACCTGGACGCTTGCCGGATCCTTCCAGTCCGGCTGTGCGATAATCCCCACCTTGTAGCCATGAGCTTCCAAAAGGCGGCTGATGATCGCTGTTCCAAAGGAAGGATGGTCGACATAAGCATCCCCTGAGATATAGACAAAATCACATTGTTCCCAGCCGCGCCGGTTCATATCCTCTCTGCAGACCGGCAAATAATCCTGTATCATACTGTTGCATTCTCCTTAAAAAGTTCCCTGTAGTCCTGAATATAGAAATCCGCCAGCTCTTGTTTCTCTTTTCGCATGGCAGCAGAAAAATCATCCTCCACGGCACAAACGGTCATACCTGCGCGTTTTCCGGCAAGGATCCCTGCCGGCACATCTTCAAATACCATGCAGCGATCCGGTTTTGCCTGCAGACGCCTTGCCACCTCCAGATAGATATCCGGTGCCGGCTTCCCAAAAGGCACCTCACAGGCCGTAGCGATCACCTGAAAATAAGAAGTGATGCCTAAAGATTCCAGCACGGCATCCACCATTTCGCGTCCATTGCTGGTGGCGATTCCGGCCTTCTTCCCGCTTTGCTTGAGATATTGCAAAAGCTGCAGTGCTCCCGGCTTTAACGGCACCTCGTTCCGGTATTTTTCAATACTCATCTGTACCCATGCCTGCTTGATTTCCTCAATGGAATCCGGGATCTGAAACCGGGTTTTAAAGTATTCTGCGGTTTCCGAAAAACTCATTCCTTCAATGACCTTTTGCAGATCCGGCGGACAGGCATAGCCGAAACGTCCCAGATATTCGACGTCGATTTTTTTCCACATCCACATGGAATCCACCAGAGTCCCATCCAGGTCAAACAACACGGCATCCGCCTTAGCAAGCTTCTGTCCGAGTTCTGTGCTGCTCGGCACCATTCGTTCCTGCTGAAGTGCCTGGAGTTCTTCCTTTGTCAGAGCACGATACTCTCCCGGTTTCAGCTTCGGATCCAGCTTCAGGCTACCCATGGAAAGTCGTTTCAGAAACACCACCCGACATCCAAGTGCCTCAAACATGCGCTTCACCTGATGAAATTTTCCCTCCTGGATCGTCAGAAGGATTTCTGCCCCGGCTGTTGGTTCTTCGTGTTCCTGCTTCTCATCAGCCTGCTCATCTATAGAAACCTTTTTTATGTTCCACTGCTTTAAAATTTCCAGTTTTCCCGGCATCACCGGTGTACCATCTTCCAGGGTCAGGCCTGCTGCCATCTGCTGCACGGCTGTATCCGGAAGCATCCCGGAAATTTTTGCAAAATAGATCTTATCCACATGCTTGCCCGGTGCCAGAAGGCGGTGGGTCAGATCTCCATCGTTTGTAAGGAGCAAAAGCCCCTCTGTATCAATATCCAGTCTTCCCACAGGGAAGAGGTCGCTGCGGTTATCTCCGTTTAAAAGGTCGATCACGGTTTTATGATGCCTATCCTCCGTAGCTGAAATAACGCCCTGAGGCTTATAGAGCATAATATATTCCAGAGCACGGTAGCAAACCGGCTGACCGTCAAAGCTCACGGTATCCTGTCCTGGGTCTATCTTTCGTTCTGTTTTTTTCTCAGGGACACCATTCACCTGAATACGCCCTTTTTTTGCCGCTTCCTTAATCTGAGAACGGCTTCCCTTGTTCATCTCTACAAGATATTTGTCCAGTCTTATGCTTTTTGCCATCACATCCACCGCCATCCCGGATAATATTTATTTTTCAGATTGCTGCCTGCAGCTTTTGCCCAGCCAAGCGGATAATCCTCCACTCCGACTAACACCCAGCCCTTTTTCAGCGTTTTTGCCTCCGTTTCTGTCAGCGCGATCGTTTCCCCCTTCAGGTAACGGATCACCCGCTCATCCTGCACAGACAAGGACAGAGTCTGAGAAAAGTCCTTCATAGAAAATGCCATAGCTGCTGCCTGAGAAGGTTCAAACCGATTCTTCTTCCACTCACCAAGAAGCAGTCCGGTGCGCAGATACCGCAGGTTCCAGCTTTTGTCAAAGCCTTCCGGAAGATAGTAGACCAAGCCATCACGCACCATCATACGGCTGCGATCAAAGGGCTTCGTAACCATACTCTCCCACTGACAAAAGTCGCTTTCCTTTTCCAGACTGCAAAGCTGCGCGGATTTTTTTCCGGAAGTGACTGCAGCAACATTCTTTGTCTTGTTATGATCTGTTTCATCCTGTGCTTCACACTTTTTTCGCAGCAAAGCAAGAAAATGACCCTCACCCGGAATCTTATGCGGAAACAACCGGATGACCGGCATATGATCAAGTCCGTTCTCAGCACCTGCCCAGGGCGTCAAAGGAAGAAGCTCAAGCTCCGGTTCTTCCGAAAGCAGCCAGGAAATGGTATCCTCATCCTCTGTCTTTGCAAAGGTGCAGGTGGAATATAAAAGTAAGCCCCCCGGCTTTAACATCGCTGCTGCCGATTTTAAGATCTGACGCTGAATCGGCGCATAATACTCCGGTCCGCGTTCCATCCAGCTTTTGATCAGATCCGGATCCTTTCGAAACATTCCTTCTCCGGAACAGGGTGCATCCACCAGAATCTTATCAAAAAAAGAGCCGAAGACCTTTGCCAGCTTTTCCGGTGTTTCACTGGTGACACAGATGTTCGGGATACCAAACAGTTCGAGGTTTTTCAGCAGAGCCTTCGCTCTGGAATTGCTGATATCATTGGAGACCAAAAGACCTTTCCCTTCCAGCCTCGCGCCGAGCTCCGTGCTCTTGCCGCCGGGTGCTGCACACAGGTCCAACACCTTATCGCCCGGTACGATGGGCAATACCGCCGCAGGCGCCATGGCACTTGGCTCCTGCAGGTAATACAGCCCTGCATAATAATAAGGATGGCGGGACGCCCTTACATCCTCCCCAATATAAAAGCCGTTCGCAGTCCACAAAACGCGCTGACCGGCAAAGGAAGGAAGCAATTCTTTCCAATACTCCGGTTTCACCTTCCGGGTATTTACACGAAAACCGGCATATGGTTTTTCATCATAGCTTTTCAGCCATGCTTCATAGTCTGTTCCTAAAAGCAGCTTCATCTGCTCTAAGAATGTTTCTGGTAACTGCATATAGTTTTTCCTTTACGACATAATTTCATTCAGTATAACACACTTTCCGACAGGCACACAATAAAAAAGAATGTGCCTTGGCACATTCTTTTTTATTTTACTGTTCTTCTTCCGGTTCTTCCTCCGGTGTTTCTTCCACGGTGGTAACGCTGCCCGCTAACTCTCCACGGTTTGAAGATACGATGTCGTAGCTGGACTGCATGGAAGAAATAAATGCATCAAAACGACTCTGGGCACCTTCCATGGAATGTGTGATAATGGTCTGCAAACTATTCAACATGTCATCGGTGTAGTTGATCGATGCCTGGCGGATACCGTTTGCCTCGTTGACAGCCTGATCAATGATTGCCTGAGCCTGAACCTGGGCATCTTCCACAACACGGTTGGCTTCGGCGTAGGCCTTCTGCATAATCTCATGCTCGTTGACAAGCTCATTGGTCTGAGCCGTTGCATCCGCTAACATTGCATCAGCCTGAGCGCGTGCATCATTTAAAATAGCATCCTGGTTGCTGATGATCTTCTGATATTTTTTGATCTCATCCGGAATCCGGAGTCTTAATTCTACCAACAGCTCTTCTAACTCTTCCTTATTTACCAGGATCTTGGTATTAGAAAGCGGCTGAAATTTGCAGCTGTCAATATATTCTTCGATCTCACCGATTAACTGCTCGATTCTACTCATGGTTTCTTCTCCTTAAAACGCAATGTTATGATTTATTAGCAAGACGTTCCCGCACCTTTTTTGCAATCTCAGGATGCAGGAATTCACTGATGTCTCCCTGATAGCCGGCAATCTCTTTCACAATACTGGAGCTCAAATAGGAATACTTCAGATTGGTTGTCAAAAAAATAGTATCAATATCCGGGGCAATGACCCGGTTTGTCTGTGCCATCTGAAGCTCATATTCAAAATCTGTGATTGCCCGAAGACCTCTCACGATCACATCTGCGTGGGACTGATGAACAAAATCCACCAAAAGCCCTCCAAAAGAGCGGACTTCCACGTTTGGCAGATATGAGGTGACATCTTCTAACATCTTAACACGTTCTTCGACAGAAAACAACGGAGTTTTTGAATTATTCTGTAAAACTCCCACGATCAGACGATCTACCATGTGGGCAGACCGCTCAATAATATCCAAATGTCCCAGGGTTACCGGGTCAAAGCTTCCCGGATAAACTGCGATTGCCATATCACTCACCTCGATAGACAAATACATGCTTATTTGTCTTATATTCCTTTATTTTTTCTACGATATACCCCATGGATGGCAGGTAGGAAAGATCTGTCTCCAAAGAGGCCTCTATGATGATCGTACTTTGCTTGTCGATCATGGAGGAGGTTTTCAAAAAGTCCAGCATCTGTTTTTCCAGTTCATGGTTATAAGGCGGATCCATGAAAATGTAATCAAACCGATACTTTCCCTCCAGACGTTTCAGGGCTGTCAGGGCATCACAATGCATCACGACAGCCCGATCTTCAAGCTTTGTTGCCCTTAAATTTTCCCGCACGATCTGCATGGCTGCTTCATTTTGCTCTACAAATACCGCCCGATCGGCACCGCGGCTTAAGGCTTCGATCCCGATCCCGCCGCTTCCTGCAAACAGGTCAAGAAAGACCGAGTCAGCCAGGTCATACTGGAGCATATTAAATAAGGTTTCCTTAATGCGATCCTGCGTTGGGCGGGTATTCATGCCCTCCAGGGTTTTTAACTGCGTCCGTCTTGCGCTTCCTGCTATCACTCGCATAAACACCCTCCATTATATAAATATCCGTAGTGAAATTATACCACCGCAATTATAACTTTATTTATTTCGATATACAAGCGGTTTATCGTATCTTTTTGTATACAAAAACAAAGAGATGGAAAATATCCCATCTCTTCTTATATTTATTGTTTATGCATCTTAAGCTGTAACTGTTCAGAGCCAAGCAAAATTTCATAAATCAGACGTGAAATGCTTGCA
>CAVALB010000027.1:0-32204 GCA_963589345.1 uncultured Selenomonadales bacterium | reverse complement strand
GAGGAACGCGAATTTTCAGTAATTTGAAGAATGATAGACGGTGGGTTATTCATCGTTTACGTGCGAAGCACGCGAGTTTGGCCGTAGGGGAGACAATAGGCGGCGCAAGCGCACACGGTAAAAATTCCACAGGGTATGCGTTTCTGTACGGCAGTCCCGGAACTTCGGACCCTTATAAAACAAGTTGCTAAATTGGCATTTTAGTAGAACGGAAACATCATCGGCAACAAAAAGATGCTCATGACCGCAATCACAATCGCTAGCGGCGTTCCGCATTTCAAATAATCTTTGATGGTATAGCCGCCCGGCTCCATGATCATGATCTGGCATGGTGCTGCCATCGGTGTCATGATGGACACGCAGCTTGCCACCAGCACGCCCATGACTGCTGCCCTCGGATCCACTCCGATCTTCACACAGGCAGATGCCACAAGCGGAATGAAGATTGTATAGGTTGCAAGGTTGGACATGATCTGGGTCAGTATAAAGGGAATAATGTAAAAAACCGCCATGATCAGGTATGGGTTTGTGGTATTGCCTAAGAGTCCGATCATCCAGTCTGCCACCACATCACCGGCACCAGTCACACGGATCGCATCAGACAGTGCCAGAACACCTGCAAAGAGGAATACGGTCGGCTGATGGATGGAGGCCAGTGCTTCCTGCTCACTTAAGACTCCGGTCAGCACCAGAACAGCTGCACCGATGCAGGCCGATAAGTACATCGGAATACCGATTACATTTTCAAACAGCATGGCTCCGATCGTCAGCAAGATCACCACAACCGCGATCGTTTCTCTGGTTTTGGAAAGCTTCGCAGATGTATCCTGCTGCTCTACCGTATCGTGAAATTTGCTGTTATCAATATCCGGCATCATCTTGTAGCCGATAAAAACCATGTAGGCAATGGCTACGATGAGGATCGGGATACGGGCGATGGTAAAATCCCATACGCCAAAAGGATGCGGCCCGCCCGCCTTCACCATGACATCATTCCAGGTCATATTGCTGGCACCCTGTCCTAAAAAGGTCATTGCGGTGGCAATATTTGCGATTGCCATGGAGGGATACAAAAGCTTGCTTCGACTCACTCCGATTTCAGCGGAAATCCCGACTAAAAGCGGGATCATGATAGCTGCCGTTGCCGTTGCGCTGGTCACGCAGCCAAGAAATCCGGATACCAGAGATGAAAAGAAGATCAGAACAGGCAGATTATCCTTGTAACGAACAACCACACTCTGGGCACGGTCTAAAAGACTGGTCTTTGTAAGACCGGCACCGATCACAAACATGGCAACGAACATGACCACGTTGGTGTTGATAAAACCGCTGAGGGCCTCAGCCGGCTCCATCACACCGGTTATGATCAGCGCGAGGATGATTCCGGTGGAAATAATCGAAAACGGGATCCGACCGGATATAAATGCTATGATCGTACAAAGTAAAATGATGAGGGTAATCTCTAATGGGGACATACTGTTTTTCCTCCGTACTTTTTTCTCGCTGTCCATTGTACATCAGAAAAAACAGAAAGTACATTTCCACGTTTTTGATAAATATCAACTTTCTTTCCACATTTTACAAGATCATCACTCGCATCTTTGGTGCTTTACGCTGCTTTACAGCTGTCATGATCGCCATTCACCGTTTGCTGATCATACAGGTATGTTGGCGAACATGCACTCATTATCTCATATGCTGTCTTACCAACTCACACAGGCAGTTTGTTTCAGCCTGCATCTGACTGTATTTTGAGGAAACGACACAGAGTTCTCGGTAAACCGGATTTAACCCTACGGACAGCGGTACCACCTGATCCTCCTGAAAACTGTTAAAAATCATATGATCGGTTGTCAGCATGACGGCTCCGTTGTAAGCCACGCAGACCAGACCTGTTCGTGTGGCCTCAAACTGATAGGCAATGTTCGGAGTCAGTCCGTAGGAGGCATACAGATTATCGGCCAGTCTGCGAAACGAAGATCCCGGCATCAGCATAACATTTCGTTCTCCCGCGCAGTCCTCCAGCGATATCCATGGATAAGAAAACCCTTCTTTTTCCGCTGCCTTCTTTCGCAGCGGGTGCTCCACACCTATCGCCAAAACTGCCTCACAGGTGTGGATCTTTTCGTAATCAAGTCCCTTCTCCTGCTCTCCCACAATGGCAATCACCGCATCCAGGTTCTGGTTTTTAAGCATTGTGATCAAGGCATCTACATTGGTTTCATGGATGCTGATACGGATTCCGGGCAGGCGTTTTTTTAATTCCGGCAGCACAAAGCGTAGCACGCGCTCCACAAGATTCTGCTGCACTCCCAGACGCAAGATCCCGCGGCTCGCACAGGAAATGCTCTCCATCTGCTGCCCCATTTCATGATAGATTGCTTCGATCTCCAGGCATTTCTGAATGTAATATTCACCTGCCTTTGTCGGCACAAATTTCTTTCCGATCCTGTGAAACAGCTTTACCTGCAGCTGTTCCTCCAGAGAAATCACATACTTACTCAGCGCAGAGGGCGTGATAAAAAGATTCTCTGCCGCCCGGGTGATCCCGCCGCACCGGGCGACTTCTAAGATATATTCTACATTTCGATCCATGTGCCCCTCCAAATTACCTTCAACATGATTTTATCTCTGTTTTTTACAGTTATCTTTCTCTAATGAAGCAACTAATTTTATCACAAACTTATATCGATTTCTACTGTCTTTCTTCCCAACTATAGAAAAAGGCCCGAACAAATTTGATAAGATGTGACTGGTTCTCGTACATAATAAGAGATACCGCTTTATGATCTATGAACCATAAAACGGTACCCCTTATTGTTACTGTACTATATTGCTCAGCATCTGTGTCTTACTACTGTTCTTCTGAGGTGTTCTCTTTTGAGTCGCCGCTTCCATTCTCCTCAGAGCTTTGAACGTCAGAAGCATCATTGCCGGATTCCTTGGTGTTTTCTTCATTCGATGCGCCACCGTCGGTTTCTTCGGTCTTTTCATTCTCGGATACATTGCCGTCGGTTTCTTCATTCTTCTCGTCCTCGGATTTATCTGCGTCGGCATCGTCGGTTTTCTCGTCCTCAGATTTGTCTCCGACAGCATCTTCGATCTTCTCGTCCTCGGATTTGTCTGCGTCGGCATCGTCGATCTTCTCGTCCTCGGATTTATCTGCGTCGGCATCGTCAGTCTTCTCGTTCTCAGATCCATCACCGTCGGTGTTTTCGGTATTCTCAGTCTTCTGATCATCCGATGACTCGTTCTTGCTTTCTTCAGAAGTCTCGTCTTTGGATGTATCGTCAGCGGTTTCGTCCGACTTCTGATTGTCCGCAGGCTCATCCTCGTTTACGATTTCGTCGGTGGTTGTGGTGTCCTCGGTCTTAGCGGTTGTGTCTGCAGCCGTTGTATCTGCGTCCAAAGCTATTGTGGCAGCATCGATCTTGGATGTTTCCTCTTCCTCATCTAAAACTGTCTCGAATCCTTCAAAACGTTCTTTGTCATCGTCATCAAGATCAGCTTTGGTCAGATCCAGGGTTCCCCAGGTATTGTCAGTATCATATTGAATTGCCTGATAGGTTCCGCCCCATGCATAAAGTTGTACTTTACCTTCCAGGGTAAGTGTCAGGTCACCGCTTACCTCGGCGCTGCTCTGTCTGCCAATGAAGGAAGCAAGCATTGCACCGTTATCGCCATTGACCGTAACGTCAATGTCTCCGTTCAGGGTGCTGCCGTATCCTGCTCCAATGATATTCACCATTGCAGTTCCGTCTACAGAAATGGTGACATTTCCTGTCAGTTCAGCATTTTCTGCACAGCCGTATACATCAAACTGACCGGAGGAAATCGTGATAGTCGGATCTGCTTCTACACTGCCCTTCTTCGATCCGGCATACAGTTTTGTATAACTGAATCTCCATGAATTCTGGTATACACCCTCTCCTGCTGTAAAGTCATAACCGTTTAAGTAGGTTTCTGCACACCAGTCTACATTGGAGATTTCCAGATCTCCGTTCAGTTCCAGTGCATTCTTCGATTCAACCTTGTAACATTCTCCTTCCGCTGAAGTGATCGAGAAGGATACATTCGGCATGGTTACGGTACCCTCAAGAGAAAGATCCTGATTTAATACAATCTCATCTCCCTCCTCTACTGCTGCAAGAGCCTTTGTGAAGCTGCTGTAACCAACCTCGCCGATCATGAACGCATTGTCATCCGTTTTTTCCTTGTAAGTAATGGAAATCTGTTTGGTATTCAGCCAGTTTTCTCCACCATCTCTCGTAGATGCCAGCTGAATGTACACAGTTCCGCCTTCTTCCTTTGTGAACTCCGGCTTAAATGCACCATCGTACAAGGTCCAGGTTGCGGTATCCGGATTTGCCGTTGTATTGGTATCTGTCATATAATAGTAAATCTCTGCATCCTTGATTCCGCAGCTGAGTGTGATCTCCGGTGCCTCATCAAACTCATATTTTCCGTAATATCCGGAATAGATCTGATTGTTCGGATTCAGGGAAACCAGAACTTCTGCGCTCAATGCATTTTCCAGTGCTGCCTCCACAGCTTCAAGTACCTGCTTTTGAAGATCTGCATCATAAGCGGCAAGCGGAGTGATCTTTGTGCTCTGTTTGTAGGTAATCTCTGCGATCAGTTCCGGAAGGAAGTTTGCATACTCTTCCTGGGAATCTTCATCAAGCTCGATCGCAGAAATGATCGGACGGCTTCCATATCCTCTTTCTACGGTTACGGTTGCCTCCACATCACCGGCACTGCCCTCATAAGTTCCTGTCTGATACAGCACCTCCGGAACATCATCTGTAAATACGCACCATACAGAAACAATCTTACTGCGGTTTCCGCTCTCATCAAAGGCTGCAAATTTCACCTTTACTTTTCCGCTCTTACTATTATTTGCATAAATTGTTGCACTTCCATAAGAGAGGGTTTCATCGTCCTGCGTCGGATCAGATCCGTCGGTGGTATAGTAAACAGTCGTATTGTCTGCCGCTGAAACTGTCAAACGGATGCCATTGCTTACTCTGGTAACCAAAGATCCCCAGGCTGCACTTACTTCCGGTGCAACAACCGTTTCATCACTTTCGTCAATCGGTTCAGACCGCAGTGCGTCGATCACGGCATATTTTGCTGCATCGGAGGATACCGTTGCACCTGTGATCGCATCTACTCTAAACTCTTCGGAATCCTCAGGAACAGTCTTGGCATTCAGCATACCTTCCAGATCTTTTCCCGCAAACTTTGCAGAAATGCCCTCTTCACTTTTTGAGAAGAGATACGGAGACCAGAATGCAGCATCCCGAGTATCACTGGTCTTGGTTCCATTATCTTCTACCTTAACAATCTTGCCTTCCGAAACGGTCACCTTTAATTTTGCGGTATATGGAGAGCCTGAGGGTGTATTTACAGTTGCACTTCCCTGATATACCTTCAGACCGCTCTGTGCTTCCAAAATCTCCATGAACTGCAGCTCTTTTTCTGCAAGTTCAGAAGCCACGCCATTTTTAACGGCAACTGCTTTTACGGTGATCACGGTGTCTTCATTTGTATCCGGTTCTACGGAAATGATGCCATTTTCTGCAGTCTTAACGCTGCTTCCAGCTGTAGTCGGGTCACTTCCATCTACCGTATACTTCACAACCGTTCCATCTTCTGCTTCTACAGAAAGCTCTGCCGCATCGGTTGCTGCATAAAGCAGCTTGGTTCGATGATCGGCTGCAGTCAGCTTTGGTGCCTGCGGCTTTTCATCAGCAACATCCGGCAGGACACTCTTTACAGCACTCTTAATGATACGAGAGGAAGCGGTTGCACCGGAAATCGTATCGACTGCATCAATCTGATTCTTATTTTCGCCAATCAATGACTTAAAGATAGCAGTTGCAGTATTCCACCAAGTTGAATTTGCTCCCGGTTCCGTTCCGTTATCGGTTACGGATGCTACGGTTCCATCTTCGTTGACTACCACACGAAGTTTTGCCTGATAGCTTCCATTTACGGTAAACCCTGTTGTAGCTTTGCTTACAGTGCCTTCTACCTCCACGCCTTCCGGCTTCGGTGTCTCTCCGGCTACCATGGTAAAGGTCAGGGCATTGTCATATCCGGTTGCGGTTACTACAAGCTCATAGGTTTCACCTTTCGTGAAAATGGCTGTCTCTCCGCTTGTTGCTTCAGTCTTGATTCTTCCGGTATTCGGGTCGATGATCTGTACGGCACCGCGTCCGCTTGCTGCATAGTCTTTTCCATTGACTGAAACGGAGGTGATGGATGCCAGGTAAGAAGCCACCTGATCCTCGGTCGCCTCCTCTGCTGCGGTCAGTGACCATACACCCTCACTGTTTGCGGTTGCCTGAACCGGAATCTCCGCAGTGGAAAGTACAAAGGTTGTCGTCAAATCTGCATAGGTTTCGCTTTCATCCGTTACCGTCAGCGTATAAGTGCCTGCTGCCAGGCTTCCGCTCCAGGTGATGGTTCCTGTGTTAGCATCTACCGTAAATGCTTCCGTATTCTTTCCGCTCGGATCGGTGAAGGTATAGGTTGCATCAAAACCTTCCGGAAGACTGTCCATACCGGTTATGGTGGTTGATCCTGCAGATGCATACGCTGCCGTTACACCAAAGTTTTCGTGTGTGAACTTGTAAGGCACATACAACTCTTTATCCAGAGTAATATCTGCAATGCCATTGTTGGTAAAGTAGGTAAGACCGGTGATGGTCTTGCCCATCATGGACTTATAATGCTCCGGTGCAAGGGTATTTCCATGTGTGGTTGTTACAAAGCCTGTGGACCATGCAAGATTTGTTCTCAGCCAGATATTTTCCAGATGGCGCAGGCCATAATCTACATCTTCTTTCGTGTGAAGTACCACACCGTAAACCTGATCATCATCACCGATAATCTCGGATAAGCCTTCAAAGCTCAGCTGATAATCGCCATAATTGCTTTCCGTCTGAAGACTTGCACTGACTGTTGCTTCCTCTGACAGATCTGTCTGCGCTTCACCAAAGCTTAAATTGCCCTCTGCATCCACGGATACTTCTTTGTAGTAGGAAGGGATCTCGCTCAGCACATAATAAGAATAATCCGGGCGCTCAAACAGGGCATCCTTGCCTGTATAGGTAGTGGTCACAGGCGTACCACGCAGTTTTACCGTGATACTAAAGGAATCCTCGTCGGTAACCTGGGTAAATTTGCTTAAGTCGGTTCCTTTTTTGATTTTAACCGGGAAGATCACACCGCTGATATCGGAGCCGTCGCTGTTTACATGATAGGATCCGCCTACCAGGTTTCCTGCCTTCGGTTTGGACTTGGTTGCTGAGGAAACGGCATCGACATCCACATTGTTGTTTTCAATCTCAGCTGCATAAAAGTCTGCATACGGGATGTTCATGAGCAGGTACTGGTATTCTTCTGTGTCACTCGGAGTATCCGGATTTACCGGAGTATCCGGTGTGTCCGGTGTGTCCGGTGTATCTGGTGTGTCCGGTGTGTCCGGTGTGTCCGGAGTGCTCGGTGTGTCCGGTGTGTCCGGAGTGCTCGGTGTGTTATTGGAATCATTTCCGCTGTCGGAGCTGTTATCCTTGCCTGAGCTTGAATTAGAACCGGAACTTGAACCAGAGCTTGAACTTGAACCGGAACCTGATCCGGATCCGCTGCTGCTTGCGGATGATGTGGTTTTGGTGTTATAACCCACATTTTCTCGGTGAACCGGCTTATCATCCTGCAGCCACTGACCGTCTGCGTTCGTCGGATAACCGTCCGGTGTTGTTGTTCCGGAATACATTGCACCATGAACGCCCGGCTGGTCGGAGGATTCTGCTGCAAAATAGTAGCAGTATCCGTCAATCCAATGCCAACCGATCACCAAATGTCCTTCATTTGACGTACCGCTTCCGTTGTCAAAGAAAAACCATTTATTTGCCGGGTTCTTGTACCACCCGGTATGCATACGACCCTCGATTCCTTCTTCTGCCGTATCAAAGTAATACCAGAAACCGTCAATCTTTTGCCATCCTGTCACCATCTTCCCATCTTCCGGGTTCAGATAATACCATCCGCTATTGGTTTTTACCCAACCGGTGTAGGATTTCTGATCCGGGCTGTAGAACTTCCAGGTGCCGTTCTCGTTTTGCCAGCTTCCCGTTACGGTTGCTGCTGCATATCCCGGAAAACCGGTCTGCGCAGTCACAGCCGCAGAAAGCATCACAAGAGCTGCCTGTTTCTTCAATGCTTTTTTCATAATGTCCTCCTTTTATTCTTGGAACCGCTTCGCGAACCCCCAAAATCCGATTCATGACGCCAAATGCGCCTGTTATTCTACGTAATTCAGATGGTTTTCGATCTTACTCACGCGCGTTATTAGCTGATGCTAACGAATTTCTTTTTTATATTAGCCATCGCTAACCATTTTTGTCAACTTCTTTACATTTTCGTAATTCGTCATTTTTTCTCATTTAGGCTCTTGAAAAATTTATTTTCCATCTGCTTGACAGCATTGGTTAGTTGATGCTAACATTGGTTACAGTGTCATAAAGTATAAAAGTTATAAAGGGATTATTGCTATGATTAAGATGAATAAAAATTTTGCCTTCATGCTTTGCACTGCTGCATTTTTAAGCGGATGCTCCGCAGGTTCCGACAATCAGGATACTGCTTCTTCTGCTGTCGTGGAGGCTTCAGAGGCTCAGTCTGACAGCAGTCCGGAGTCAGAAGAAGGTTCAGAGGCTGCCTCGCAGGCCGAAACGCAAAAAGAGGAGGCTTCCGACACAGATCCTTCCTCCAGTCAGTCTACGGAATTATTCGCTATGGATACCGTCATGACCCTGACAGCCTATGGCTCCCATGCACAGGCTGCTTTGGATGCAGCGACAAGCGAGATCAATCGTCTCGATGCATTATTTTCGATTTCCAGTGAAACCGGGGACATCTACCGGGTAAATCAAAACGGCGAAGGGGATCTTTCGGAAGATTCCTTGTCCCTGCTTACAAGCGCATTAAGCTACTATAAAGAAACCGACGGACTCTTTGACTGTACCATCGAACCGGTTATGGAAGCCTGGGGATTTACCACACAGGATTACCGCGTTCCCACGCAGGAAGAGTTGAGCGATCTTCTTTCCCGTGTCGATGCCTCAAACGTTACTTTAACTGAGAATCACGTAACACTCCCAGGAGATGTTCGTCTAGACCTGGGCGGCATTGCAAAGGGCTTTACCTCTGCTCGGGTCATGAAGGTATTTGCTGAAAACGGTGTGACCTCCGGCATTATTTCCCTGGGAGGAAATGTCCAGGCTCTCGGAAAAAAACCGGATGGTTCCCTATGGCGTGTCGGCATTCAGGATCCGATCAACACCGTGGATATGTTTGCTGTTGTGGAGGTTTCCGATGAAGCAGTCATCACCTCCGGTGCGTACCAGCGTTATTTTGAGGAAGATGGCGTTCACTACCACCATATCATCGATCCGCGGACCGGATATCCGGCAAACAACGGTTTGATCTCCGTTACGATCATAAGTCCGGACGGCACCCTCGCCGATGCACTCTCTACCTCCCTGTTTATCATGGGACCGGAAAAGGCCGCCGCCTTCTGGCAGGAGCACCGCGATCAGTTTGATGCGATCATGATGACCGATGACGGCAGTGTCCTCGTCACATCCGGCCTGGCAGACCGCTGCCGGATCACCGGTTCCGGAAAGGTGCAGGTGATTTCTTGAGACAGCATAAAAAACTGATATCCTTCCTCTTTCTTGCTCTCCTTTGCCTTCTTCTCCTTGCTGTATGGTTTGTCATCCACAAAAAGGGAAGCAGCCGGCACATCGCAGAAATTGTCTATCAGGGGGAAGTCATTCGAACGGTGGATCTTTCAACGGTAAAGAAAACAGAAACTTTTACCTTAGGAGAACCCGGAGAACAAAATACCATCCAGATCTCTCCGGAGGGGATCGGTGTCATTCAGGCAGACTGCAAAGATCAGATCTGCGTGCGGCAGGGAATCCGCTCCCACGGTCCGGAGCCGATTGTTTGCCTGCCGCATAAGCTTAGCATTCGTTTCCTGGATTCCGAAAATACCAATGGATCCGGAGATGATGAAGTACTCGATGCAGTAACCGGACGGTAAAAGAACGTATCTTGACACAAACTCATATGGAAAAGAATGTGCCAAGGCACATTCTCGCGCAAAAAAAGAGTTCATCTTGCGATGAACTCTTTTTTACGATATGCTCACATTTCATTTTTTAAAATCTGATATAGTTTCTGCAGCCCCAGCAAAATCTGATCATAGTCATCCTCACTCTCTAAGGCTTCTCGTACCATCTCGGGATCTCCGGTGATTAAATCGTCGACCTGTTTGTTGCGAAGTGTGCTGACATCCTCCATGCGGTCTACAGTCCAGGCGGAGACGGTTTTTCCGAGCAGATGGATGCTGCTTACCATGGAGGCGGAAATAAAGGTGGTTTCTACACTGAAGAAATCCGCATCCGGCAGATCATAATAATTGCCGATGCCGACAGCCAGTATGTAACCGGTACGGATATCGGGATTTGCCGCCTTCACCTTTTCTAAGGAATGGTAACTCAGAGCCGTCACACAGGCTTCCTCCACCATATCATTTTCCCGAATCAGGCGGGCGGTCTCGGCTTCCAGATTCGGAGTTTTTTCATTGTCCTTGATCTCGACATTCAGGCGGATCTTTCCCTTGCACAGATCAAGCACCTCCTGCAAAGTCGGAATCTTAGTTCCTGCAAATTCCTGCGAAAAGAAGCTTCCGGCATCCAGTGCCCGCACCTCTTCATAAGTCATATCGCAGATACGCCGGTCAACACCGGTACACCGCTTCAGGCTCGGATCATGGCTTACCATAACAACACCGTCTGCCGTCATCTGTACGTCCAGCTCCACACAGTCTGCGCCAAAATCGATGGCAGCCTGAAAGGCCGGCAGGGTATTTTCCGGAGCCACTGCGCTGTAGCCTCGGTGGCAGGTGATCGTGGGTTGTTTGAAGGGATTTAAATCCTCTGCCATATCTCCTGCTTCCGGAATTGTCCACAGACCAATGGCTGCCAATGCCGTGACCGCAGATGTAATAAGCGCCACCAACAAAAGGAGTAATTTGCCATTGGTCGGATACCGGTGTCCGTCCGGACGTTTTTCAAGAATCGGCAGTTCTCCGGTCAGAGCTTCCTGATATAACACATAAGTGATGGCACAGGCTGCCAGAGCACTGAGCGCTTCCATCACAAAGACGATTACCGGAAAGAGGATGGCTTTTTGAGCGGTTCCGATCGCAAGAAGCAGGTCTTCACTGTCTTTTCCGATCACCAGTGCCACAGCTCCGCTTAAGAGAAAGAGGGGAAGCACGGCCAGGCCGACTCGAAAAAGGATCCGCAGGCTGCAGCAAAAAAACATCCAGGCATAATAAAAGAAGCGTCTTCGGATAAAGGAAAAGCTTTCCCTTGCAGCCTCCAGAAATTCCCTGCCTCCCAGGATAAAGCCCGGAAGCAGCAGCGAAAGAAAAATCGTAAGGACCACACCTGCCAGAACAATGACCTCGTAGATACAAAAATACAGTGGCGTATCACGGATCACTTCCATAATATATTCCGGAACGGCCAGCTGCTTTAAGTAGGTAGAGGTCAGAAAAAAGTTGGTAAAGGGAAGGAGCACAGCCGCATACAAAAGAAGCGGCCAGCCTCTCGGATGCAATACATGCCGGATGTCCCTCAAGGAATCCTTTAACAAGGTCCGGATCTTGCACTTCTCTCCCCGAAAGCCGCTTTGCAGCGCATGAAAGAGAATGGAAAATTCATAGATATTCCAAAACGCCGTAAGCAGAGCAATCAGCACCATGCCGATCAGCCAGGACGGAGACAGAAACAATTTTCCGATGCGGTCTGTCGTGATAAACTTATTCGAGGAAAGAAAGGACGACAAGAACCAGATTCCATGCAAAAGCGGTGCAAAAAGAAAGGCCGTCGCAGCCTTATAGATCAAGATCGTGGCAAGGGCGGCAGTCCCTGTTCGCCTCCAAAGTAAAGATGCTGCCCGATAGGTTTGTTTGCGCTCTTTTCTTGCATTTCGGCATGTTTTCCATATCTGCATACGCTGCTATCCCTCCCACTTAACACACGATATCTTTTCTTAATCATAGGAAAATCTTTGAAAAAAGTCAAGGAACAGAAGATTTAGGACTGTTAAAGGAATAACACAATTGTACTTCTGACACTTGAAAAAAACATTTTACCACACTATAATAAGACAATATGCCAAGACATATTTTTTTATGGAACCGTAAACAGAAAGGAGACTCTCATGGAATTACAGCAATTACGATACTTTCTGGTTGCAGCCCAGTATCAGCATATCACAAAGGCTGCGGAGCATCTGCGGATCGCCCAGCCTGCCCTTTCCCAGTCCATACACAGGCTGGAGGCAGAGCTCGGAGTACCGCTGTTTACACGTCAGAACCGAAGCATTGAATTAAATGAAGAGGGACGCTTCCTTCAGCAGAGGCTCATTCCCATCTTAAACAGTCTTGATCAGATCCCAACGGATCTGAAAAAAGGCAAATATCAGGCCATCCACACGATCCATCTTCGCCTGCTGTCCGCCTCCTCTCTCATTACAAACCGCATCATTGCCTACCGCAATCTGCACCCGGAGGTAAATTTCCAGCTTTACCAGACCTCAGAGCCGGACGATAACTTTGACTTATGTGTCTCGGCCCGCAGAGCCGACACCGTGCAGGCACAAAATGCCCACGATGATTTTGCGGACGATGTGATGGTGATGTTAGAGGAGGAGCTGTATCTGGCGGTTCCGGCCAATTCTGATTTTGCCAAAAAAACAACAATCCGCCTCTCTGAGACCAGAGACGCGGACTATATCTGCCTTGCCGGTTCCCGCCCGATCCGGCAGATCACCAACAGTTATTTTGAAGAGGAGGGCTTCTCTCCTCATATTATTTTTGAGAGTGACACAACGGAATCGGTACGAAACCTGATCGCGGCCGGTATGGGAATCGGCTTCTGGCCCAGGCATTCCTGGGGGGCGATCCCGGAAAAGCTGACAGACTCCCCAGAACAGTTTCCGGTCCGTCTGCTCCACATCGAAGACCGGATCTGCCGCCGCCAGATCACTCTGACCCGTTCCGAAAAGGGTCGGAATAATCCCGTTGTGACTGATTTCTGTAATTTTCTTATGAACAATCCAAAGGACTGATCCACAAATCAAAGTCCATTGTAATGGCTGCCTTTTTGCTGGCTGGATTTCAGTCGGCTTAAGGCTCTTGCCATGGATGCCTTGGACATATGGTATTCCCGGATGCTCTGCTTTTGACGAAGCTGTTCCTTTGCCCGTTCAAGCGCCTGCCGGGCTCTTACCTGATCAATATCCTCCGGCCGCTCTGCTGTATCCACCACGACCGTCGCACGGTTGTTAACGATCTGAACGATGCCAAGACCGACCACCGCCCTGCGCCACTCGGTCTCTCCGGGAAGGCGAAACCTCAGCTCGCCTTCCTGGGTTGCCAGCATCACGGCCTCACGGTGCGGAAGGATCCCAACTTCTCCATCTTGTGCCGGTACCACCAGTGCCTCACAGTTTCCGTCAAAAAACACATGGTCACTGGCTATGACCTTCAGCCAGAATGTTGACATCACTTTCACTCCCTTCTATGCTTCCTTATTCTGCTCCAGTTTGTGTGCTTTTTCTACAACCTCGTCAATGGTTCCCACATTGAAGAAGGCTGCTTCCGGATAAGCATCCATCTCACCGTCAATGATGGCCTTAAAGCCGCGTACCGTCTCTTTGACCGGCACATATTTTCCCGGGATTCCGGTAAAGTTTTCTGCCACATGGAAGGGCTGAGATAAAAATCTCTGGATTTTTCTGGCACGACTGACGGTAAGCTTATCCTCATCAGACAGCTCCTCCATACCAAGGATTGCGATGATATCCTGCAGCTCCTTGTACTTTTGAAGCATCTCTTTTACCTGGTTTGCCACCTCATAATGCTCCTGGCCCACAACATCCGCTTCCAGGATACGGGAGGAGGATTCCAAGGGGTCAACTGCTGGGTAGATACCCTGTTCTACGATCTTTCTGGAAAGCACCGTGGTCGCATCCAGATGGGCGAAGGTCGTAGCCGGAGCCGGGTCGGTTAAGTCATCTGCCGGTACGTAAACCGCCTGTACAGAGGTTACGGAACCATTTTTTGTAGAAGCAATCCGCTCCTCCAGACCGCCAAGGTCAGTCGCCAGAGTCGGCTGATAACCGACTGCAGAAGGCATACGGCCAAGCAGCGCAGAAACCTCCGAGCCTGCCTGGACAAAACGGAAGATGTTATCGATGAACAAGAGCACGTTCTGATGCTGTACGTCACGGAAATATTCTGCCATGGTCAGCCCGGTCTCGGCCACACGCATTCTGGCACCCGGAGACTCATTCATCTGTCCGAACACCAGTGCTGTTTTCTTCAGTACACCGGACTCTCCCATCTCCGTCCATAGATCATTTCCCTCACGGGAACGCTCTCCGACACCGGTGAAAATAGAATATCCGCCGTGTTCGGTCGCGATGTTGGTGATCAGCTCCTGAATCAGCACGGTCTTACCTACACCGGCACCGCCAAAGAGGCCGATCTTACCGCCCTTTGCATAGGGGGCCAAAAGGTCAATGACCTTGATGCCGGTTTCTAACATCTCTGCCACCGGGCTCTGATCCTCAAAGGACGGCGGATCACGGTGAATGACCCATTTTTCTTCTCCATCCAGGCTCTCACCGCCATCTATGGTGTCACCTAACACATTAAACAGCCGTCCTAATGTTTTTTCTCCTACCGGCACCTGAATTCCCTTTCCGGTAGCTTCTACTTCCATATCACGATGAAGTCCCTCGCTGGCGGAAAGCATCACACACCGAACCTCATTTCCTCCGATGTGCTGAGCTACCTCCATCACGCAGCGCTTTCCCTGGTTGTCTACCACCAGCGCGTCCTGAATGTGCGGAAGGTTTCCATCTTCAAAAGCCACATCTACTACAGGTCCCATAAC
Organism: uncultured Selenomonadales bacterium; assembly: GCA_963589345.1. Classification (GTDB taxonomy): domain Bacteria; phylum Bacillota; class Clostridia; order Lachnospirales; family Lachnospiraceae; genus Brotaphodocola. The sequence continues at coordinate 17,154 of CAVALB010000027.1, read as the reverse complement.
CTGTATGATTTTTCCTTTGCTCATGAGTTTCTCCTTATCTTTTCTTCTTTCTCTGTGCCCGGGCACCGCCTACCACTTCGGTGATTTCCTGGGTGATCGCTGCCTGACGCAGACGGTTATATTCCACTGACAGCTCACTAAGCAGGGAGGCCGCATTGTCACTTGCAGACTGCATCGCTATCATGCGCTCATTCTGTTCGCTGCAAAAGGACTCCACCAGAGCACCGAACACGAAACCTGTCACATAGTTTGGAACCACATGATCCATCACTGCCTCGGGAGAAGGCACCATACGGATTTCTTCTAAATGAACTCCGGTCGGAATCGACAAACCGCTAAAATCCTCTCGTTTTAACGGAAGCAGCTGTTCGAGCCTTGCTTCTGTTTGCATGCTGTTGATCATCTGGGTATATAAAATCCAGACCTCATCCAGCCGTCCCTCTATAAAATCTTCGATCAGAGTTGAGGCAATGTTACGCGCCCGGTGCATGGTCGGATTCTGAACCGTATAATGAAACTGCTCCTCAATCGGAAACTTTCTGCTTTCAAAATAGGCACGTCCAAGCTCACCTACCACATACAAGCGGTTATGATCCCGATCGCCCATCCACTTCTGTGCAAGCTTTAACACGTTGTGGTTGTAGGAACCCGCCAGACCCTTATCACCGGTGATGACTAAGAGCCCGCGTACCCGTTTTTCTTCCGGAACTTCCTTGCGCTCATCAAAATATGCATGAGTCGTATCCGGCATATGACGCAGGATCCGGTGGATCAGACTCTGTAAGGTATAGAAGTAAGGCTCCGTATCAGCCAGAAGCTTTTTACTCTTTTTCATCTTGGTCGATGAGATCAGGTACATGGCATTGGTAATCTTTCTGGTATCCTTGATGCTGTTTATTCGGCTCTGGATCTCTCTTGCGTTTGCCATACTGCCTCCTTGAACTCTTTTGCCAAAGCGGTGATCCGCTCTGACAGCTCATCACTCAAAACCTTCTTCTCCGTGAGCTCCCTATCAATCTCCGGGTGATGGTTTGAGAACCATTCCAGCATATCCATCTGGAATTTTTTGATCTGATCCACCTCGACATCCAGCATGACGCGGTGCGTGGCTGCAACAAGGGTGATCACCTGCTCCGACATAGAAAGCGGCCGTCCCAGAGGCTGTTTTAAAAGCTCCATCAGCCGTTTGCCGTAAGCTAACTGCTCCTTTGTTGTGTCATCCAGATCGGAGCTGAACTGGGTAAATACCTCCATCTCCCGATACTGCGCCAGATCGATACGGATACTTCCGCTGGCCTTTTTCATCGCCTTGGTCTGAGCTGCACCGCCTACACGGGATACCGAAAGTCCGACATTGACCGCCGGGCGCTGACCGGAGAAGAACAAATCGCTCTCTAAAAAGATCTGTCCGTCTGTGATGGAAATGACATTGGTCGGGATATAAGCCGATACATCGCCGGCCTGAGTTTCAATGATCGGCAGTGCCGTGATGGAACCGCCGCCCAAAGCATCGCTCAAACGGCTAGAACGCTCCAGCAGTCTGGAATGCAGATAGAATACGTCTCCCGGATAAGCTTCACGTCCCGGAGAACGCTCCAAAAGCAGAGACAGGGCACGGTATGCCACCGCATGCTTTGACAGATCATCGTAAACGATCAGCACATTTTTCCCTTGATGCATGAAAAATTCAGCCATGGCCGTACCTGCATAAGGAGCAATGTACTGAAGCGGTGCCGGGTCACTGGCCGTTGATGACAGCACAATGCTGTAATCCATGGCACCATGTGTTTTTAAATTATTTACCAGCTTTGCAATGGTGGATGCCTTCTGACCGATGGACACATAGATACAGATCACATCCTTTCCCTTCTGGTTTAACATGGTTTCCACTGCAATGGAGGTCTTACCGGTCTGACGGTCACCGATGATCAGCTCACGCTGACCGCGTCCGATCGGGAACATAGAATCGATGGCCAGGATTCCTGTCTCCATCGGCTCACTGACCGATTTTCTGTCTATGATGCCAGGAGCCTCTGCCTCCACCGGGAGCCAGTCTTCCTCTTTCGCAGCTCCAAGCCCATCGATCGGCTCGCCAAGCGCATTGACCACGCGGCCTAAAAAGGCATTGCCCACCGGAACGCCGGCCCGCTTCTTTGTCCTGGTCACCCGGCTGCCTTCCACGATTTCTGTATCCTTTCCAAACAGGATACAGCCGATCTCATTTTTTCGGATATCCTGTACCATGCCCTTTACACCGCACTCGAATATCACGATTTCCCCGTACATGGCATGATCGATGCCGTATACGATGGCGATACCGTCGCCCACCCAAATGACAGTTCCGGTCTCCCGGATCTCACCTGCATGGTCGTCAAAATCTTCGATCTCTCCCTTGATGATGGAGATGATCTCCTGAGAACTGATTGTACTCATCTTCTGTCTCCTATTTATTTTTTCCAAACATGGTTCGGGTGTCAAAACACCCGAACCTCCGGTTACACGGATTGTTTCGTGCTTTGCACTCCCACAATCCTGCTTCAATTCGGATTCCCGTGGTGCTTTTGCCCCACTTCATCCTCATTGAAGGGCGTGTCATAAACTCCATCTCCCACCGACATGCGAGCATGTCGTGGAAGATGAGTTTTGACACTGTAACCAAACATTTGACCAAGCTGATTTCTCAGGCTGTAGTCATATTCCGTATTTTGAACCTGCAAAAGAAAGCCTCCGATCAGCTCCGGTGCTTCTTTCATGGACAGCTCCACATCCTGTTTTCCATAAGCTCTGCACAAAAAAGCCTTCATCTGTCTGGTTTCTTCCTCGTCCGGCTTTGTCACATAACAAAGCTTTGCAGAAAGTATGCCTGCTGCATCACGACATTTTTGTCTGCAGATTCGAAAGATATCTTCCATCTGATCACTGCATCCTGCCTCGCAGGCCTTCTTCAGGAAATTGCGCATAACAGCAGAAAACTCCGGATCCCGAAAGACCTGTCCGATAATGCTTTCCTTTTTCTCCTGTGAAACCACCGGGCTTTCCAGAACTTTCTGAAGCTTCGGATTGTCCCGAAAAATGGTTTCGCAGTTTTTTTGCATCTCTTCCGGAAGCTTCAGTTCATACAATACGGTTCCGTAAAGTCTTGCCTGTTCAGTCATGCACATCCCCCGTATCTGCCAGGAATGCTGCAAACCGTCTGTGATCTGCAGCCTGGCCGCTCTTTTCCTTCAGAAGCTTTTCTGCCGCATCTGCCGCCAGTTCCTTTGTCATGCTCTGAAGTTCCTGCAGTGTCTTTTCCCGTTCCAGATCAATAAGCTGCTCTGCCTGCTTCAGTTTCTTTGCAGCATCTGCATCCGCCTGCTTTAAGATCCTGTCGTACTCTGTTTTAGCAAGCTTCTTGGCATCCTCTAAGATCCTGCCGGCCTGGTTTTCTGCTTCCAGCAAAGAACCTTCGTACTCTTCCTTCAGCTGCACTGCCTTTTTCTTTTCACTTGCTGCCTCATCCAGGTCGGCTTCCACCTGCGCCTGTCGTTTTTCCATGAGCTCCATTAACGGTTTCATAAGAAAATGTCTCAGAAACAGATACAATATCAGAAGGTTGATGACTGTAAAGGCAATATTCCAAAAATTGATGTTTAACATACTACCTTCCCTTCTCTATGTTTTTTACGGTCAGCGCATCCGGTGCGCCAACCTGCTGATCCGTTATATCGGCTCAACATTACCAACAATTCATGTAACTGTTCAGAACAAAGCTTCGCTCCAAACAGCTGTCGATTTATTTCAGGAAGAGAATGATCAGAAGACCGATTACAAAACCATAAATTGCGGTAGCCTCTGCCAGTGCACAGCCAAGAAGAAGTGCCTTGGTGATTTTGCTGTCTGCCTCCGGCTGTCTTGCGATCGCGTCTACAGCCTTTGAGGTTGCAAGTCCGATTCCGATTCCAGCTCCTACACCTGTGATAACTGCTACAGCAGCACCGATTGCGATTAATCCTGACATAATAATTTCTCCTTTTCTCTCTTTTTCTTTCAAACAGCAACTCGGAAGCTTATTTCTACTCGATTGCCTCTTTTATATATAATGATGTGAGGAACACAAACACATACGCCTGGATCACTCCATCAAATATATCAAAATATCCGCTAAACGGCAGCGGCACTGCCAACGGAAGCAGATACTTGATCAGTGCCATGACAACCACAGCACCAAGCACATTGCCGAACAGTCGCATGCACAGCGACAGCGGCCGGATAAAAAGCTCCAACACATTGATCGGCGCTATGATCGGGATCGGCTCCGCGAAGCTTTTGATCCATCCCTTCACACCGCGTTTCCGAATTCCGGCTGCCTCCACCAGGATGATACTCATCACAGCCAGGGAAGCCGTCACATTTAAATCCTTGGTCGGCGATTTAAACCCGAGAAGTCCGATCATATTTGCGATTGCAATATAAAGCATCACCGTGATCAGATACGGGATATACGCTTTTCCTTCTTCTCCCAGAAGGTCTTCAAAAAAATGATAAAGAAAGGCAAAGCCGCTCTCTAATGCTGCCTGCTTCTTTCCAATTTTTCGAAATTTAAGCCCTTTGACCAGAATCAACGAGCCAATCATCATGATTGCCATGATGATCCAGGTTACCACCACCGATTCCAGCACCGGAATGCCGCCAAAAAGAGGAATGGTAAATACTGTGTTGCAGTTTAATTCCTCCATCAGGGATTCCACAAGCCCATCCATATGCTCACACTCCTTTCCAATCTTTTGCTGCCTTCATACACTGCATGGCCGGCAACATTTTTTCTCTGTCCGTTATTATAATCATCTGTTTTTTTTATATCAATTTCAGTTTTCTTATCATTCAATAACATTTACGTTATTAACTGAAATTTTGCACAATGTTTTTCGAAATCCTGGAAAATATTCGTAATTTTTTCAAATGATGTTTAGATTTTATAAAAAAAATAGAAGCGATATTTTCTTCTGTTTCGAAAATATCGCTTCTATTTTTTGTTTTTTTTGTTATGGTTGGTATTAGCTGCGGCTTATGCCTCGTCGATTGCCTTTCCGATATCATGACGCATATATTTGTTATCGAAATCAATCCACTCCGTGGCCTTATAAGCATTGGCACGTGCTTCTTTTAAATTGCCTCCGGTTGCTGTTACGCCTAACACACGGCCTCCGTTTGTTACCACGCGGCCCTGATCATCGAATTTGCTTCCTGCATGGAAGACATAGTAGCCCTCCTTGTCCTTGAAAGCATCCAGTCCGCGGATCTCAAATCCCTTCTCGTAGTGTTCCGGATAGCCGTTTGATGCCAGAACCACGCAGACTGCCGCGTTGTCCTCAAACTCCAGATCGATCTGATCCAAGGTGCCGTCGATGCAGGCTTCAAACAGATCCACCAGATCATTCTTCATGCGTGGAAGCACCACCTGGGTCTCCGGATCTCCGAATCTGGCATTGTACTCCAGTACCTTCGGGCCGTCTGCAGTCAGCATAAGACCAAAGAAGATGATGCCCTTAAACTCTCTTCCCTCTGCCTTCATGGCATCCACCGTTTTCTGATAGATGTGTTCTTTACAGAAAGCATCCACCTCAGGAGTATAAAACGGACTCGGGGAGAAGGTTCCCATGCCGCCGGTGTTGAGTCCCTGATCACCGTCCTTTGCACGCTTGTGATCCTGCGCGGAGGTCATGATCTTGATGGTCTTTCCGTCTACGAAGGACAAAACCGACACCTCACGTCCGGTCATAAATTCCTCAATGACGATCTCATCACCGGCGGAGCCGAACTGTTTGTCCATCATCAGGGTCTTGACGCCGGCCTTTGCCTCCTCAAGATCCTTGCAGATTAAAACGCCCTTGCCAAGTGCAAGACCGTCTGCCTTTAAAACGATCGGCATTTTTGCTGTTTCCAGATATTCCAGTGCCTTCTTTGGATCACTGAAATTTTCATAGGCTGCAGTCGGAATGCCGTACTTTTTCATAAGATCCTTCGAAAAGGCCTTAGAGCCCTCCAAAATTGCCGCATTTGCCCGCGGACCGAAGGCGCGAAGACCTGCTTTCTCAAAGGCATCGACAGCACCTGCTGCCAGCGGATCATCCGGTGCTACTACTGTTAAGTCGATCTCCTGCTCCTTTGCAAACGTCACCAGCTTATCGAACTCCATCACTCCGATGTTCACGCATTCTGCCACCTCAGCAATGCCTGCATTGCCCGGTGCGCAGTACAGCTTTTCCACCTTCGGACTCTTTGCCAGCTTCCATGCGATGGCATGCTCTCTTCCACCGCCGCCCACGATCAAAATTTTCATCTGCATGATCCTCCTTTTATCTATATCGTTGCTACCGTTCTTCTTTCTTCCAATACCACAGACAGACCGGATCATAGAAAGCCGGTCTGCCTTGTTATTTTATCTAACCAATTTTTCCGTTCGCGATCAGGTCAATGGCCTGCGGAAGCAGCTTCCATTCTGCCTCCTCCATGACTCTGCGCTGCAAGATTTCAGGCGTATCGCCAGGCTGCACCTCTACAGCCTTCTGCAGGATGATGGGACCGGTATCCATGCCGCTGTCCACAAAGTGAACCGTTGCGCCTGTCACCTTCACGCCGCGCGCCAGAGCTGCCTCATGCACCTTCAGGCCGTAATAGCCCACGCCGCAGAAGGATGGGATCAGGGACGGATGGATGTTGATGATCTTGTGGTCATATTTTTCGATCATGGCAGCCGGGATCTTTACCAGGAAACCTGCCAAAACGATGAGATCGAGCTGATACTCATCCACCTTTTTTAAGAATGCCTCATTGAAGGCATCTCGGCTCTCATAATCCTTCGGAGAAATGCAAAGTGCCTCCACTCCGTGCTTTTTTGCCCGCTCCAGGGCATAAGCACCCGGGTTGTTGCTGATGACAACTGCAATCTCGGCATTGGTGACTTTTCCCGCATTCACAGCATCCAGGATTGCCTGCAGATTCGTACCGCCGCCGGATACCATCACACCGACTCTTAACATAAGGTCACTCCCTTTTCGCCTTCCTCAATGGAGCCGATCACATACGGAACATCGCCTGTGGCCTTGATTGCTTCCATTGCCTTATCTGCATCTGCCTGATCTACAGCCACGATCATGCCGATACCCATGTTGAAGGTGTTGTACATCATCTCCTCGGCAATGTCGCCTTTTTCTGCCAGCATCTTAAAGATTGCCGGTACCTCATAGCTGTCCTTTTTAATGACCGCACGGGTGCCTTCCTTTAACATACGCGGAACATTCTCGTAGAAACCGCCGCCGGTGATATGGCTGCAGGCTTTTACGGTCACACCTGCATTCTTTACACTCTTTAATGCCTTTACATAGATGCGGGTCGGAGCCAGCAGTGCCTCACCCAGGGTCTTGCCCAGAGCATCGTAATAGGTATCAAGACCTTCCTTGGTCAGCTCCTTTTCAAATACCTTGCGCACCAGAGAGAAACCGTTGGAATGCACACCGGTGGAGGCCATGCCAATCAGCACATCGCCTGCCTTCAAGCTCTCGCCGGTGATCATTTCCTTTTTATCGCAGACACCTACTGCAAAGCCTGCCAAGTCGTAATCCTCCTCCGGCATCAGACCCGGATGCTCTGCGGTCTCGCCGCCGATCAAAGCAGCCTCGGACTGCAGGCAGCCTTCTGCAACGCCCTTTACGATATCTGCGATCTTCTCCGGATAGTTCTTACCGCAGGCAATATAATCTAAGAAAAATAACGGCTCGCCGCCTGCACAGGCAATATCATTGACACACATAGCTACTGCATCGATTCCGATGGTATCATGCTTGTCCATGATGATGGCCAGCTTCACCTTGGTGCCGCAGCCGTCGGTACCGGATAAAAGGACCGGCTCCTCCATGTTTTTGATCTTGCTTAAGGAGAAAGCGCCGGAAAAACCGCCCAGTCCGCCCAACACTTCCTCACGCATGGTCTTTTTTACGTGTTCCTTCATCAGTTCTACTGACTTGTATCCTGCCTCAATATCAACTCCGGCTTTCTTATAATCCATCCTTTTTTTCCTCCATATGGTGGTTCACATGCTGTTTTAACGAAAAAACTTACTTCATCTGTGCCAGATATTCCTTATATCCGATACTCTCTAACTTTTCTGCCTTTTTCACAACATCGTTTTTCATATCATCGCTGTAATTTTTGATTTTATCTAAGAGTGCATCGTCGGAGGTTGCCAGGATCTTTGCTGCCAGGATACCTGCATTGGCACCGCCGTTGATGGCTACGGTTGCCACCGGGATTCCGGACGGCATCTGTACGATGGAATAGAGGGAATCTACACCGCCCAGATCAGAAGTCTTCATAGGGATGCCTACAACCGGCATCGGGAATAATGCAGCGCACATACCCGGCAGATGTGCTGCCTTTCCTGCACCTGCAATGATCACCTTGATTCCCTTCTCTTCTGCGCTCTTGGCCCATTCAAAAAAGATATCCGGTTCGCGGTGTGCGGAAATGATCGTCATTTCATAATCAATTCCGAACATATCAAGAATTTCTGCTGCCCTTGCCATAACCGGCATGTCTGAATCACTGCCCATTACAATTCCTACTTTTGCCATTGTAAGATCTCCTTTTTTAATTTATCACTTTTGCTAATAAGTAGAGTTGCTGTTTGAACTGTTGCTTATCAATATGATAACTGATTTTCCATAGGCAGTCAATATATAAAATGCAGTTTGTTGCCAATCTATAGAACAACTAATCGGCAGCAAACTGCATTTTACGGGATCAGTGATCAAGCTCCTCATTCAGCACTTCGGTTCCCAAAACTACAAACCGTCCGTTTTTGATAAGCGGAAGCTTCCGTCCATCCTTGCATACCGCCGTGATATCTCCAAGCTCTGAATAGGGGATCGTGATATCGGTATGACATCCGAAATAGGCCTTTGACACATCTTCTTTTCTTAATAAAGAAATCTCATTGTCCCGGGCAATGATCTCCTTTCCGTCCGGATTATATACCGCAGAATCTTCGCTCCAGCTGTAGCAGGTATCGCCTACGGCAAAATGCGGACCGGTCTTCTCTGCGATCAGGATCGGGAACTTGTCCATGATCCCATACTTCTGTGCCACCGCATAAGCCGTCGTATTGGTTCCGATGGCGAACTCTCCCATCGGCAGGGTATCATGATTTTTTAAGATCTGCTGACGGATCAGCTTCTTTCCTTCCTCCGGATCTGCAAAGTTATCACAGGAATAGCTTTTGATCTTTCCATCTTCGAATTCCATGCGGAAATTTTTAAACTGAAAATCTCCGATGTAAACCTGTTTTACATGAAGAAGACCCTTTGTTCCTGTAAGGACCGGAGAGGTAAATACCTCGCCGAGAGGGATATTGACATCCGCAACACAGTTTTCAAAATTGGTCTGCTTTGCCGGATCGGTCAGCGTATGCAGAACGATCTGCATCTGCGTTTCATTGCCTGCCTCGGCATTTCCGGTCACCGTCACGTACTCTGCCTGATCCAGCACATCGATCAGGTTCTGCTGGATCTTTTTGTACTCCTCATAGTCAAGCGTATTGATTCGGATGGTCTCATGGAAGATTTCCGCAAAATCCTTGCCGATGGCCGGTACCGGAAATGCGATAATGGTAAAACTGGTCTCATCTCCCGGAATGTACTGGTTTACGATCGGCATAGCCTCATTCGAATAGGCAATCTGGAGCTCCTCCTGCTTTTCACTTAAAGAATAGGCCTCCGGCTTATTGACCGGCTCAAACCCATCCTGTCCGAAGGTTTCCACTACGGCAGGACCGGCATACTCTGCTGCAAACTTTTTGCAGTTTTCGTAAGCCGTACGCAGCACAGCCAGCTTCCGCTCCTTGAAGGCCTTGTCCAGATAGATGGCCTGATCATAGCGGTGGTCGTAATCAAACTGCATATTGGCGGAGGTTCCGTGATAGCCGATCTTGCGGTTCGGACTCATGGTCACAGACCAGACCGCCGCACGGTACAGGATCACCTGAAGTCCCATCTCCTCAAACTGACGGATGGCCGCCCGGATCATGCGCTCAAAGCCCAGCTCATAGCGGATGGAAACCGTCTTTTTCTTTGACAGATCACGCCCCATCACTTCAAATCCTTTGCGGTATCCTTCCGTATAGGTGTGAGCCATCTTTTCAATGATTTCCTCCGGCAAGGAATTTAAATAGGAAGCAAGCTGTAATTCCGTATCCGAAATATACTCGCCAAACCGGTACAGATATCTCAGATCATTTAGATCAGATTCCATGATGATATCCTTCGCAAAGCTTAAACCAGGATCAAGCTGTTCCCGGATCCGATAAGTGAGGGTCACATCCGTATAATCACTGAAAAACCAGTACAAAACATCCTGCACGGCGCGTGCCTGCGGCAGACCATCCTCGAACATGTTGTAAATTTCAATAAGGGTCTCACACAGGATCGTGATATCCGTCAGCCTGCATTCATAAGCAAAGATGATGGCTGCCCGAAACTGTGCATAAAAGGCAGAAAGCAGAGGGCCAAGCTCTGTCCCCAACTGACGGACGGCATAAGCCGGATTTGCGTAGCTTTCCTCATAATGCTCCGGCAGAATATCCTCATAAAGCCGATGATTCAGTTGTGCCAGTTCTTCCATGGTAAAACTATCCAGTTCTTCCCGCAGCTGGAGTCTTGCCAGCTTTTCAATCTCCGCCGCAAAGTCTGCCATCTTGATAAAATAGCTGCGATACGATTCCTCGACTCGGTTCTCAGAAGGGATCTCAAGGATCCGTTCCATCGCAAGGTCATAACGCTCTGTGATATTTGTGTTTTCCTCGTTCCATAATTCCTGATATTTTAACATCTATCATCATCCTTTCCTGAATCTGCATCGGTACCGAATTGCTGCGTGCTTTGCACTCCCGCAATTCTCATCATGCATCTTAAAGCACGGTCAGCACACCGATCACAAGCATCCCAAGCAGACAAAATAAAAGGATTGCGCCTATGATCGTTCCGATCCGTGCCAGAATGGTATTGACCTCCTTCATCTGAAACGTTTTCACACCGCAGATCAAAGCTTCCACAGAAAACAGCAGACTGGTCAGTTCCCAGGCGGCCACATCCAGTCCGCCGTTTCCCTGGTTTGCGATACTTTGTCCCAGACCTACGCAAAAGCAGATAAGTCCGATCAGAGAAAACGCCAGACAGAAAAAGCTTTGCTTTGGCATCGGCTTTCGGATATAGGATATACGTTTCGTTTTCTTTTTCATCGTTTCCTCCTTTTCACCCGAATTTTCTGTACGATCCGGTGCATGATGAAGCCCAGCACTCCACCCATCGTATTCAAAAAGAGGTCGTCCACATCAAAGCTGCCCACCCGGAAGATAAGCTGTGTGATCTCGATGCAAAGGCTTAAGCAAAAGCTGAATAAAAACGTGTTGTGAAATTTTTTGCTTCTGCGGCTGATGATCGGAAGGAAAAAGCCACAGGGCATAAAACCGACTACATTGCCAAATATATTCAGAAGGAATGCTTCCATTCCCAGTTGTTTTCGATATTTATAAAAACGCCGGATTTCCTTAAACGGTTCCAGATTGTACGAATATTCTCGCAGATCCGGATTGCGCCCAAGGGATTCCGCAAAAAACATAAAATAAACCAGTAAAGCCAGATAGGCAATAAATAAAACCCAGCCAAGCTTCTGATTCCTGGTTGTATTCCTGATCATATTCCAAACAAAGCTCCTTATAAAAATTTCCGTAACGGTTCAGAATCAACCTTCAACATGCTTCGCATTCCGCCGGTGTGGCGTATTCGCAAGGCAAAGAGGGGCAGCCTCCGCTCGAACTTTTGCAGAAGCTGCCCGATTCCTGTTCTATTTTCTTAAAATGTGATCTCACCCTTACGTTTCAAGAGTAAGCTGCCGCTGACAATGGATACGATTCCCACAGTTACACCGGCTACCAGGATGATAACCCCCACTGCAATGCTGCATGCACCCGTGCGCTGCATCGTCTTATAAACCTTTTCCATATTGCTCTCCTTACTTGTTGCGGTTACCGTGTTGCCCGGCTCATCATGCAGAGCTTCATATAGGACTTACTCTGCACCATACTGCTCATAGTATGCGTCGATGGCTGCCTTTAAGGTGTCGTCAATAATAACCTTTCCCTTATATGGTTTGTTGTAGAGATGCTCTACGACATCTGCCATCGTTACGATTGCAGTGGTCTTAAATCCGTATTTCTCCTCGATTTCCTTCAGTGCAGATTTGCTTCCCTTGCCGCGCTCCATACGGTCTACGGAAACAACCAAACCAAGCACGTCCACATCACCCTGGGCCTTGATGATCGGCAGAGTCTCCTCGATGGAGGTGCCTGCGGTGGTAACATCCTCAATGATCACAACCTTGTCACCATCCAGAATCGGGCTTCCAAGCAGAATGCCCTTATCGCCGTGATCCTTTACTTCCTTACGGTTGGAACAGTAACGAATGTCTGCGCCATACAGCTCGCTGATGGACATGGTAGCTGCAACCGTCAGCGGGATTCCCTTGTAAGCCGGTCCGAACAGTACATTGAAGTCGGTACCGAAGGTCTCTTTGATGGCACGTGCATAGTACTGACCCAGACGACGCAGCTGTGCACCGGTACGGTAAAAACCGGTATTGACAAAGAACGGGGTCTTGCGGCCGGATTTCGTCACGAAATCTCCGAATTTCAGCACTTCGCAGTCAATCATAAATTCAATAAACTCTTTCTTGTAATCTTCCATGATTTTCTCCTTTTACCTTACACATCCGATCAGTTCCCGGATATCCTCTACCTTTTGTTTTTTCATAAAATCCACAATGCCGTCTGCAATCTCCACCGTCGCATATGGATTATAAAAATTCGCTGTACCTACTGAAACTGCGGTCGCACCGGCCATGATAAACTCCAGCGCGTCCTCTGCGGTTGCAATGCCGCCCATGCCGATGATCGGAAGCTTCACAGCATTCGCCACCTGGTAAACCATGCGGACAGCCACCGGCTTTACTGCCGGTCCCGACATGCCGCCGGTCTTATTGGCAATGGCAAAGGCTCTGCGGTTGATATCGATCTTCATGCCGGTCAGCGTATTGATCAGGGACAGTACATCGGCACCGCCTGCCTCTGCTGCCTTCGCCATGACTGTGATATCTGTCACATTGGGGCTTAGCTTCATGATGACCGGCTGCTTTGCATGCTTCTTTACTTCTCTGGTGATTGCCTCCACGGCCTTCGGATCCTGGCCAAAGGCAATTCCGCCTTCCTTGACATTCGGGCAGGAGATATTGATCTCCAGAAGATCCACCGGCTCATCTCCCAGGCGCTCCACCACTTCAATATAATCCTCTGTCGTCTTACCACAGACGTTCACGATGATCTTGGTATCATACTGCTTTAAAAACGGGATGTCACGCTTTACAAATACATCGATGCCTGGATTTTGCAGGCCGATGGCATTCAGCATCCCACCGTAAACCTCTGCAATGCGAGGGGTCGGATTACCCGGCCACGGCACATTGGCAACACCCTTGGTCACCACAGCACCAAGACGGTTTAAATCTACAAATTCACTGTACTCGGCACCGCTTCCGAAGGTTCCGGAGGCTGTCATGACCGGATTTTTTAATTCCACACCGGCAAGACTTACTTTTGTATTCATTACAGTTCCACCTCCTCTGCTGCAAATACCGGACCGTCCTTACAGATGCGCTTGTTGTGCACATGAGAATGGTCATCCACCTCTTTTGACTTGCATACACAGGCCAGGCAGGCACCGATGCCGCAGGCCATCTTTTCCTCCAGGGAGAGCCAGCATTCGATGCCGTGCTCCAATGCGTAAGCCTTTAAGGCTCGCAGCATAGGAGTCGGACCGCAGGCATAGATCACATCGGCCTTTAATCCGTTTGCCTTGATCGCATCCAGCACATTGCCCTTTGTCCCGGCACTTCCGTCCTCGGTTGCCACATATACGTTTCCGTATTTCTCAAACTCATCATTTAAAAATAAAACATCACGATAGCCCAGTACCATCTGCTTTTCGCAATTTAAGTTCTTAGCCAGCTCCAGCATCGGTGGAATACCGATACCTCCGCCGATCAGAAAGGCTTTTTTCTCCTTTAACGGAAAACCGTTTCCGAGCGGCCCCATGATCTCAATGTCGTCTCCGGCCTGATATGCAGAAAACTCTTTCGTTCCGGCACCCACCACGCGGTATACAATGCGCAGTCTTCCCTGCTCTTTGTCAATCTCACAGAGGCTGATCGGACGCGGAAGCACCTTGCTCTTATCCTTTGTATAAACTGAAATAAACTGACCCGGCTTTGCTGCTTTTGCAATTTCTTCTGCCTCGATCCACATGCTGCAGATATCCTCTGTCAGAGCTTTTTGGCTGACCACCTTTGCCGTAAGCTTCACTTTTTCCTTCTGAATCGTTTCCATACTTACTCCTTCAATATGATTCGGAAATTTCCCGCTTTTCCATCAGACCCTTTCTGCACGGGTTTTCGTATGCTTCACCCCCGCTGCACAAAAACGTCTTAAAGATTTATAATACGCTGTTTATATCAGCTACCATATCGATGACTGCCTGTCTGGATGCTTCTGCAAAGTGCTCTGCACCAAACTTTGCATATTTTTCCTGACGATATGCTGCAATGATGCCGCGAGAGGAGTTTACGACTGCACCCAGTCCGTCCTCATTGAAGCAGTTCTTTAAGTCCTTGGCTGTTCCGCCCTGAGCGCCGTAACCCGGTACCAAAAAGTAGGTCTTTGGCATAAGTTTTCTTAAGACTGCGCTCATCTCCGGATAGGTTGCACCTACCACTGCACCTACGTTGCTGTATGCACCATCCATGGAGGCCTCTCCCCATTCCACAACCTTGGCTGCCACATGCTCGTAAAGCGGTTTTCCATCGATCAATCTATCCTGGAACTCGCCGCTGGACGGGTTTGAAGTTTTGACCAGCACGAAAATACCCTTATCCTCTGCATTGCAGACATCTACAAAAGGCTTTACGCCATCGGTTCCCAGATACGGGTTTACGGTAAGAAAATCGGTACCGAATGCACTGCATACACTGTTTCCGACCTTGACCTTGCCAAGATGTGCGGTTGCATAGGCAGCAGAGGTGGATCCGATATCGCCGCGCTTGGCATCACCGATAACCACAAGCCCCTTTTCCTGACAATACTTCACGGTCTTGTCATAAACCTTCAGACCCTCAATGCCAAACTGCTCATACATGGCAATCTGTGGTTTTACGGACGGGATCAGATCCCAGGTATGATCCACGATCTCTTTGTTGAAATTCCAGATCGCATCTGCCGCGCCCTCTAAGGTCTCACCAAACTCCTGAAAGGACTTCTTTAAAATGTGCTCCGGAATATAGTTTAACATCGGATCTAAGCCCACACAGATCGGTGCCTTAGTTTTCTGAATTTTTTCAATCAGCTTCTGAATCATGACTTCCTCCTTCAGTATATGCATAGCGCATTGTTTTTTATACCACATTATCTCTAAATATATCATATCCGCAGGCCCCTTTCAACCGCAAAAAGCACCTGTCAGGGTTTTATTTCAGGATACAATTTCTTGTAAAACGAAAAAATCCCCTGCCGCAAACACAGCAGGGGAAAAGCAGATTTCTGTCTATCTACAAAAAACGTGTATCTTAGATCAGACCCGATACCAGCGGAACCACGATCACCGTCATCAGACCGGCCACCGCAATGGAAAGACTGCTCATAGCGCCTTCTACCTCGCCAAGCTCCAGAGCCTTGGCAGTTCCGATGGCATGTGCAGAGGTTCCGAGCGCCAGTCCTTTTGCGATGGGCTCACGAATGCCCAGGATCTTAAACAGCAGATCTGCAATGATGTTTCCGAAAATACCGGTGATGATGATGCAGACTACAGTAATCGTTACAATACCTCCTGCCTCTTCACTGACACCCATACCGATCGCTGTGGTGATGGATTTCGGAAGGAAAGACACATAGTGGATATGTTCCACACCAAAGAGGGTGCATAAGAGGAAAATACTTCCCGCACTGGCAGCTACACCGGAGGCAATGGCCACGATCACGGCAACAAAATTTTTCATTAACAGTTCTAACTGCTTGTACAGCGGAATTGCCAGACATACCGTAGACGGAGTCAGCAGATAACTAATATATTTCGCGCTGTTATTATAGGACGCGTAATCCACATGGAAAAGCTTCAACACTGCAATCACGATCACCACAGACACAAGAAGTGGATTCAAGATTGCCCAGCCGATTTTTTTCTTGACCCATACTCCGATCAGATAGGCTGCCAGACTGATCACAAATCCAAAATAAAGAGATTCCTGTAAAAACGTCATGCCACGTTCTCCTCTCCGGTTTCCTCAACCGTCTTTTTTTTCAAAATAACGACCATAAGCTCTGTAACTTTACCGGTCACACCCATGACAACCAGGGTGGATACGAGACAGGTGACGATGAGCGGCACAAGAATTGCTTTCATGGCATCATAGCTCTCGATCAGTCCGACGGATGCCGGGATAAACAAAATCGGCATGATCTCAAGAAGGAAATTTCCGGTTGTTTCAATATCCTGAAGTTTCAAAAGACCCGTACAAAGCAGAATCAGAAGCAAAAACAATCCGTATACACCGGCCGGAACCGGAAACGGCAAAAGTTCATTTAAAAATTCTCCGATCATGGTAATGCCAAAGATGATCGCTGACTCCTTGATATATTTCATTTAGTTCACCCTTTCTAACATCGTGCCTTTCGGCACTGCTGTTTTTCTTCATCGTACGGCACACCTTCTGTTCCAAAAGTGCCTGCCTGTATACAATAGCTCGTATACCTTTCGCGTACAATTACCGTATTTTATCACTCGTTTCATAAAAGTCAATCCGGATTCTTGTATTCTTTATGTTTTTTCTTATATTCTAGGAACCGCTTCGCGAACCCTAGTGCCTCGTTTACAAAATAACTAGCCAATTCGCTTGTCTGCAAATCCGATTGCACAGTCCAAAAAGCCTCAGCGTAGCCCGCTACGCCTACGTTTTTTGAACTGCACACTCGAATCTGCATCCTGCGTGATTTGGCCAGTTATTTATGAAACGATGCACTAG
>CAVALB010000026.1:0-32514 GCA_963589345.1 uncultured Selenomonadales bacterium | reverse complement strand
CAATGAAAAAATATTCAGCGTCATTAGTCTGAAAATGAATGTGCCAGCACACTAGTGTAGAGAAAAGGAGACTTTACAGTTTCCTTACAAAAGAAAAAATCTTGTAATTTTGCGTGCGCAATTTATGAGAGTATAGTATAATTGTAGAGGAAAATTCATTGCTCAATAAAAGGAGGGGGTTGGCATGGCATTGAGCGGAAACAGCAGCTGGGACAAGATCCAGCAGGGAGTGAAGGATACAGAACGGCTGATCGTTCAGAGAGAATACAATGCATCCATGGTCAAGGCACGGCAGACACTGGAATTTATGGTAAAAAATCTGGCCGACCAGGCCGGTATCATGGATGAAAGCGATTTAAAAAATATGATCGATGTGCTTTATGAAAATCGGTGGATATCCAAGACCACCTGTGAGCACTATCACAAGATCCGCATGATCGGAAACAAGGCCGTTCATGAAGGCGATGCCAACGCATACAGTGCAAACCAAGCCTACCACATGCTTTCTCAGGAGGTGTATACCTTTTCTGATGACTACCGCAATGCAAAGAAGGGAAGAAAGCCTCTTACCAGACCTGTGACAACGTCGGAGAGCAGTCAAAACCGCAAGACGACAGACTACGGCATGGAGAAGAGCCGCACCGGCAGCGCGGCAGGATCAAAGGGAAGCAATGCCGGAAGAAGCTATACGGGCAGAACCGGATCCAAGAGCCGGAAAAAATCCGGAGGCCGGAGATCTTCTCTTTCCCTGATGACTCTGTTAAAGTTTCTTGTGCCGCTTCTTTGCATCGTTCTTCTGATCATGGTGGTAAAAATTGTAAAGCCGCAAAGCAGTGCAAAGGAAACGGAGGCGACCACGGCAGCAGAAACCATGGAGGTGACGGAAGCAGCAGAGTCGGAGACAGAAAGCACCGGGCCGGTATACCGCACCACGGACGTATTGAATGTACGTCCGGAGCCGAGCACATCCTCGGAGCGGATCGGTCAGTTGAATGCAGGGGTTACCGTGGAATATGTCCGCCGGCATGATGATGACTGGGCCGTGATCCTTTATAACGGTCAGGAGGCGTACGTGGCCAGCCGATATCTGACAGCCGAGTAAGCAACATGATTCATTCGTACTATTCGTAACAAAAAAGAGAAGGGGAAAACCTTATGCCGATGCGCAGAAGGGTTTCCTCTTCTTGTTTTTGTCTGAAATTAATAAAAACAATCGGAAATTAATCGGGAAAATGCCTATAATTCCGAATAAGTTTCTACAGATGCAAAAAAGAAATTCAGCATTTTGACAAAAATAGATCGTTAAAAAAATGTTATTCTTTCATTTTTAACCATGACTTTTCGGGGGTAAAGAGAGTATGATAATAGGGTAGAAAAAAGAAGGAGGTTTACCATGGACAGCGTGATCAAGCAGATATCAGAGATTGAGAAATCTGCCGCTGCGGTGATGGATGCGGCAGCAGCGCGCAAGAAGGCCTTCGCTGCTGAGATGGAAGAAAAGACCAGGCAGTTTGATCAGGCCGCAGAGGAGGAAACAGAAAAAAAGATACAAAATCTTCGTGGGCAGATGGAGGAGCGGATGAAGTCGGAGCTTGCCGAGCAGAAGCAACGGGCCCAAAAACAGCTTGCCCAGATGCAGGATAATTACGCACTTCATCACGAAGCCTATGTCAAGAAGCTGTTTGAGGAATTGATAAAGGAGTGATCATATGGGGCTTTTGGCCTACAGCGGGATTACGACAAAGGTGCGGGCTATGGAAGGACGCCTTCTGACGGCTGAACAGTTTCAGGAGCTGGCAGGCCTGGAGGATGTGCGAAGTGCGGCGGACTATCTGAAGGAACAGCCGGCATATGCACAGGTTTTTTCCGGTCTGGATGATACCAAGCTTCACAGAGCTTACATCGAGCAGATCCTCACCCAGTCGGAATACCGCGATTTTACCAAGCTTTACCGTTTCTCTACCGTGAAGCAGCGCAGGTTTCTGGATCTTTACTTTAAACATTATGAGGTGGAAGTGATCAAAAAGCTGCTGCGGCATATGCTCGGAGGAAGAGAAGGACAGACGGATCTGTCGGTGTTTCAGGAGTTTTTTGAGAAGCATTCACCGCTTTCCCTCGAAGCGCTTTGTAAGGCGAAGGATCTGGAAGAATTTATCGCCGCACTGGAGGGAACCGTATACGGGGAACTCTTAGAAAAGCTTCGGGAGAAGGGACAGACCAGGTTGTTTGACTATGAGCTGCGCCTGGATCTGTTTTACTTTCAGTCAATCTGGAAAATGCGGGAGAAGATACTGACAAAGTCAGAAAAAAAGATTCTGGATGCCTGCTTTGGAAGCTGGCTGGATCTCTTAAATATCCAGTGGATCTTTCGAGCAAGGCGGATTTACAGGCTCTCTGCTGCAGAGGTTTATGCGCTGCTGATTCCGGTGCATTACCGGCTGCGGGCAGATAAGGTAAGGCAGCTTGTGGAGGCGGAAAATGACACACAGTTCTTTGCTGTGCTAAGGGAGACACCCTACAAGCTGTCGGCAGATGGCTCGGCCGGAACCATGCCGGACATCCAGCTTTTGTCCAATCAGATGCTGAATCAGATCTACGGAAAAACCGGCCGCTCTTATCCGCATTCCCCGGCGATACTGGATTCCTACCTGTACCGGAAGGAGCTGGAGATGCGAAAGATCATTACGGCGCTGGAGGGAATCCGTTACGGACTTCCCCAGGCAGAGATCGTAGAGATTTTAAACAAGCAGTAGATTGCCGCATCGACGAAATGCGAGGCATTTTGGAGGTTGATTTTGAACAGTTACAAATATAGAAGCAGAGGACGTGTACGGATCAGACGCGAGGCCTTTGCAGACAGGAGGAGTTACTTGTGATAGAGAAAATGAAGTTTTTAAGTATCACAGGTCCGAAGAATGATATTGACCGGGTGGTTGAGCAGTATCTCTCAAAGTATGAGATTCAGCTGGAAAATGCCCTGTCCGAGCTGAAAACGGTGGCAAACCTGCGGCCTTATCTGGAGAGCAATCCCTATAAGGCAGAGCTGCAGACAGCAGAAGCCCTGATGGGAGAACTTCAAACAGCCGGATGCAAAAAGGAACCGGAGGCAGCGGGGAGTGAAAAAACGGCAGGCTTTCAGGCAATGACGCCAAAAGAGGCCGCAGACATCATTCACAGATTGGATGAAGAAATCCGGTCGCTTCGAACCGAACAGGAAGGGCTGGAGGCACAGGCGCAGGAGCTGGAAAAATCCATAGATCAGGTGATCCCGTTTTCGGATTTGAATTACGATCTGAAGGATATCATGAAGTTTCGGTATGTGAAGTTCCGGTTTGGACGGATGCCTCACGAATATTACAACAAGTTCATGGATTATGTGTATGACACCATCGATACGGTAGCCCATAAATGCCAGGAGGATGCAGATTACGTATGGCTGGTATATTTTGTACCGAAGCCGCTCTGCGATAAGATCGATGCGATCTATACTTCCTTGCATTTTGAACGCTTTGTTTTGCAGGATGAATATGAGGGAACGCCGGAGGCTGCTACGCAGGGACTTCGGCAGCAACTTTCAGATCTGCACAGTAAGATGCAGGATGTGGATGAGCGGATCAAAACGGTGTTAAAAACCCACACAGAGGAGCTTACAGCAGCATACAACAAGCTTGCCGCCTATGCGAAAAACTTTGACGTGCGAAAGCTTGCCGCCTGTGTAAAGGAGAAGGATCATACCTTTTACATTCTCTGCGGCTGGATGAGTGAGAGGGATGCAGCGGCCTTTCAGAAAGAGCTTGAGCAGGATGAAAACACCTTCTGTTTTGTGGAGAAGGATCACGGCAGCATCGTGAGCAAGCCTCCGACAAAACTAAAAAATCCGGGGCTGTTTCGGCCGTTTGAGATGTTTATCCGCATGTACGGACTGCCTTCCTATGAGGAGATCGATCCGACCGTTATCCTGGGACTTACGTATTCGTTCTTATTTGGCTTTATGTTCGGAGATGCCGGACAGGGACTTTGTCTGCTCCTTGGCGGTTACCTCTTATACCGGGCAAAGAAGATGAACCTGGCAGCCATTATTTCCTGCTGCGGCTTCTTTTCGACGATCTTCGGATTTTTGTTCGGCAGCGTATTTGGCTTTGAAAATGTGATAGAACCGTTGTGGCTGCGCCCGAAGACCGCAATGACCAATCTTCCCTTTGTAGGAAATTTAAATACGGTCTTTATCGTGGCAATCGCTATGGGTATGGGAATCGTCCTGATGACCATGGTGCTCAATGTCATTAACAGCCTAAGAAGTCACGACACAGAGAAGGCATTCTTTGATACCAACGGAATTGCAGGTATCGTATTTTACGGTGCCCTGGCACTTACGATCATCCTGTATATGAGCGGACATGCTCTTCCTGCTACGGCAGTGTTAGTGATCATGTTTGTACTTCCGCTCCTTGTGATCTTCTTTAAAGAACCGCTGACGGCGCTAGCCGAAAAGCATGCGAAGGTTATGCCGGAGGAAAAGGGAATGTTCTTTGTACAGGGCGTGTTCGAACTGTTTGAGGTATGCCTGAGTTATTTTTCCAACACCCTTTCCTTTGTCCGTGTGGGTGCCTTTGCGGTGAGCCATGCGGCCATGATGGAAGTTGTTTTGATGTTAGCCGGAGCTGAGGCTGGAACGCCCAACTGGCTGGTGGTGGTGCTTGGCAACCTGTTTGTATGCGGCATGGAGGGACTGATTGTCGGTATTCAGGTACTCCGTCTGGAGTATTATGAGCTGTTCAGCCGTTTCTACCGTGGTACCGGACGGGAGTTTAAGCCTTACGGAAAACAGAATAGCTGAATCTAAGAACTATATACAGAATTTGATGATGAAAAGGAGAATCTGATCATGACATTATTAGCAAAAATCACACTGGCAGCAGCATTAATCTTAAGCATTGCAGTTCCCTTTGGAGCATTTGCAGCAGGAGAAAAGACAAAGGGACGTTACAAAACCGCCATCGGCGTAAACGTATTTTTGTTTATGGCAACGGTAGGTGTGGCAGCCGGGCTGATGTTCACCGGCCATGCATTCGCGGCAGAGGAAACAGCGGCAGCCGTAAATAATGCAGCAGGCTGGGGTTATCTTGCAGCAGCACTTTCCACCGGCATGAGCTGCCTTGGCGGCGGTATTGCCGTATCTGCAGCAGCATCCGCAGCACTGGGAGCAATCAGCGAGGATGGCTCCATCCTTGGTAAATCCCTCATCTTCGTAGGTCTTGCCGAAGGTGTTTGCCTGTACGGACTGATCATCTCCTTCATGATCCTTGGTTCTCTGTAAGATATGAAGATGTATCTGATCAGTGACAACATCGACACCTGGACCGGCATGCGTTTGGCCGGTGTGGAAGGTGCGGTGGTGCACGAAAAAGAGGAACTGAAGAGCGAGCTTGATAAGGTTCTGGCCGACAAGACGATCGGGATCGTACTGCTGACAGAAAAATTCGGGAGAGATTTTCCGGATCTGGTGAATGAGGTGAAGTTAAATCACCGGCAGCCTCTGTTTGTAGAGATCCCGGACCGCCATGGAACCGGCCGCAAGCCGGACTTTATCACGGCTTACGTGAATGAAGCAATCGGACTGAAATTGTAAAGGAAGGTGAGCGACTTGACCACCGAGGAAAAATTACAGCATTTTCTGGACACCTGCATGGAGGATGCCAGAACCCGCAGCGGGCAGATGCTGGATGAATATATGACAGCACAGGAAAAAACACTGGAAGAGCATAAGACGGATATCAGAAGACGGGAAAAGCTGAGAATCCGGCAGGAAACAGAAAAAGCAGAGCGTGAGATCAATAAACAGCTGGCGTTGGGACAGATCGACATCCGCAGAACCCTTGGCATGAAACAGGAAGAGCTGAAGGATAAGCTGTTTGTAGAGTTAAAGGACATGCTGGCAAATTATCTGGAGACTGCGGAATATCAGAAGCTTCTGGAAACCCAGGTGCAAAGGGCTGTGGACTTTGCAGGAGATGACCATCTGATCATTTATCTGGATCCGGTGGATGAGGATAAGTTAAACCGCATCGCTCTCCACCATGGCAATGCGGAGTTTCGCATCAGTCAGTATTCCTTCACCGGAGGCACCCGCGCGGTCATTCCGGGGAGGCATATCCTCATTGATAATTCGTTCCAGACAAAGTTAGAGGAAGCCAGGGAGAAGTTTCGCTTTGACTTAAGCCTGACAGAAGGAGGAAACGGCCATGTCTAAGACGGGTGTGATCGGAGGCATCAATGGTCCTATCGTCCATGTAAAGGACGACCCGGGTTTTACCATGAATGAGATGGTCTATGTTGGCCATGATAACCTGGTGGGGGAGGTCATCGGCTTAAAGGCCGGGGACACTATTATTCAGGTATATGAAGAAACAGCAGGAATCCGTCCGGGTGAGATCGTGACCGGAACCGGAGCACCGGTATCTGTCACACTGGCACCGGGGATCCTGACAAATATTTTTGACGGTATTGAACGGCCCTTAAGTGAGATCGCAAAGACCGGTGGAGCCTATATCGGCAGGGGCGTACATGTAAGTGCTCTGGATACGGAAAAGAAATGGAAGACTCACCTGACCGTAAAGAAGGGTGACCGGGTTTACGGAGGTGCCATCATTGCGGAGGTGCCGGAGACACCGGCCATCGTGCACAAGGTTATGGTGCCGCCGGATAAGGAAGGCTATGTTCTGGATGTGGCAGAGGATGGGGAATATACCATCAGCGAACCGTTAGTGAAGATCCAGCGCTTTGACGGAACCGAGGAAGTCCTGACCATGACCCAGAAATGGCCGATCCGCGTGGCAAGACCTACTGCAAAGCGGTTCCCGGCCACGAAGCCTCTTGTAACCGGTCAGCGTATCCTGGATACCCTGTTTCCGCTGGCAAAGGGCGGCACAGCGGCGATTCCGGGCGGATTCGGAACCGGAAAGACCATGACCCAGCATCAGATCGCGAAATGGTCGGATGCGAACATCATCATTTACATCGGCTGCGGCGAGCGCGGAAACGAGATGACCCAGGTACTGGAGGAGTTCTCGGAGCTGATCGACCCGAAGACGGGAAATCCGCTGATGGATCGGACCACCCTGATCGCCAATACCTCCAACATGCCGGTGGCAGCCCGTGAGGCAAGTTTGTACTCCGGCTTGACCCTGGCAGAGTATTACCGGGATATGGGATATCATGTGGCTATCATGGCAGACTCCACCTCCCGTTGGGCAGAGGCACTGCGTGAGTTATCCGGTCGTCTGGAGGAGATGCCGGCAGAGGAAGGCTTCCCGGCTTATCTGGCTTCCAAGCTGTCCGCCTTTTATGAGCGGGCAGGCATGATGCAGAACTTAAACGGCACGGAGGGAAGCGTGACCATCATCGGTGCGGTATCGCCTCAGGGCGGCGACTTCTCTGAGCCGGTGACCCAGAATACCAAGCGTTTCGTGCGCTGCTTCTGGGGACTGGATAAGAACCTGGCCTATGCAAGACATTTCCCGGCCATTTCCTGGCTGAGCAGTTACTCCGAATATCTGAATGACCTGGGTTCCTGGTATACGGAAAACGTGGATAAAAAGTTCGTCGATTACCGCAATCAGATCGTGTACCTTCTGTCTCAGGAGAGTAGCCTGATGGAAATCGTAAAGCTCATCGGCGGCGACGTACTTCCGGATGACCAGAAGCTGATCTTAGAGATTGCCAAGGTGATCCGTGTGGGCTTTTTGCAGCAGAATGCCTTCCATAAGGACGATACCTGCGTCCCGATGGAGAAGCAGTTTAAGATGATGGAGATCATCCTGTATCTGTACCGGAAATCCAGATCTTTAATCTCCATGGGCATGCCGATGTCGGTATTGAAAGAGGATCCGATCTTTGACCAGGTCATTGCCATCAAGTATGATGTGCCCAATGACAACCTGGCCATGCTGGATGATTATAAAACAAAGATTGACGCGTTCTATGAAAATGTCATTGAACGGAACGCATAGGAGGGCTGTGAAATGGCAATTGAATATTTAGGCTTGAGTGCGATCAACGGCCCCATGGTCGTGCTGGAGGGCGTCTTAGGTGCGGCTTACGATGAGATCGTGGAAATGACGGTGGACGGCAATAAGCAGAAGCTGGGTCGTATCATTGAGGTATATGAGGATAAGGCCGTGATCCAGGTATTTGAGGGAACGGAAGGCATGGGACTGAGAAATGTCCATACACGCTTAACCGGTCATCCCATGGAGCTTGGCGTATCCACGGAAATGCTGGGGCGTACCATGAACGGCATCGGAGTTCCGATCGACGGCCTTGGTCCGATCGTGGCAGAAAAGCTTTTGGACGTGAACGGTATGCCGTTAAATCCGGTGACCCGAGAGTACCCGCGAAACTACATCCGTACTGGAATCTCTGCCATTGACGGTTTGATGACCCTGATCCGGGGACAGAAGCTGCCGATCTTTTCCGGAAACGGACTTCCTCATGACCAGCTGGCGGCACAGATCGTGCAGCAGGCTTCCCTGGGCGATGATTCCGATGAGCAGTTCGCGATCGTGTTTGCGGCCATGGGCGTTAAGCACGATGTGGCGGATTTCTTCCGCAGAACCTTCGAGGAGAGCGGTGTTTCTTCGCACGTAGCCATGTTTTTAAACCTGGCCAATGACCCGGTGGTAGAGCGTCTGATCACGCCGAAATGTGCACTGACTTTGGCAGAGTACCTGGCGTTCGAGAAGAACATGCATATCCTGGTCATCTTAACCGATATGACTTCCTTTGCAGAGGCCATGCGTGAGGTATCCTCCTCCAAGGGCGAGATCCCGTCCAGAAAGGGCTTTCCGGGATATCTGTACAGTGAGCTGGCAGCGCTTTATGAGCGTGCCGGCATTGTCCGGGGCGTGAACGGATCGGTGACGCAGATCCCGATCCTGACCATGCCAAACGATGATATCACCCACCCGATCCCGGATTTGACCGGTTACATTACCGAGGGTCAGATCGTTTTGGATCGCGAGTTAAACGGTCAGTCGGTATATCCGCCGATCAACGTGCTGCCGAGCCTGTCACGTCTGATGAAGGACGGCATCGGTGAGGGCTACACGAGGGCAGATCATCAGGCTGTGGCGAACCAGCTCTTCTCTTGCTATGCGAAGGTGGGAGATGCCAGAGCTCTGGCATCCGTCATCGGTGAGGATGAGCTGTCGCCGATCGATAAAAAGTACCTGGTGTTCGGTAAGGAATTTGAGCAGCGCTTTGTGGGTCAGGATCCCCATGATAACCGGAACATCATCACCACGCTAAACATCGGCTGGCAGCTTCTCGGACTCCTTCCGAGGGTAGAACTGGATCGTATCGATACAAAGATTTTGGATCAGTATTACAAGCCGACGAAGCTCGATGAGAACGGAGATCTGGTGGATGCAGAGCCTGAAAAGGGCGCGGCCGGAGCCGGGGCGGATGGAGCGGCAGGATCAGGTGCGGCACAGCGATAAGGAGGGAGCCATATGAATCTGAATGCTTTTCCTACAAAGGGAAATCTCATTTTGGCAAAGAACTCCCTTGCACTGGCCAGCCAGGGCTATGAGCTGATGGATAAAAAGCGAAACATCCTCTTACGGGAGCTGATGGGTCTCATTGACCAGGCAAAGGACATTCAGGCCGAGATAGACACTACCTTTACCGAGGCTTACAAGGCGCTTCAAAAGGCCAATATTGAACTGGGAATCGGTTTTATCCAGGATATTGCAGGCACGATCCCGGTGGACGATACCATCCGCATCAAGACCCGGAGCATCATGGGAACGGAGATCCCGCTGGTGCAGCATGAGCCGACACCGCTGACGCCCGGCTATGCGTTCTTAAGCACCAGCCCGGCTCTCGATGAGGCGCGGATGCACTTTGAGAAGGTGAAGGAGCTGACGGTAAAGCTTTCCATGGTGGAAAATTCTGCATACCGCCTGGCAACCAGTATACGAAAGACGCAAAAGCGTGCCAATGCCTTAAAGAACATCACCATTCCGACCTATCAGAATCTGGTGACGAGCATCGGGAATGCGCTGGAGGAGAAGGACCGCGAGGAGTTCACGCGGCTGAAGGTGATCAAGAGAACGAAAAACGGGTAAAATTCATTGATTTTTTCCCATGAATAGAATATAATGTGATAGAACAAAATGTTTGTTCTATTTAAAGTACATTGCTGCTTTAAGTGCAAACCGTTAATTAGCAGGGGGATAAATATTTTATCTCCCTGTTTTGTTGTATGAAAGAACAGAACAGTCAGATACAGGAAGTGAGGTCAGAGTTTTGACAATCGGAAACACAAATAAGAACTGGAAAAGAAGGGTACGGTGCTTTGGAGCGGCATTTCTGGCAGTGAGCATGCTGGCGGGCTGCGGTGCGGCTCAGACATCGAACGAGGCGGAGAGTGAGACAACCGAAGAGAACCTGGTGCTGATGGAGGAGACCCTGCCCCAGACCGCGGCAGATGAGACGGTCATGGCGCTCACTCCAGACGGTCCGCTGCTTCCGTCGGTGGCAGGTGTGGACGCGGAGTACAGTGAACCGATCCCGGATTATCTGCGTATCGGTGAGAAGCATCCCATCGTTTTAAAGCTGCAGCAGCGATTGATGGATCTGGGATTTATGGATAACGATGAACCGACGGATTACTACGGAGAAGTGACCCAGAGCGCAGTCAAGATCTATCAGCGCCAGAATAAGCTGGCACAGGACGGCATCATCGGACCGGATACCTTAGAGGCGATCCTTTCCCCGGATGCAAAGTACTATGCAGCGCAGAAGGGTGATGAGGGTACCGATATCACCCGGATTCAGAGCCGTCTGTATGAGCTTGGCTATCTGGCAAGCGACACGCAGGTGACGGGCAGCTTTGGTGATGCCACCGAAGAGGCGGTTATGAAGATGCAGAGCTTAAACGGTCTGGATCAGGATGGCAAGGTGGGAAGAAAAACCTTGAACCTTCTGTACAGCGAGGACGTTAAGGCAAACATGCTGGCCTACGGTGAAAAGAGTGATCTGGTTTTAGCAGCCCAGAAGCGGTTGAAGGAGCTTGGCTACATGACCACCGAGCCGGATGGGAGCTATGGCAATGATACGATCATTGCAGTGAAGCAGTTCCAGTCCCGAAATGACCAGATCGTGGACGGTTACTTAGGACCGGCCACCCGTGTGGCCTTAAACAGCTCCGATGCGACCCCGAACGGCTTAAGCCTCGGTGACAGCGGTGACAATATCCAGCGAGTACAGAATCTGTTGAGTCAGCTGGGGTATTTAAAATCCGCCAATGTTACCGGTTACTACGGTGAGGTGACGGAAAATGCCGTCAAGCTGTTCCAGCAGACCAATGGACTGAGTGCGGATGGTCAGGTCGGTGTCATGACGATGGCAAAGCTTACCGGAGGGGATGCAAAGAAGGCGCCGGCACAGTCGAAGACGAGCAGCAAGAACAACAGCAAAAATAACAGTAAAAACAACAGCAGCAGTTCCGGAAGCGGAAGCAAGGGAAGCTCAGGCAGCACCTCCACACCGAATACCGGCACGGCCAGCGGCGGCGCCAGTGCCCTCATTGCAGTGGCAAGCTCCAAGCTTGGCTGCCCGTACGTATGGGGGGCCAAAGGACCAAGCTCCTTTGACTGCTCCGGTTTCGTATACTGGTGCTTAAATCAGGTAGGCGTGCGCCAGAGTTATATGACCTCCTCCGGCTGGAGAAATGCCGGAAGATATACGAAGATCAGCAGCTTCTCCAGCTTAAAGGCCGGTGACATCATCGTAGTAAGCGGCCATGTGGGTATCGTGGCAGGAGGCGGAACGGTTATCGATGCTTCCTCCGGTAACGGCAAGGTGGTACATCGTTCCTTAAGCTCCTGGTGGGCAAATAACTTTATCTGCGGATGGAGAATCTTCTAAAATCAAAGGTAAAAAAAGATGGAAAATCAGAGAACTCATGATTTTCCATCTTTTTTTAGTCAAAGCTTTTAGTCAAAGCTAAAATCTGTGGTGCAGCGCTTTATAACATCGCAGGGAACCAGAGTCTGCGCCTTGGGTTTTTCTCCCCGTTCCAAAAGTCCGACCATATTTTCCACGGTCTTGCGACAGAGCACATCTACCTTACTGTCTACCGAGGTCATCTCCGGTTCGCAGCTTACGGACATCAGCGAGTTGTTATAGCCGATGACCGAGAGCTCCTCCGGTATCGAGATGCCCTTGACCTTTGCATACTTGACGGCTCCGACTGCCATGGCATCGGCTGTGGAGATCACACTGTCAAAGCTTAAGGTTCTGCTGTATTCCACCAGCATGTTCCTGGTGTATTCAATATCGTTGCGGCTCTGGAATTTCAGTTCACCGAGGATGGGATAACCGGCCTCCGTTAGTGCTGCCTCGTAGCCTTGCATTTTCTGCCGTCCGCTGAAGGAGTCGATATGATGCAGAAAGAGGGTTCGTTTCCGTCCCCGCTTGATCAGCGCCCGAGTTACTGTCAGCATGGCGTGAAAATCATCCGCGCAGGCGCAGTAGATATTTTCTCCGGTCACCTGTCCGTTGATCATGAAAACCGGTGTTTTCTCTGCTGCCTGACGTACATAGTCGGTATCGTGTTCGTCCCTGCCGCTTCCGGCATAAATGGATCCCACCAGCACCAGAGTATCAATTTTTTTGGTCAGCAGCCAGTCTACATAATTTTCCCGCTGAGTCTGCTCATAGCCGCTGCAGCCCAAGATACAGCCGTAGCCGTAGCTGTGGAGGCTGTCCTCCAGAAAATAAACGGCTCTGGCCATGTAGCTGTCGGAGATATCCGGACAGATGATCCCTACCGTTTTCATGGAACCAAGTCCCAGACCTCTGGCAAATACATTCGGTGTATAGTCATTTTCCTTCATGACTGCAAGCACCTTTTCTTTTGTTTTTTTGCTCACTCTCGGACTGTCGTTCACCACCCTCGAAACCGTGGCGATGGAGACCCCTGAAAGCTTTGCAATATCGTATATGTTAATCTCTTTGCCCTCACTTTCAGTATTTGGTAACTGTTCAGAGCCAAGCAAAATTTCGTAAATCAGACGTGAAATGCGAAGCATTTTGGAGGTTGGTTCTGAACAGTTACAGTATTTATTTTTTTCTGCTAGCTATCTTAACACCAGTTGTATATTTCGTCAAACCCTAAGAGGGGTAAAAAAGCGGAGGGTTTGAGTTCCCTCCGCTTTTTGGTTTTAAGGTTGATGGTTGTGAATTTATAGTTTGCGTTTATAGTTTGACTTTAAAGTCCGCTCTTATTTGACATCGAAGTTAAAATATTTCACTGCATTGTCATATGCAATGCCCTTTACGATCTTCTCGAGTGCCTTGTAGTCAGCCGGATATTCGCCGTTTTCTACCCAGCTTCCGATGAGCTCGCAGAGGATTCTGCGGAAGTACTCATGACGGGTGTAGGACAGGAAGCTTCTGGAATCGGTCAGCATACCGATGAAGTTGGAGAGCAGTCCTAAGTTTGCTAAAGAGGTCATCTGAGCGGTCATGCCCTGCTTGTGGTCGTTGAACCACCATGCAGCACCCTGCTGGATCTTGCCTGCAACCTCCGGTCCCTGGAAGCAGCCGAGGATGGTGCCGATAGCCTCGTTGTCACAAGGATTTAAGGAGTAGAGCACGGTCTTTGGAAGCTCGTCGGTAGCGATCAGGGAATTCAGGAAATCAGCGGTCTCGGAGCTTGGTGCATAGTTGTTGATGCAGTCATAGCCGGTATCCGGACCAAGCTTTGCATACATCAGGGCGTTGTTGTCACGTTTGCAGCCGTAGTGGATCTGCATGATCCAGCCGCGCTTGTGATATTCCTTAGCCACAAACTGCATGTAAGCCATCTTAAACTTCATTTCTTCGCCGCGGCTGATGGTTTCACCGTTTAAAGCCTTCTTGAAGATGGTGTCGATCTCTTCCTCGGAAGCCGGTGCATACATAATGTACTCCAGCGCATGGTCAGATACGCAGCAGCCCAGGGCAGCAAAGAAATCCATGCGGTTGTGCAGAGCAGCCTTGAGGGAAGCAAAATCCTTTACCTCGATGCCGCTGACAAGGGAGAGCTTCTTCATGTAATCCGCATACTCCGGTTTTTCAAGGTTCATGGCCTTGTCCGGGCGCCATGCCGGAAGTACCTTTACCTCGAAGGTATCGTCAGCTGCCAGCTTCTGATGCCATTCCAGGGAGTCTACCGGATCATCGGTTGTGCAGATCAGCTTTACGTTAGACTGACGGATGATATTGCGCACGGACATGCTGTCCTCCTGCAGCTTTGCATTGCAGAGGTTCCATACCTCTTCTGCGGTATCGGCACAGAGATGGCCGGTGTAGCCGAAGTAGCGCTGTAACTCCAGATGGCTCCAGTGATAGAGCGGGTTGCCGATGGCTTTCTCCAGGGTCTCTGCCCATTTCTGGAATTTTTCACGATCCGGAGCATCGCCGGTGATATAGTACTCATCTACGCCGTTGGAACGCATCTGACGCCACTTATAGTGGTCGCCGCCCAGCCAAACCTGGGTGATATTCTCAAACTTTCTGTCCTCTGCAATCTCCTGGGGATTGATATGGCAGTGGTAATCTACGATAGGCATGTCTTTTGCATACTCGTGAAACAGCTTTTTTGCAGTTTCGGTAGACAGTAAGAAGTCTTGATCCATAAATGCTTTCATGTTTGTTTCTCCTTTTGATGATGATCATGATGGGGCCAAAAAGATGTTTTTGACCCCATCGGTATTTTAAGACTAATTTTAGATGTAACCCATCAGCTTCGGCAGGGTCAGGCTCAGTGCCGGGATATAGGTAACCATCATCAGTACAATGAAGATGGCAGCGAAGTATACCAGCAGCTGGCGGAATACGGTCTCGATCTTGACATTACCAACCTTAACACCAACGAAGAGGGTGGTTCCTACAGGCGGTGTGATGGTACCGATACAGAGGTTGAAGATCATCATGATACCGAAGTGGATGGTATTCATGCCCAGTGCGGTACATACCGGCAGGAAAATCGGGGTGAAGATCAGGCAGGCCGGGGTCATATCCATGAAGGTTCCTACGATCAGCAGGATGATGTTGATCAGGAAGAAGATCACGAACTTGTTGCTGCTGACAGACAGAAGTCCTGCGGAAACGATTTCCGGGATGTTGGTAAATGCCATTACCCAGGACATGATGCTGGAAACACCAATCAGGAAGATGATGATGCCGGTCATCTCTGCGCTGTCCTTTAAGATTGCCGGGATCTCGGAAACCTTGATGGACTTATATAAAAACAGGGATAAAAGCAAGCTGTAAACTACGGCTACAACAGAACCCTCGGTAGCGGTGAACACACCGAAGATGATGCCGCCGATAACGATGACGATCAGCAGGAGACAAGGAATGGCCTCTAAAAGCACCTTCCCGGCTTCCTTTGCGGTAAATACGCTTTTTGCACGATAACCTTTTTTCTTTGCGATGAAGTAAACTACCAGCATGCAGGCAAGACCCCAGAGGATGCCCGGAATGTAGCCTGCCATGAACAGAGCTGCTACGGAGGTGCCGCCGCTGACTAAGGAGAAGGTGATCATAACGTTGCTCGGCGGGATCAGAAGTCCTGTAGGAGCAGTTGCGATGTTGACTGCTGCGGAGAAGTTCGGGTCATAGCCTTCTTCTCTCTCGATCGGTCCGATGATGGAACCCATAGCGGAAGCAGCAGCGGTACCGGAACCGGAAATGGAACCGAAAAGCATGTTTGCTAATACGTTGGTCTGAGCCAGAGCACCCGGAGTACGTCCGGTTACCAGCTTAGCCAGGTTGATGAGTCGAACGGCGATACCGCCTTTATTCATGATGTTGCCGGCCAGGATGAAGAACGGGATAGCTAACAGGCTGAATACGGAGATACCGGAGAAGATTCTCTGGGTACCTGTTAAAACTGCTACATCAAAGTCCATCACAGGAAGGATGGCACATACCGAGGACACACCAAGAGCCACGGCGATCGGCACGCCTGCGATCAGCATGATCACCAGGAGCACCAGGATAATCAATCCGGATAATACTGCAATACTCATTCTCTAAATCCCCCTTATCCTTCTGTTTTCTGGACGTAGTTGCCTGTGCACATATCTGCGATGTTTAAGAGACCGTAGATGGCAATCAGGACACCGCTGATCGGCATTACCATGTAGATCATACCCATGGAAACTCCCAGGGAAGCGGTCTTCTGGGTCATGGTCAGGTTCATGATGGTGGTGCCGCCGTAGATCAGTACGGCTACTGCAAAGAGTACGACGAGGATCTCGATGGCAATGTCTAAGATTCGTTTGCTTGCTGCCGGAAGCATGTCTGCTAAAAAGCCCATCTTCATGTGGTCACGTTTACCGAACACATAGACGGAGGAAAACATAGCCATCCAGGCGAAGGTGTAGGTTAAAAGCTCCTCGGAAACGGTACTCGGGCGGTTGAATATGAATCGCGTGATGATCTGATAGGAACCCACCACGACCATCATTGCAAAGAGCACGGCACAAACGGTGCTCAGGATGAGATCCAGCCATTTTCTGGTTGTATGCAATGCTGTCATCTTAGTTTTCCTCCTTTGCTGTTGTGTCTGCGGTGTCGGAGCTGCCGCTGTATTTCTCATTGAAGGTCTGGATGTGATCGTAAAGATCGCGGATATGGGTATTGGACTCTAACATTTCCTGCTGTACAGAGCTTACCTTTTCCTTGAAGAGATTTACATCCGGATAGATGAACTGTACGCCCATGTCTTCCTGAGCGATTCTCTTTGCCTCGTCGATGTTGTTGTTCCAGGACTCGATCTCAGTCTCGGTTGCCAGATCAGCAGCCTCATAGAAGACTTCCTTTTCTTCCTCGCTCAGTCCGTTTAAGAACTTTAAGTTGGCGATCAGGACGTCCGGAATGGTCTGGTGCAGGGTATAGGAATAATACTTTGCAACCTCACCGTGCTTGTTGTCGGTCAGTGCCAGCTCATTGTTCTCAGCACCGTCGATAACGCCCTGCTGGATTGCGGTATAAACCTCACCGAAGCTCATCGGGGAAGCAGCAGCGCCAAAGGCATTTGCCATCTTAACACTGGCCGGGCTCTGCTGTACACGCATCTTTAAGCCCTTTAAGTCGTCTGGTGTATTGATCGGTTTCTTAGCATAGAAGTTTCGGCTTCCTACGTTGAACCAGGTCACAACGCGAAGACCGGTTTCGTCGGTGGACTCATAAACGTTTTCCATATAGTCCTTATCTCTCATGGCAGCCTCAAAGGCCTCCGTGGAGGTAAAGAGGTAAGGCATGCTGAAGATTTCATAGACATCAGCAAAAATCTCCAGGTTCGGGGTACCTACTACAACGAAGTCAATGGCACCGGTCTGGGTTAACTCGATGGCCTTGGTCTGAGAACCTAAAAGTTCATTCGGATACAGCTGAACTTCATATTTGTCACCGAGCTTTTCTTCCACGTACTCTTTAAACTTTTCCATACCGATGTATTCCGGATGGGCCTCGGACTGGGATAATGCGACACGCACGATTCGTTTGCCATTGCCGACGCTGCTGCAGCCGCTCGTGATCCCCATGACCAGTCCTGCGCAGAGCAGGGCACTGGTGAATCTCATAATCTTGCTTTTCATATACTCTTCTTCCTTATCATTTGGGTAACTTTGGTTTCTTCTGTCTTGCCTACCATGGTCATTTTTGTAAGCCCTTACATTCACGAGACACAGTATAACATTGTACAGAAACGAATGCAAATGGTTTTTATTTTATTAGTTACCAATAATTTTCTCTCATTTTTGTGCATTTTGGACAAAGATATTCTTTCTTTCTAATTGGGTATTGACCTTTGCTTCTTTTTAGAGTAATTTCAATGTAAGCTCTTACATTAATTGTTTCAGCTACTTACATTCATATTACATTTATATTACATTCACACATTTCATTCAGCTGCTTACATTCACACGTTTCAAGCTGGATAAGAAAAAAAGCATTCTAATATATGAAAGGAGGAGAAGCATTCCCGTGAAAAGCTTCATCCGCATTCATCCAAAGGATTCCGTTGCCGTAGCGTTGTCTCCATTAAAGGAAGGCACGCTGATCGAGCTGGAGGACGGAGTTCAGGTTACATTGATCGAGGATATTCCTCAGGGACATAAGTTTGCCCTGAAGGATATTGAGGCAGGCGCTTCTATTATAAAGTATGGCAACTCGATCGGCATCGCCACCACACCGATCAAGGCAGGTGCCTGGATCCACACCCACAACATGAAGACCGGTCTTGGAGATCTTCTTACCTATACTTATAACCGAGACATTACAGCGCTTCCGAGCAGAGAAGAGCGCACCTTCCAGGGCTATCGCAGGAAGGACGGCAAGGTAGGCGTAAGAAACGAGATCTGGATCATCCCGACTGTTGGCTGTGTCAATAACGTGGCACAGGCCATTGAAAAGGGAAGTCAGTCCGTTGTTTCCGGAAGCGTGGAAGACGTGATTGCCTTTACCCATCCTTACGGCTGTTCCCAGATGGGAGAGGATCAGGAGCATACCCGCAAAATCCTGGCAGACCTCATCAATCATC
Source organism: uncultured Selenomonadales bacterium (assembly GCA_963589345.1). Lineage (GTDB taxonomy): Bacteria > Bacillota > Clostridia > Lachnospirales > Lachnospiraceae > Brotaphodocola. The sequence goes on along the minus strand of CAVALB010000026.1, from coordinate 13,913 downwards.
CCAATGCCGGCGGCGTGCTGGTGCTGGGACTTGGCTGTGAAAACAGCAACATTGACGTATTAAAGAATTATATCGGAGAATACGATCCGCAGCGTGTCCGCTTCTTAGTTTCCCAGGAGTCTGAGGATGAGATCGCAGACGGCATCGAGATCGTTCGTGAACTGGCAACCAAAGTAGGCGAGGCCAAGAGAGAACCGATCAGCTGCAGCGAGCTGGTGATCGGCATGAAGTGCGGTGGCTCTGACGGTCTTTCCGGCATCACTGCAAACCCAACGGTAGGAGGCTTCTCTGACCGGCTCATCGCTATGGGCGGTTCCACCATCCTGACCGAGGTACCGGAAATGTTCGGTGCAGAAACTTTGCTCATGAATCGTTGTGAGAACGAGGAGCTCTTTGAAAAAACCGTGACTCTGATCAATGATTTCAAGGAATATTTTAAGCGCCACGGCCAGACCATTTACGAGAACCCGTCTCCCGGCAACAAAAAAGGCGGCATTTCTTCGCTGGAGGATAAGTCCTTAGGCTGTACTCAGAAATCCGGCACTGCACCGGTCGAGGGCGTTCTGGCCTATGGAGAGACGGTATCGAAGAAGGGACTCAACCTCTTAAGTGCACCGGGCAATGATCTGGTGGCAGCGACTGCCCTGGCAGCTTCCGGCGCACACATTGTCCTCTTTACCACCGGCCGAGGCACCCCGTTTGCAAGCCCGGTACCAACAGTGAAGATCTCTACCAACAACCTGTTGGCAGGAAAGAAGAAAAACTGGATCGACTTCAACTGTGGCGTCCTGGTGGAGGACACCAGTCTGGATGAATTGTCAGATCAGCTTCTGGATTTCGTGATCGAGATTGCTTCCGGCAAAAAATCCCGTTCAGAGGAAGCCGGATTCCACGATATGGCCATCTTCAAGCAGGGTGTTACCTTGTAAGTGCCGGCCTGAACCGTTGACAGTACATTGAACAGATACATTTATTTTATTAGGAAGGAAATAAATACTATGAAACAGCTTTCTTATGCAACCTTAAAAGAGCAGAACTATGATGGTTATCTTTTGGAATCCGCACCGGAGCGCGTGCTGCAGTTCGGTGAGGGCAACTTCTTACGTGCTTTCGTAGATTACTTTATTGACATGATGAACGAGAAGGCAGGCTTCAACTCCAAGGTTGTGCTCTGCCAGCCGATCGCACCGGGTCTTGCTGACATGATCAATGCCCAGGAGGGTCTGTACACCCTCTTCCTTCGTGGTTTCCAGGATGGACAGAAGGTCAACAAAAAGCGTGTGATCTCCTGCGTCAGCCGCTGCTTAAATCCGTATCAGGATTATGAGGCTGTTCTGGAATGTGCTTCCAATCCGGATCTGCGTTTTATTGCCTGCAACACCACCGAGGCCGGCATCGTTTACGATCCTGCCTGTCAGTTTGCAGATGTTCCGGCAAGCTCCTATCCGGGCAAACTGACTCAGTTCCTCTATCGTCGTTTCCAGAACTTCGGCAGTGAGAAGGGCAAGGGCTTCATCATCCTTTCCTGCGAGCTCATTGACAACAATGGTAAAGAGTTAGAGAAATGCGTGCTTCAGTATGCCGAGCAGTGGCAGCTGGGCGAGGACTTCATTGCCTGGGTAAAGGAGGAGAACACCTTCTGTTCTACACTGGTAGACCGTATCGTAACCGGTTATCCGAGAAATGAGGCTGCAGCGATCTGTGAGGAGCTGGGCTATCAGGATAACCTCATCAACACCGGCGAGATCTTCGGCTTCTGGGTAATCGAAGGACCGCAGTCCATCAAGGACGAGTTTCCATTTGAAAAAGCAGGTCTTCCGATCCTCGTGACCGACAACCACAAGCCGTACAAGCAGAGAAAGGTACGTATCTTAAACGGTGCACATACCTCCTTTGTACTGGGTGCTTATCTGGCAGGTCAGGATATCGTAAGAGATTGTATGCATGACGAGGTAATCTGCGGCTACATGAACAAGACCATCTACGATGAGATCATCCCGACTCTGGATCTTCCGAAGGAGGAGCTCTTAGACTTTGCAGCTGCTGTAACCGAGCGTTTCCAGAACCCGTTTATCGATCATGCACTGATGGCAATCTCCTTAAATTCCACCTCTAAGTGGAGAGCAAGAGTTATGCCGTCCTTAAAGGAGTACATTAAGCGGAAAGGCTGCCTCCCAGCCTGCATCACTGCTTCCTTCGCCTTCTATATTGCCTTCTACAACGGCCATACCCTGACCGATGAGGGTCTTGTAGCAAGCCGCCAGGGAAATGATTATGTTGTAAAGGATGACAAAGCCGTTCTGGAGTTTTATAATGAGCATAGAAACGATTCTGTTCCGGAGCTGGTACACAGTGTATGCACAAATACCGAATTCTGGGGCGAGGATCTCACAGCACTGGAGGGCTTCGAGGCAGCTGTATGCCAGTACCTCACTGCAATCCGCACCGAGGGAAGCTATGCCGTTATGAAGTCTCTTTTAAACAAGGAGGAAAATTAAGATGAATGAAGTTTTAAAGAAGCTTGGAGAGTTTGGTGTTTTTCCGGTTGTTGTTTTAGAGGATGCAAAGGATGCTGCAAAGCTTGCTCAGGCTCTTTGCGACGGCGGTCTTGCCTGCGCTGAGGTTACCTTCCGTACGGAAGCAGCAGCAGAATCCATCCGCATCATGACCGAGCAGTTTCCGGATATGTTAGTAGGTGCAGGAACCGTTCTGACTCCGGAGCAGGCTGATCGTGCGATCGAAGCCGGAGCAAAATTCATCGTAAGCCCGGGCTTAAATCCGAAGGTGGTTTCCCACTGCCTGGCAAAGGGTATTCCGATGGCACCGGGTGTCTGCACTCCGAGTGAGATCGAGCAGGCACTGGAGCTGGGACTTGATGTTGTGAAGTTCTTCCCGGCAGAGCCTTCCGGCGGCTTAAACATGATCAAGGCTGTGGCAGCTGCTTACACCACCCTGAAGTTCATGCCGACCGGCGGCATCAATCCGCAGAACATTACTTCTTACCTGCAGTACAACCGCATCCTTGCCTGCGGCGGCAGCTGGATGGTGAAGGGTTCTCTTGTAACCGAGGGTAATTTTGAAAAGATCACGGAACTGACCAGAGAGGCTGTTTCTCTGGTACGTGCCGCCAGGGAGGGCTGAGTTATGGCAAAAATCGTTACCCTTGGAGAGCTGATGCTTCGTCTTACGCCTCCGGGCTATCAGCGCCTGACCCAGGCAGCCACCTTTGAGGTAAACTACGGCGGGGCAGAGGCCAACGTAGCTGCATCCCTGGCAGAGTTCGGCAACGACACCATTTTCCTCTCCAAAATTCCGGCTAATGCCATCGGCGATGCAGCGGTTTCCACTCTGCGCCGTTTCGGCATTGACTGCCGCTACATTGTTCGGGGCGGAAATCGACTGGGTCTTTACTATCTGGAAAACGGTGCCTCCGTCCGTGCTTCCAGCGTCGTATATGACCGTTCGGATTCAGCCATCACCGAGGCAACTCCGGAGGAGTTCGACTTCGATGCTATCTTTGAGGGCGCCGATCTGTTTCATGTTTCCGGCATCACACCGGTGCTCAGCGAAAAGGCAGCAGCCCTCACCATGGCAGCTTTAAAAAAGGCAAAAGAGCATGGTGTCACCATCTCCTTCGACTTAAATTACCGTGCAAAGCTGTGGACCTCCGGCGTGGAAGAAAAGCAGAAGATGCTGTCTGACATGATGCCGTATGTGGATATCTGCTTCGGCAATGCCAGAGATGCGGCAAAATGTCTCGGCTATTCCGACGGCGATACCGATTTTTTGAACGGCGACTATGCAATCTGTGTCGATGAGGAGCACATGAAAAAGGTGTTAGAGCATTATGGCTTTACCCACCTGATCACCACCCTGCGTCACAGCATCAGTGCGTCAGACAACGGCTGGTCCGCAGCGGTCTGCACCGAGGCAGGACTTTACCACGGTCGCAACTACGACCTTCATATCGTAGACCGTGTAGGCGGCGGCGATGCCTTCGCAGCAGGCTGTCTTCACGGCATCCTCGCAGGCTTTGGCGCTGAGCGGGCTCTGGAATTCGGTCTTGCTGCAGCAGCTATCAAGCATACCATTCCGGGTGACTTAAACTTCATCTCCGAGGCGGAGGTCTTAAACCTGATGGACAGCGACGGTACCGGACGCGTGCAGAGATAGTTGATTACAGTGCCAAAACTCATCTTCCACGACATGCTCGCATGTCGGTGAGAGATGGAATTAAAAAGAGATCAGTCATCATGACTGATCTCTTTTTTTAACTCCGAATCCCACGCGAACCTTGAACAGGTCTCCGTCAATCAGGATCTCGAAGGTTCCGCCCTGGAGCTTTGTCAGGCTCTGGGCAATGGAAAGGCCGAGGCCGCTTCCTTCCGTGGTGCGGGAGACATCACCGCGGACAAATCGTTCGGTGAGCTCCTCTCCCTGCACATTGAGCGGATTTGCAGAGATATTTTTGATGGTAAAGTAAACCTTATCATCCTTTTGTTCCAGGTCGGTATAAACCCGGGTATGCTCCATGGCATATTTGAAGGCATTGTTGTATACATTTTCCAGGACGCGCCACAGGTGACGGCCGTCCGCCTCGATGAGGATGCTGCTTTCCGGAAGGGTGGATACCAGCTCCAAATTTCGAGTGGCAAACTTTTCCTCAAATTCCCCATTGGTCTGCCAGATCATCTCCACAAGATCCAGGGTCATCATCTCAAGCTTGACATTGCCGGAGCTTGCCTTGGAGGCTTCTACCAGATCTTCAGTCAGGTTTTTGAGACGCTGGGATTTCTGATCCAGGACTTTTAGGTATTCCCTGGCACGTTCTCCCGGGATCTGTTCCCGCTTTAACAGGTCAATGTAATTAATGATGGAGGTCAGCGGCGTTTTTATATCATGGGACACGTTGGTGATCAGGTCAGCTTTTAAGCGCTCGCTCTTAACCTGTTCCTGCAGTGCCCGCTCCAATCCTGTTCCGATGCTGTTGATCATGTTGCCGATCTTCAGCTCCTTTCCTTCGAGTCCGGCGATGTTCATCTGATAGCCGGTATCGCCGCCGGCAATCTTTGCGATGGCATCCGCGATCTGATCCTCCTGGCGGGATTGTAAAAACATCCGGTGGAAGGTCTGAAGATCCAGTGCAGCCAAAAGGATAACAAGCAGGATGCCAAGAATCTTTGCCGTCATATGGGAGCGGTAGCTGAAGCATACAAAGATCAGGCAGATGCCTCCAATCTGCGCAGCCAGGAAGGCAGTAAACAGGCAGAACAGCCGCCTTGTGTAGGTGTGATCTGCAAAATACAGATCCAGCCGCTCCTTCATATGGCAAAGCATGCTGTTTGTCCAGAGTGTGCGGCTCTTATAGCGGCGCAGCAGGCTGAAGGCACCGATGATGCAGCAACTGTAAACGATCACGGATCGAAGCATCCGTTCGACAAAGCTCCAGTCCTCGGCTCGGGCTAACAGATGGATCAGCGGATAGCCGATCTTTTCCCCAAGAAAGAGCATGAACATGGTGCTGACGGCCGTGAGAAGGATCCCGCTTTCTGTCGTGATCATATCAAAACCGTGCAGGTAAGGGGTCTCGCTGTCTTCCGTGCGGTAGCCGGAGACTAAAACCAGATAGTACAGGGTAGCGATACAGCCAATGACGCCGATGGCAAGACAGAAGAGTGCCTCTGCAAAGCGGTTTCTTAAATGGTGGTAGTCGGCAGCCTGTCGTGCATAAATATCATCTGCACTGTAGCTTGTGTCCACGGCAACGGTCATATGGTAGGAGTCGGCATCGAGCTGGTTGAGCTGCTCTAACTGGGATACGACATTTTTCGGCAATTCATCGAGGTTTGAGTCGATCAGGATGGAATTGCTGTCCACCGAGCAGTAGCGCCCCAGAAGCTTTAACTGGGAATCGGTCAGCTCCTCGGCGTTGGAATACTCGGCAATCGTATTTCCATCCTCCAGGTAATCGATTCGAAAACGGAAGTTGGACGGATTCGACAGAAACCGGTAATTGACGATATAGTATTCGCTTAAGCAGTTTAAAACTTCCTTGGACAGATCAAGCAGGGAAGAAAAGGCATCGCCCGGCTCTGAGAGCGTGGCATTGGGATCGTAGGCGCGCCAGTAGACCAGCTGGTCCTTGGAGGTGGAGGCATTATCGTAGATAAAGAGGTCATTTACCACCTCAAAGTTGTCGTTTAAGTAGAAACCCTGGCTTTTTGCATAGCGCAGGACTTCCTCCAGGGTGTAGGTGATCTCCGGACCGTTGTCACGGCTGACGGCGAACATTTCCTTGGAAAGATCCAGGTTTCCGTCGGTCTCAAACACATCGCGGTAAGCCACATATTTGAATACATGATCCAGATCAGCCTGGAACTGCTGGCGAAAGGCGGTGGAATCATCGTAATTGCGGTCAAAGAGCCAGGAAATGCCGGTGCCGATCGAGTTATTTAAGAATATGACGCTGATGGAAAGCACCGCCATGAACAGAAACAGGATATGAAGGAACACGGCAATGTTCTTTTTGATCCGCATGGAATAATCTTTCAGTTTCATGGGCCGCTCCTACTGCTTCTCGATCTTGTAGCCGACTCCCCAGACAACCTTTAAATAGCGAGGCTCTCTTGGATTGATCTCGATCTTTTCACGGATATGGCGGATGTGTACGGCAACCGTATTGTCGGCACCGATGGCTTCCTCGTTCCAGATCTGCTTGTAGATCTCATCGATGGAGAAGACCTTGCCGGCATTTTTGGTCAGAAGAAGGAGAATGTTGTACTCGATGGGGGTCAGTTTGATGGATTCGTCATCGACAAACACTTCCTTTGTATCATCGTTGATGGTCAGGCCGCCGCATTTGTAAATGTTTTCGCTACCTCCCTGGCTCATGTTGCCAAGCTGGGTATAGCGGCGCAGCTGGGATTTGACTCGGGCCACCAGCTCAAGCGGGTTAAAGGGCTTGGAAAGATAATCATCCGCGCCGATGTTTAAGCCCAGGATCTTGTCAGAGTCCTCGGATTTTGCGGAGAGGATGATGATGGGAATGCTGCTGGTTTCCCGAACCTTTAAGGTGGTGCGGATCCCGTCGAGTCCCGGCATCATGACATCAATGATCATCAGGTCGGCATGCTCGGTTTCTAAAATTTTTAAGGCATCGTAGCCGTCATAGGCTTTTAAGATATGAAAACCTTCTCCGGTTAAGTAAATATCTATTGCGTCGACGATCTCTTTGTCATCGTCACATACTAAAATGGTTTGCATAGCGTCCTCCTATAGATATATATAAGAATGAAAATCAACCTTAGTATATAACAAAAAGGGCCTTACCGCAATCGGCAAGACCCCTTTCTTTAAAACCTACTGATAGTCAAAGATGTTCATCCAGCTCTCTAAGAGTTCTTTCTCCTCCGGACGTTTCTTTGTGAGCTGAGCGGCAGCTACGATCGGCAGCCACTGTTGTACATAGCGTTTATCCGTACCGGTCTTTTCACAGAACAGATCCAGATACTTATCTGCTGTGGCCTGATCCTGCAGGCAGAACAGAAGGTAGGTTCTTGCTATGTCGGCACTGCCGTTACCGAGGGCTGCGTGAACCCAGTCGATGACATACATGGTGCCGTCTTCCTTCACAATGATATTTTCCGGACGGAAATCACCGTGGCAGAGTCTGGTATGTTTCGGTGTGCCGTCAAGGCGGGTAAGAAGCTCGTAACGGTTGGCAGGATCTAAATCTTCCAGCTCAGAGATCTGCCGTTTCATCTTGTCCTTCAGCTTGTTTAAGAGTGGGCAGGTCTGGGCATGGATCATGATCTGCAGTTCAACCATCTGCTCCAGATACTCGTCATGCTTGTCAGGATTTTCATCCATAAGCTGTTTGAGTGTTTTTCCGTCAATGTAGTCTTTGGTGATGGCCCAGCAGCCATCCTCTTCGACAGAGACTGCATGGATTGCAGGGATGTTGATCGTTCCAATGGCTTCCACACGTGCATTGTTCAGAGCCTCATTTAAGACCTCGGCCTTCGGAAATCCCTTGCAGAAAACCTTTACCGCTTGATCGCCGTCGCGATATACACTTTTTGTAGCGTTTTTGGATACTAATTCTCTTGCCATACGAAATACTCCTTCCTTCTCATGCTTACCGACACTTGTGTTACAGGTTGCAAACCCGACTATCATGCAGGCCGATAAATATTGTACTACAAACCAAAAGAAAAGTCATCAGCTTTTTGATATTTTTTTAACGAAATAATTGGATTCTCAAAATTGGTTACAGTGTCAAAACTCATCTTCCACGACATGCTCGCATGTCGGTGGGAGATGGAGTTTATGACACGCCCTTCAATGAGGATGAAGTGGGGCAAAAGCACCACGGGAATCCGAATTGAAGCAGGATTGTGGGAGTGCAAAGCACGAAACAATCCGTGTAACCGGAGGTTCGGGTGTTTTGACACCCGAACCAATTTAATCCCCTGAGAATGCATCCCTTATGAGAAACGTAAGATAGCGGTTCCGTATGCCGGCAAAGGCAGGGATACGGAGTAAGGCTGTCCGTCACACTCAGCCTTGACTGCCTTGAACACAGGGGCTTTCTCACCGGTTTTGTATGCACCGTGCTCGTTGTCGAGGATCAGGGTATAATTGCCGCGTTTCGGCACACCGACCCGGTAATCCGGCCTTGCCACCGGGGTGAAGTTGCATACAAACAGCAGGCTCTTTTTATGATTCCTTGCGTAGCGCACAAAGCTGTAAATGCTGCGGTCTCCGTCGTTGGCATTGATCCAGGAAAAGCCGTCCCAGTCATCATCCGACTCATAGAGTGCAGGATGCTTCTGGTAGATGTGCAGCAGGTCACGCACATAGCTTTGCAGATCCTTATGCAGGTCTTCTTCTGCCAGGTGCCAGTCCAGGCTGACCTTTTCATCCCATTCATGAAGCTGACCGAAATCCTGTCCCATGAAGAGAAGCTTCTTTCCCGGATGCCCAAGCATAAAGGTGTAACCGGCCTTCAGATTTGCGAATTTATCTCCGAAGAGCCCCGGCATCTTATTGATCATGGAGCATTTTAAGTGAACCACCTCATCGTGGGAGAGGACTAGGATGAAGTTTTCGCTGTTAAAGTAGGTCAGTCCGAAGGTCATCTTGTGATGGTTGAACTTGCGGAAATACGGATCCAGCTTCATGTACTCCAAAAAATCGTGCATCCAGCCCATGTTCCACTTGAAGGTAAAGCCAAGGCCTCCCTCCTTTGGATCGTGGGTGACAAGCGGCCAGGCGGTGGATTCCTCGGCAATGACCATGGCTCCGTGTCCACGCTGGACAATGATGCTGTTTAAGTGGCGGAAGAATTCGATGGCCTCCAGGTTCTGGTTTCCGCCGTAGCGGTTTTTCACCCACTCGCCATCCTTTCTTCCGTAATCCAGGTAGAGCATGGAGGCTACGGCATCTACCCGCAGACCGTCTACATGGAACTGCTCGATCCAGTAGAGGGCATTTGCAATGAGAAAGTTGGAAACTTCGTTTTTTTCATAGTCGAAAACCTTGGTGCCCCAGTCCGGATGCTCGCCCTTTCGCGGGTCAGCATATTCGAAGAGTGCCTGACCGTCAAAATCTGCAAGACCGTGGGCATCCTTTGGAAAATGAGCCGGAACCCAGTCCAGGATGACACCGATTCCCTTTTTATGCATATAGTTTACGAAATATTTGAACTCTTCCGGAGTGCCATAGCGGGAGGTGGGAGCATAGTAGCCGGTTACCTGATAGCCCCAGGAACCATCGTAGGGATGCTCAGCAATTCCCATCAGCTCTACGTGGGTATAGCCCATTTCCTTGACGTAGGCGGCCAGTTCCGCTGCCGCCTCCTTATAGGTATAGTAGCCGTCCTTTTCCGGGCGGTTTTTCTTTTTCCAGGAGCCTAAGTGAACCTCATAGATGCTCATGGCAGCCTCGCGCGGGTTGGTGCTTTCGCGTTTCTGAACCCAGGCCGCGTCGCCCCATCGGAAGGAGTCATTCCAGGCTGTGATGGAAGCGGTGCCCGGGCGGTACTCGGCATACTGGGCAAAGGGATCTGCCTTGAAAATAACCTTTCCGGTCTGCGTGGTAATAGCAAATTTGTAAAGCTCACCCGGCTTGATATCCGGGATGAACTGCTCGTAGATGCCGGAGGTCTCCAACAGATGCATGGGACAGGCATCCGGATTCCAGTTATTGAAATCACCTACAACACTGACTTCAGCTGCATGAGGAGCCCATACTGCAAAATAATAGCCTTTTTTGCCGTTAAGGGTCACAGGGTGTGCACCAAGCTTATTGTAGATTTCATAGTGGGTGCCTTCGCCGAACAGGTAACGGTCACCGGCGGTAATGAAGCCGGTTTCTGTGTGCTTTTTCTTATCTCTGACTGCCATAAGGTCAATCCTCCCTGATCTTCAGGACAACACTGCTGTTGCCCAGTAATGTAAGGTTTAATTTCCCGTTCTCAATTGGAATGATGGAGCCGTCCATCAGATTTTCAGCCTGGGAAGCCCGGATCGGAACCGGAATGGCAAGACTGCTTTCCTGATCATCGCTGTTGGCGGCAGTGACGCAGATGCTTCCCGCAGCATGTCTGGCAAAAGCATACTGGCGGTTGGTAAGGAAAAGCTGCTGGTAGCGTCCGCCGTGAAATTCCGGCTGCTCGGTGTGAATGTGTGCCAGCTTTTCGATTTGGTCGGTGAGGTCACTTTTTTTCGCTTCACCTTCTTCCAGGGTGATGCAGGGACGCAGTGCAGTATCGCTCTCCCGTGTTCTCATGCCTTCCAGCCCCCATTCTCCTCCGTAATAGATGGAGGGAATGCCGGGAAGTGTAAAGAGCAGTGTCCATGCAAGCGGCAGATGCGCTTTTTTGTTTAACTTGCTTGCAATCCGGTTTTCATCGTGATTGTCTAAAAAGGTATAAAGCCTGGTGCCGATGGCTTCCAGTCTCTGTACGTTGTGAGCAATCTCAAAAAAGTTATGATCGTTGAGTCCGGAATAGAGGCTTTTGTGCAGTTCATAATTGGTAACCGAATGCAGCATGCCGTCATTTACCCAACGTCCGTATTCGCCGTGAATGACTTCCCCCATGAGCCAGAAATCCGGTTTCATAGAAGCAGTCCGGGTGCGCATTTCCTGCATGAATCCGAAGTCCATAACGTTGGCGCAGTCTAAGCGGATGCCGTCGATATCGAATTCGTCGATCCAGAAGCGGATGACATCGAACAGGTACTGCCGAACCTCCGGATTTTGTAAGTTTAGGCAGGGCAGTTCGAAATGTCCCTGCCAGGCCTCGTAACCGAAGCCGTCGTTATAAGGGCTGTTCCATCCGAAATTCACACCCTTGTACCAACCACAGTAGCGAGAGCTTTCGCGGCTTTTTTGGATATCACGGAAAGCGAAAAATTCGCGGCCTGTGTGGTTAAATACTCCGTCTACGACAACTTTGATTCCGGCTTCGTGACAAAGCTTTGTGAAATGTCGGAATTCCTCATTGGTGCCGATCCTGTGATCGACAAGCTTGTAATCTCTGGTGTCGTAGCCATGGGAGGAGGACTCAAAGAGCGGTCCGATGTAAAGGGCTGTGCACCCTAAGGATGCCATGTGGCCGACCCATTTGTCCAGTTCTGGGAAATGATCCGAAATCGTGTCTTCTGTGTTGGTAAACGGTGCCCCCAGCATACCCAGTGGATAAATGTGATAAAATACTGCTTTCTCATACCATGATGCCATACAAAACAAGTCCTCCTGAAACGTTATATAAGATGAGTGAAGTCACTGAAATTTTTTTTGCTGCCGGTCAAAAATCTCCTCGAACAGATAGCCCAGCTTCATGAGCTGCCTGGTGCACTCCATAACGGTAAGACGATAGTAGTTGGAGGTGCCGGACTGGGTGACTTCGACCAGTCCGCAGCTCTTCATGATCTTTAAATGATGGGAGATGGCCGGTCTTGACAGGTTAGTCTGCCGGGTGATCTCGTTGACATTCAGCCCCTTCTCACAGCCGTTCTGGGCGGCAATGCACAGGGCTTCCATGATGTTTAAGCGGACCTCATCTCCGAGGGCGATAAACAGCGGCATGCAGCTGTGAAATAGTTCCTGTAGTTCTTTGGAGTCCGCCATAAAAACCTCCTTTGGTTTAAAAAATTGAACTAAGACCATTCTATCACGAACCTTTGGTAACGTCAACCAAAAGTATCGGCAAAAAAACAATGTTTTTCGTCAAAATGCCACAGCCTGTGCAGGACACGGGCTGTGGCATTCGAAGGTTTTTTACCAGAGTTTGCAGTTGTTTATTCTAAACTATTCATCAAAGTTTGTTTCAAAAACACCCTCCGGTGTCCGCATGGTGAGGATACCCAGGTTGAAGTTTTCATCTGAGACGGTGATATGGTATTCAAACACCACATCCTCCTCAAACTTGGAGAGAACCACGTAGTCTCCGTTTTCCTTTCCCTCGATCTGATCACAGATGTCATTGTAAACGGCTTCACCGGAGATGTTTCGCGGATAGCCGGATGATTTGATCTTTGCCTCGATGGCTTCATACAATTCGTTCATGCTGATACTCCTTTTTAATGAAATGATATATTAGTATACCATCGTTTCGGCAGGATGTGCAATACAGTCGAAGCTAGTGCACTGACACGTTCATATTTCAACTAATTGACTTGTCTATTTTCCCATTGAACTGCGTTGACTTCAATCGACGATGCCACCGCATCGCCTCTTTCAGTCGCCTTGTCAATGAAAAAATATTCAGCGTCATTAGTCTGAAAATGAATGTGCCAGCACACTAGTGCCTCGTTTACAAAATAACTAGCCTATTCGCTTGTCTGCAAATCCGATTGCACAGTCCAAAAAGCCTCAGCGTAGCCCGCTACGCCTACGTTTTTTGAACTGCACACTCGAATCTGCATCCTGCGTGATTAGGCCAGTTATTTATGAAACGATGCACTGGTCTGCTGTTCATGCGTTGCATGACCAGCAACCGGATTTGCCGATGCTTCGCATTCCAAATCGGCAAATCCAGCAACCAGAACGATATCATACGTCATTTTCAGTTCAGAAAATGCCTACCTGCGTACAGTAACGGAGTTTGTCGAATTTTGCGGGCGATCCTGATTGACGTGGGGCAGGTTATCCGCTATGATAAGTCCACGATCAGCGCATCGATCCGATGCGGATTTCAAAAGATCTTATATTTCAGCCGGTTCGGCAGTATTTCAGGAAGCAGTGTAAAGGTAAAAAGAGTATCCCTGCAGCTGATGCAGAAGATACCAAAAAGGGTGGTGATATCTCGTAGGGTACAAAGCAGGTTATCTGATCCTGTGCACAGGTCTGCTGATTTGTGCATGGACAGATTTCAAATTTGGAAAGGTGTGGAATCTTTGCTTGTGCGTTTTGACTTTTGCAGGCGTGATTCAGAAGGGAACGGCTTTTTTTGCACCTGCAATTGTATTTCTGATTGCAGGAATGTGTCTGTTTCGTTTCCGTGTCATGGGAGCGGGGGACGGCAAGCTGATGGCTGTGATCGGTGGATACCTTGGACTTACGGATGGATTCTATGCGATAACCCTTGGCTTTCTTATCGGAGCTGTCTTAAGTCTGTGGAAAATGAAGCGATACGGCGTGGCGGCAGAACGGCTTCAATATCTGCAGGCCTACATAGGAACAACGATACGAACCGGAGTGATCCGGCCGTATGATTCCTTAAAAGAGCAGGGCGCGGTACACCATATCCCCTTTGCAGTCTGTCTTGCGGCAGGGGTGATGGGATATCTGGTTCTGAGCAGAGTCGGTTTCTGACGAGGATACATGATCTAAGGAGGGGTAAAAAAAATAATGTAACTGTTCAGAGCCAACCTCCAAAATGCTTCGCATTTCGTCGGTGTGGCGTA
>CAVALB010000025.1:0-33648 GCA_963589345.1 uncultured Selenomonadales bacterium | reverse complement strand
GACATAATCCAAAAGGAAAAATATCAGTCTCTCTTTCAATGTGCAAAAAGAAGCAATGATTTTGAGTCATTTTTTAGCTTAGTGGCATAGTTTTGTGCAATTTTTCAAATTTGCTCATTTATAGTTCTATTCTTTAGAAAGATCAGCAGGATCCCTGACTGATCACCTCAAAGCCCATTTTAAGTTTTTTCTTCATGTCGATGCCGGTTTCGATCATCTTGATCAGCATATCGGCACCCTCCACACCGGTGGATTTGTAAAATAAGTGCGCGGTGGTAAGATTGGGCTCCACGATCTCGGTCATGCGGGAATGGCCGATGCCGGTGATGCCGATATCCTGCGGGATCTTTTTGCCAATCCCTTTGATATACTGCATGGCACCGATGGCAATGGTATCGGTGGCGCATACGATGCCGTCGAGATCAGGATGCTGGGTCAAAAGCCTCTGGGCGGCATCATAGCCGGATTCCAGGGTGAATTCTGAGTATGCAATGCGGGATTCGGAAAACTCCAGCTTATGCTTCAGCAGCGTGTCACGGTAGGCACGCATGCGGTCATTTCCGGCAGCCTGGTCATTGGCTGTGACCATGATGGCACCGATCTTTTTGTGCCCGTGGGCAACCAGCTGCTCCGTCATGGCAGCAGCTGCACCGTAGTCATCGTGAAAGATACAGGAAAACCCGTCCACTTCCTGGGAAAGGATGACCACCGGGATCCTGAGTGACTGCAGAAGACGAAAATGCTCCTCTGTCAGGATGGTGGCACTGAAGATGATGCCGGCTAAGTCGTCCTGCTGAAAGGAACGGAGGTATTTTAACTCCTGCACAACGTTGTTTTCTGTATCAGCTAAGAGCATGCGGTAGCCCTTCTGATTGAGCACCTGGGAAATGCCGGAGATCATGCGGGCAATACTCTCGGAATTGATTTTGGGGATGATGATGCCGATGGTCGGGCTTTTTTCGGTGGCCTGAGCCGTGCCGCGGCTTGGTGCATAGCCGGTCTCTTCGATGACCTTTCGGATTTTTTCTTTTTTTTCTTCGCTGACATAGCCGTGATTAAAGTAGCGGGAAACACAGGCCTTGGAAACGTCAGCAAGCTGTGCGATTTCTGTGATAGTCATAAAGGAGTCCTCTCGTTATTATCTTTTTGCATTATATCGCAGTTGTACGGCAAAATCCAGTTGTCCCAAGCGTAAATCTGACGATTTTATAAAAATTACAGTGCCTGCCCCTGCGTGCCTTGCACCTCAGGTAAATTAATGTTATACTGTCGTGGTAAATTACCCGTATTGCGGCCGGCAGGGCCAAAGGGCAGCGAACAGCAGCTTGCGGATGAAAGGAATATCATGTCTTCAAACAACGAATACGCGATCCAGGTACAGGACGTGAGCAAGATATATAAGCTGTATGACAAGCCAATCGACAGGCTTAAGGAGTCACTCAGCCTGACCCACAAAAACTACCACAAAGACTTTTTTGCACTGAGCAATATCTCGTTTAGTGTAAAAAGGGGAGAGACTGTGGGCATCATCGGAACCAACGGTTCCGGCAAATCTACCATATTAAAGATCATCACCGGAGTGCTGACACCCACGAGCGGCCAGGTTCGGGTGAGCGGCGTGATCTCGGCGCTGTTGGAGCTGGGAGCAGGCTTCAACATGGATTACACGGGCATCGAGAACATCTACATGAACGGAACCATGATGGGCTTTTCCAGAAAACAGATGGATGAGAAGCTATCCGATATCCTGGAATTTGCGGATATCGGAGATTTCGTATATCAGCCGGTGAAAACCTATTCCAGCGGTATGTTCGTACGGCTGGCTTTTGCACTGTCGATCAATGTAGAACCGGAGATTTTGATCGTGGATGAGGCCCTCTCCGTGGGCGATGTGTTCTTTCAATCCAAGTGTTACCGCCGCATGGAGGAGATCCGCAAAAACGGCACCACCATCCTCATGGTAACTCATGATATGGGAAGTGTCATCAAATATTGCGACCGGGTTGTCCTGTTAAATAAGGGACATTACGTGGCGGAAGGCGCCCCGGGCAAGATGGTCGATTTATATAAGAAGATTCTGGCAAATCAGATGGACGATCTGGAGGAAGCGCTCTTAGAGATGAACGATTTCTCCGGCGGGATGGATGAGACAGGCAGCACGGAAGGATCAGAACATAGAAAAAATGGTGTCAAAACCGGAAATGCAGAACAAAACACTGCAGAAAATCATGCCGAACAGAAGCCTGGGGCAAAAACCGGTGCGGGTCAAGGTGCAGCAGGCTCTGCCACAAAAAAGCACGGCGGCCTGATGAAGGATAAGCTGACCATCAACCCCAACCGTACGGAGTACGGCAACGGCAAAGCAGAGATCTATGATCTTGGCATGTTTGATGAACGCGGCAATCTGACCAATCTGCTTCTAAAGGGCGAATACTTTACCATCAAAGAAAAGATTCGTTTCCATGACAGCATCCAGGCTCCGATCTTTACCTATACGATCAAGGACAAGAAGGGTGCCGACCTGACCGGAACCAATACCATGTTTGAAGGAGCCGAGATCCGTCCGGTGAAAAATGGTGACGAATATGAGGTGAACTTCCGTCAGAAGATGACATTGCAGGGTGGAGAGTATCTGCTTTCCATGAGCTGTACCGGATTTGAGCAGGGCGAGCATACCGTATATCACCGCCTGTACGATGTGGCAAATATTACGGTAATCTCCAACAAAAATACGGTAGGCGTTTATGATATGGAATCCGAGGTGGAGGCAGTGTTAAAGCCGGTTGGATCGGATGACGGAAAATAAAAACAAACAGATGAACGTGAACATAAGAGAGGTTTTTTGAGCATGAGAAAGATTGATGATGAGATCCAGGCGCTCCTTGCGGAGCACCGTGGGGATATCCGCTCCATATTAAAGGATAACCACCGGCTGGATCTTTTGTATGCCCTCTCCTCCCAGAGGGAGCTGCTGTTAGAGTGGTATGATTTTGAACCGGAGGCAGAAATATTACAGGTGGGAGCGGATTATGGAGCACTGACCGGGCTTTGGCGCTTAGGTGTACGCGAGGTGACGGTGTTAGATCCGGAGGAAAATGCCCTTCAGACGGTACGGCAGCGTTATCCCGGCGCGGCAAACCTTCGTTTTGTCAAGGACACCTTGACAGGCTACGCAGCCGTAGCCTGTGCGGAAGGAAAAAAGTATGATTATGTGATCTTTGCCGGGACCCTGACAGCACCTTACGAGGCACACATCCGTGCGGCAAAGTCTCTGTTAAAGCCGTCCGGCATCCTGATCGTGGCTTCGGCCAATGCCCTGGGCATGAAATATTTTGCCGGGACGACCGAGGAGGAAAATGCACTGACAAAAAAACAGCTGACAAAGCTGCTTTGCGAGGAAACCGGTTTAAATCACAAGATGGAGGAGCACGGTGCTCTGAAGTTTTATTATCCGATGCCGGATTATCGGACTCCGGTGAGCATCTATTCCGATGCTTATCTGCCCAAGAAGGGAGACTTAACCCGGGTGACTCCGGCTTACGATTATCCGCCGTATCATATGATGGAGCAGGGAGAAAAGTTTGATACCGTCTGCGAAGCCGGACTCTTTGATCTGTATGCCAACTCCTATCTGGTATTCTGGAGCGAGGATCCGTCTCAGCTTCAGAAAGAGGATGAGCGGATCTTCATCAAATACAATAAGACGAGAAGGGAAGAGTTCCAGATCAAGACCTGTATCTGCGAGAAAGATGCAGACGGCAAACGGGAGCGGTACGTAGAGAAGGCAGCCTTGAGTCTGGACGGCAGTGCCCATATTGCTTCCTTCCGGGAGAAATATGAGAAGCTGACAAAGCAGCACCGCACCCTGAAGGTCGCAGAGCCGAGGTTTGCAGAGCACCGCAATTCGGTCTTCTTCCCGTATTTGGTGGGCGAAACCTGCGCAGAGAAGCTTGGCGAGCAGTTAGAGGGCGGCCAGCTTCCGCTTGATATTCTGCAGATTGTCATGAACCAGATCTACGATATCAGCCCGGAGTGCCGCAGTGCCTTTGCTTGGACCGAGGAGTTTAACGAGGTATTCGGCACAGACTTAACCGATGAGGAGAAAAACCTCCTGCTTTCGGATACGGCTTGCGAGGTATCCAACATTGATGCCCTGTTTGAAAACATGCTGATGACCCGGGAGGGCATCTACTGCCTGGATTATGAGTGGGTATTTTTATTCCCGATACCGGAGCACTTTGTGAAATACCGCATCCTCTACTATTTCTATGAGCAGTACAGCAGCGTATTAAAGCAGCTTACCTTAGATCAGATCCTGAGCTTCTTTGGCATTACTCCGGAGATGGAAGCGGTATACCGCAAGTTGGAAGTGAATTTCCAGAACTATGTCCATGGCGAGAACCAGGAGCTGTATCTTGGAAATTATATGGTTTATTCCCGTACCGTGCGTGACATCCGCCAGACGGAGAGTGATCTTGCAAGGGCACGCGAGCGCATCGAACAGATGAAGATCCACAGCCGTGAAAAGGATGTGACCATCCGCAAAATCACGGAAGTACAGCGGCTGACCAACAACCATGTTACCAACCTGGAGGCCATCATCCACAACCACGAGCATGAGATCGGGGAGATGGCAAAGACCTTAAATTATTTAAATAAGCATGAGGCGATCCTTTTTAAGATCCGCCGCAAGCTTGGCGATAAATTTAATCAGAAATATCCGAAGGGGTCTATGCAGAGAAAGAAGCTTTCTTATAAGAAGGAATACATCCTGCATCCGCTTCGCTCCATGAAGCTTTACTCCACACCGGAGGGAAGAAATTTACGGGACGGCGATTTCAATATCGGTGAGATTTACCGGGAACATGGAAAACTGAAGTTTGAAAAAGCAGAGAACCCGACCGTTTCCATTATCATACCGGTATACAACCAGATCCATTATACCTATGCGTGTCTGGTCTCCATTCTGGAACATACGAAGGATGTTTCCTATGAGGTCATCATAGCGGACGATGTGTCCACGGATGCCACCGAGCATCTTTCGGAGTACGCGGAAGGCTTAGTGATCTGCAGAAACAGCACAAACCAGGGCTTCCTTCGCAACTGCAACAATGCAGCACGCCAGGCTCGGGGCAAATACGTGATGTTTTTAAATAATGACACCCAGGTAACGGAAAACTGGCTGTCTTCTCTTGTACAGCTCATTGAATCTGATCCGACCATCGGCATGGTAGGCTCCAAGCTGGTATATCCGGACGGAAAGCTGCAGGAGGCAGGTGGCATCATCTGGAGCGATGGCTCAGGCTGGAACTATGGCCGCCTGGACAATCCGGACAAGCCGGAGTACAACTATGTGAAGGATGTCGACTACATTTCCGGTGCTGCCATCCTGCTTTCCACTGAGCTGTGGAACAAGATCGGCGGCTTTGATACCCGGTTTGCACCGGCCTACTGCGAGGATTCTGACCTGGCATTCGAGGTCAGAAAGGCGGGATACCGCGTGGTATACCAGCCGAAGTCCAAAGTCATCCATTTTGAGGGTGTTTCCAACGGTACCGATGTGCAGGGTACCGGATTAAAACGCTATCAGGTGGCAAACAGCAGAAAACTGAAGGAAAAATGGGCGGACGAGTTTGCAAAACAGTGCGAAAACAATGGAAATCCGGATCCGTTTCGGGCAAGAGAGCGCAGCATGGGCAAGCCGATCATCCTGGTGGTGGATCATTATGTGCCGACCTACGATAAGGACGCAGGCTCCAAGACCACATATCAGTACCTGAAGATGTTCTTGAAGAAGGGCTACGTGGTAAAATTTTTGGGCGACAACTTCATGAACGAGGAGCCCTATACCAGTGAGTTAGAACAGATGGGCATCGAGGTCTTATACGGACCGGAGTATCAGGTCAAGATCTGGGACTGGCTGCGTGATCATGGGGATGACATTGCGGTGGCTTATCTGAACCGCCCGCATATTGCGTCCAAATACATTGATTATATTTTAGATAATACCGATATCAAGGTGATTTACTACGGTCATGACCTGCACTGGCTGCGGGAAAGCAGAGAGTATCAGATCACCAAGGATCCGAAGATCCGCGAGGATGCGGAATACTGGAAATCCATCGAGTTTACGCTGATGAGCAAGGCGGCTGTATCCTACTATCCGTCTTACATTGAGCGTGACGCGATCCATGAGATCGATCCGACCATCAACGTAAAGGATATTACCGCTTATGTCTTTGATGAGTTTAAATCGGATATTCAGGAGGATTTTGCAAAGCGCAACGGTCTCTTGTTTGTCGGTGGCTTTGCGCATCCGCCGAATGCAGATGCAGTGCTTTGGTTCGCGAAGGATATTTATCCGCGCATCCGTCAGACCATGGAGGCAGCAGGCGAGGTACCGCCGGAGTTTATCGTGGTAGGCTCCAAGGTGACCGACGAGATCAAGGCCCTGCAGCAGCCCGGAAACGGTATCATCATCAAAGGCTTTGTGTCCGAGGAAGAGCTCAGTGAGCTTTATGCGACCAGCCGCGTGGTTGTGGTACCCTTACGTTACGGAGCGGGCGTAAAGGGCAAGGTGGTCGAGGCGATCTATAACGGTGCCCCGATCGTCACCACCTCCATCGGTGCAGAGGGAATCCCGCAGGTTGAGGATGTCCTTCTGGTGGAAGATGATCCGGAGGCCTTTGCCGATACAACGGTGCGTCTCTATCGGAATCCGGAGAGCTGCAAGGCACTCTGCGAGAAGACCCAGAGCTACATTCGCACGCATTTCAGTATCGATGCAGCCTGGAAGGTCATCGAGGACGATTTCAAGCGATAAGGAAAGTGGCTTCGGCAAGAATGCCGGAGCATAATAAAAGCAAGGACAGCCGCCCACGGCGGCTAAGGAGGAGAAAATGCAGGCGATTTTACTGGCCGGCGGCCTTGGAACCCGGCTTCGGAGCGTGGTAAGTGACCGCCCGAAGCCTATGGCTCTGATCGGCGAGAAGCCATTTATGGAATATGTGGTGCATGAGCTTTCCCGGCATGGGATCACGGATATTATCTTTGCCGTGGGATATAAAGGTTCCATGGTAGAAGAGTACTTTGGAGACGGAAGCGGATTTTGTGCACCGGACGGGACACCGATCACCGTTCATTATGCCTATGAGGAGGAGCTTCTCGGCACAGCCGGAGCCATTAAAAATGCAGGCAGGTTTGTCACGGAGGAAAGCTTTTTTGCCTTGAATGCCGATACCTTTTACCAGATCGATTACAGCCGTCTGGCGGCCATGCAGAAACAGGATGACCTTGACATGGCATTGGTGCTCAGAGAGGTGCCGGACATCTCCCGTTACGGGGCAGCTGTTCTTTCCGAAGGCCGCCTGGTCGGATTTAACGAAAAGAGCAAAGAGGCAAAGCCGGGCACCATCAATGGCGGCGTATATCTGATGAAACGCAGTCTGCTGAATGAGATTCCGGCAGGAAAGGTTTCTTTGGAAAATGAGATGATCCCGAAGTGGCTGTCTGAGGGACGGGCCCTCGGCGGTTTTGTCAATGACGGATATTTCATTGATATCGGCATCCCGGAGGCTTATTATCAGTTTATCGAGGATGTAAAGAAAGGAGTTGTGGTATGGTAATCAGGGGACGGGCACCGCTTCGCGTCAGCTTTGGCGGCGGCGGCACAGATGTAGCACCGTTTTGCGTAGAGCAGGGCGGCGCCATCATCGGCAGCACGATCAACAAATATGCGTACTGTTCCATCGTTCCGAGAGAGGATGATCAGATTATCGTACACTCTCTGGACTTTGATATGACAGTCAAATACAATGCAAAGGAAAACTTCGTTTATGACGGGCGGCTTGATCTGGTGACGGCAGCCTTGAAGGCCATGGACATCAACCAGGGCTGCGAGGTTTATTTACAGTGCGATGCACCGGCCGGTTCGGGGCTTGGAACCTCGTCCACCGTTATGGTGTCTTTGCTGACCGCCATGGCACGCTGGAAGGGCGTAGAGATGGATGGTTACCGCCTGGCGGATCTGGCCTACCAGGTAGAGCGCGAGGATTTAAAAATCGATGGCGGCTACCAGGATCAGTATGCGGCAACCTTCGGCGGCATCAATTTTATCGAGTTTCACGGACGCAATAACGTGGTGGTAAACCCGCTGCGCATCAAAAAGGATATCCTGCATGAGCTGCAGTATAACCTGCTGTTATGCTATACCGGCAACATCCACGTATCCGCGAATATCATCAAGGATCAGGTGAAAAACTATGAGAAAAAGGATGCCTTCGATGCGATGTGTGAGGTGAAGGCTCTGGCTTATGCCATGAAGGATGAGCTGTTAAGGGGAAATCTGCACAGCTTCGGAAAGCTTCTGGATTACGGCTGGCAGAGCAAGAAACGCATGAGCAGCAAGATCACCAATCCGCAGATCGATGAGCTCTACGAGGAGGCCATCAAGGCCGGAGCCCTGGGCGGCAAACTGCTCGGCGCCGGCGGAGGCGGTTATCTTTTGATGTACTGCCCGTACAATGTAAAGCATAAGGTGGCAGCTCGGATGGAGCAGGTGGGCGGTCAGCTGACCGACTGGAATTTTGAACTGCGCGGTGCCCAGTCCTGGATCGCAGATGAGAACCGCTGGGACTACAACGAGGTGAAGGTCCATCTGCCAAACGGAGACTATAATTTTAGGATATAAAAGGGTATTTATGGATAAAGTAATATTTCTGGATCGGGACGGTACCTTGAATACAGAGGTCAATTACCTGCACCGAAAAGAAGACCTGGTGCTTCTTCCCGGAGTGCCGGAGGCTTTAAAGGCCTTCAAGGATCAGGGGTATAAGCTGGTGGTGATCACCAACCAGGCCGGAGTGGCCAGGGGCTATTATACCGAGAAAGACGTAAAAGAGCTGCATCGCTATATGAATGAGCTGTTAAAAAAACAGGGAGCAGAGATCGACGCGTTTTTCTACTGCCCGCATCACCCGGAGCATGGCATTGGCGCCTACAAGGTGCGGTGCCATTGCCGAAAGCCGGAGACCGGGATGTTTGAGATGGCAGAACAAGTTTTCGACGTGGACAAGGCAGGTTCCTGGATGATCGGTGACAAGCTGATCGATACGGAGGCCGGGAAAAATTACGGAGTCCGCACAGTACTGGTAGGAACCGGTTACGGAGCCGACGTCCATGAAGAACAGAAGAAAAAGGGAAGCTTCCCTTATGACCTTTATGCAAAAGATTTACTGGAGGCATACCATGAGATTAACAGAGAAACAGCGGGAAATCTTTGATGAGCTGTTTGTGCGCTACCCGGTTCTTGAAACAAACCGGAAAGCTATTTTAAAGGCCTACGAGGTACTTGAAGCCTGCTACCAAAAGGGCGGAAAGCTTCTGGTGGCCGGAAACGGCGGAAGCTGCGCGGACGCGGAGCACATTGTCGGGGAGTTGATGAAGGGCTTTAAAAAACGCCGCCCGTTAAGTGACGAGCTTCAAAAATGTCTGGCACTGGAGAACTCAGAGCACGGAGCAAACTTAGCCCGCAGCCTGCAAAAAAGCTTAAGAGCCATTGCCCTGGATGGTCATCCGGGACTTTCTACAGCCTTTGCCAATGATGTGGATGCTGACATGATCTTTGCTCAGCAGGTCTGTGGATATGGGGATAGGGGCGATGTATTCCTGGGGATATCTACCTCCGGAAACTCCAAAAATGTGGATTACGCCGTGACAGTCGCAAAAGCGAAGGGGCTAAGCGTGATCGGTCTGACCGGAAAAGACGGCGGAAAGCTCGGAAAACGTGCGGATGTGGCCATCATTGTTCCGGAACCGGAAACCTTTAAGATCCAGGAGCTGCATCTTCCGATCTATCATGCCTTATGTCTGATGCTGGAGGAAGGCTTTTTTGACGAATGAAACAGTCTGTCTTGATAAAGGAAACGGCAGCGACAACAAGAAAACAACAGCAAGAACGAAAAAAGCAGCGATGAAAACAGCAGCTAAAAACAGGAAGGAGACAGGAAGCCATGATCAGTCATACCTTTGCAATCTGTGCATATAAGGATTCACCCTATCTGGATGCCTGCATCCATTCCTTAAAGCGGCAGTCGGTGAAGACAAAGCTTATTCTTTGCACCTCTACGCCAAGTCCTTTTTTAGAGGCCATGGCAAAGATCCACGATATCCCGCTCTATGTGCGGGACGGGCAAAGCGATATTCAGGATGACTGGAATTTTGCTTATGAAACAGCAGATACCGACCTGGTGACCATCGTTCATCAGGATGACTGTTATCACCGGGACTATGCAGCAGAGGTACAACGCTGCTGGACACGTTTTCCGGACACCACGGTATTTACCACAGACTGTGCGATCCTGAAGGGAGAAGTGCCGCAAAAACCGGGCATGATCCAGTTTATCAAGATGCTGCTTCGTCTGCCGCTGAGGCTTCACGGTCTGGCGGATCGGGCTTTTGTGAAAAAGGCAGCGCTTGTATTCGGCAATCCCATCATCTGTCCGTCCTGCACGTACAATAAGGCGGCGTTGGGGATACCGCTTTTTGATTCGCCTTACAAATTTGCGCTGGACTGGGATACCATGTGGAAGTTAGCAGAGCGCCCGGGCCGTTTCATCTGCATGGAGCGTCCGCTGATCCGCTATCGCATCCATGACGGAGCTACCACCAAGGCCTGTATCGAAAATCACAGACGGGCAGAGGATGAGACAGCAATGTATGAAAAAATATGGCCGAAGCCTCTGGTAAAGGTGCTCATGCATTTTTACCGGAAGGCATATTCGGCTTATGAGGAATAACGGAGTAATCTTATGGAAAAGATGGAATTTAGCGGAAGACAGAAGGCTGAGGCCATGCAGTATCAGTGGATGAAGCGTGCAGATGTCTGGAAGACAGAAGCCCTGGTTTTGATCCTGCTTACCGCGTTTGCATTTGTGGTCAACCGTCATATGGAGATCAAGGGGCTTTACATGGATGATCTCTACCAATGGTTCTGCTTCAACGATAATCCCTTCCTTGCGGCAGTGTTTACCAGCGGCGGTACCCGTTTCCGCGCCTTGTATAACCTGGTGGCATGGACGGAAATGAAGCTGTTTGGCACGCACATAAACTGGTATGTGCCCTTTAACATTATCCTGAATTCCTGCCTTGCATACAATCTTTACCGCATGGCAAGGAAGTTCAGCCATACGGCCTATGTGGGACTTTTATGTGCGGTCATGTTTCTGATGTCCCGCATGTCCTACTATCAGATCGGTCAGGCCCTTGGTCTTATGGAAACCATGGCCATGTGGATGGCGCTCGGGATCCTGTATTTTTTACTGGAATATCTGGGAGAGACCGACAAAAGGGCAGCGGACCTGGACATTTATCTGGCAGCAGCGCTTTATTTTTGTGTCTGCCTGGTGCATGAGCGCTATATGGTGCTGCTTCCGTTGTTTTACTTTTCCCTGCTCTTTAAGCTGGCAAAAAGCTGGAAGCTCTGGACGGCTCCTACCTTGGGTTTTGTCCTGATCCAGATTTTGCGCTATATTTTCATCGGAACCATTTCACCGCCGGGAACCGGCGGAACGGATGTGGCAGATACCATGTCTGTGAATTCTGTATTGCACTTTGTATTGAGCCAGATTGCTTATATTTTCGGTATCAATGCAGGTCCGGAGCATTTAAACGGTCAGAATTTCAGAGAGGCGCCGCTCTGGGTGACAATTCTGATTGCCCTGGCAGATCTGATGATCGCCGTGCTGGTGCTGGCCTGTCTGATCCGGATCGTACGAAAGGGCAAAAAGATGGTGCCGTACCTGCAAAAAGGTTTTTTATTCGTAGCCTTTATCGGTGCCTGTATTGTCTGTTCCAGCGTGACCATCCGCGTGGAGATGCGCTGGGTGTACGTATCCTTGGCAGCAGCCTTATTATTCCTCGCCTGGATGTATGGTTGTCTGACGGAGCAGATGGCAAAGCGGGGGCGCTGGATCCAGGCGCTTCCTTACTTAAGCCTCTTTACACTTTATGTTTTCTTCATGCTGCCGGTGGAGCATTATTATCGCGGACTTTTTCCGAATTTATACTACTGGGCAGATCAGGAGCACTACAATACCCTGGCTGAGGAAACCTATGGACAGTACGGTGTGGGGATCTTTGGAAAGACCATCTATATCGTGGGAGACAAGTTTGAGATGGATGAATTTACCCAGGCCGAATTTTTCCGCGTCTTTGACCGGTTAAATCGTGATGACTGTGTAAAGGTGATCCACATCAAAGATCTTAGGGAAATCGGCCTGATCACCGATGATATGCTGGTGATCCAGGAGGATCCGGAGAACAACCGTTTCCAGGATATCACCCACGCTGCATCTTTATTCAAATGCCGCCCGATCTATGGTTTCTACGATGACGGCTGGTTAGATGAGAAGGCGTCGGTTCAGGTCATGGCCGGAAGCACCGGTGAGATCCATTTAAGCTTTAACTATCCGCGGGATCTGACAGAGGATCAGTGGCTGACGGTCTATGTGGACGGTGAGGCAGCGGAGTATATCAACTTTACAGAGCAAAATGAGGAATGCACGATCCAGGTGGAGCCTTATCAGCCGGTAACCCTGCGGTTTGAGAGCAATTTCTATGTGCCGAACGCGCTGGAAAAACGAGGTGTGACACGTCTTGCAGTGCTTCTTAAGATGACAGCGGATTGATCGTTACAGTACGATATGGAGGATAAAAATAAAAGATGAAGGTAGTAATTCTGGCCGGCGGTCTGGGAACCCGGATCAGCGAAGAGAGCCATTTAAAGCCGAAGCCGATGATCGAGATCGGCGGGAGACCGATCCTGTGGCATATCATGAAATATTACTCCGAGTTCGGATTTCATGAATTTGTGATCTGTCTGGGCTATAAGCAGTATGTCGTAAAGGAGTTTTTTGCAGATTATTTCCTGCATACCTCCGATGTGACCTTTGATCTGGCCAACAACAAGATGGAGGTTCACAACAACTATTCCGAGCCATGGAAGGTAACCCTGGTGGATACCGGTTTAAATACCATGACCGGCGGCCGCGTAAAGCGCATCCAGTCCTACATCGGTGACGAACCGTTTATGCTGACCTACGGGGACGGAGTGTGCAACGTGGATCTAAATGGATTAGTGGAGTTTCACAAGTCTCATGGGAAGATCGCGACCATCACAACCGTCAGCATTGACCAGCAAAAGGGTGTGCTGGACATCGGTCCGGACAACACGATCCGATCCTTCCGTGAGAAGGCGGCATCGGACGGCGCCATCATTAACGGCGGCTTTATGGTGCTGAACCCGGAGGTCTTTTCCTATTTAAAAGATGACACAACGGTATTTGAGCAGGAGCCGATGACCCGCCTGGCAGCCGAAGGACAGCTGATGTCCTTCTACCATGATGGCTTCTGGCAGTGCATGGACACCCAGAGGGAGATGAAATTACTGGAAAATCTGTGGCAGTCCGGCAATGCACCGTGGAAGATTTGGAACGAATAAGGAAATGCTGTGGCAGGGAGAGAAAACAATGAAGTATGATCTGAATGCATGCAAGAGGTTTTATCAGGGAAAACGCGTCCTGGTCACCGGACATACCGGATTTAAGGGTTCCTGGCTTTGCCGGATCCTGACACTTTCCGGTGCGAAGGTAACCGGCTATGCCGCTGAGGCACCGACCGATCCGGCATTATTTTCGGTGGCCGGCCTTTCCGATACCATGGACAGCGTGATCGGAGATATCCGGGATCTGGCTCATTTGAAAGAAGTGTTTGAGCGGGTACAGCCGGAGATTGTGCTGCATCTGGCGGCACAGCCGATCGTGAGGGATTCCTACAAGGATCCGGTCTATACCTACGAAACCAACGTGATGGGAACCGTAAACGTATTGGAGTGCGTGCGCCTGACTCCTTCCGTGAAGTCCTTTCTAAATGTGACCACGGATAAGGTCTATGAGAATCAGGAGTGGGAGTATGGCTACCGGGAGTGTGATCGGCTGGATGGCTATGATCCGTATTCCAACAGCAAATCCTGCTCGGAGTTAGTAACGCACAGCTATCAGAAATCGTTTTTTGCTGACGGACACTGTGCCATTTCCACTGCCCGTGCCGGTAATGTCATCGGCGGCGGTGATTTTGCCAATGACCGGATCATTCCGGACTGTGTGCGTGCCATGGAGGCAAAACGAGAGATCGAGGTGCGAAACCCTTATTCCACAAGGCCGTACCAGCATGTATTGGAACCGCTGTTTGCCTATCTTCAGATTGCCGAAAAGCAGTATGAAGATCTCGCTTATCAGGGCTACTACAATGTGGGACCGGATGAATGCGACTGCGTGACCACAGGGGAGCTGGTAACCCTGTTTTGCGATATCTGGGGCAATGGAGCCTCGTGGGTAAACCGGCATGACGGAGGACCGCATGAGGCAAACTTTTTAAAGCTGGACTGCTCAAAAATCAAAAAAACCTTTGACTGGAAGCCTCACTGGCATATTCAGGAAGCAATTGAAAAGACGGTCAGCTGGTCGAAGGCTTATCTGGCCGGTGAGGACATGAAAGCGAAGATGGATCAGCAGATCCTGGAATATTAAACGGTAACGATCTGCTGACGCAGACGATAGGAGAGAGTGATATTATGGAAAAAACACAGGAGCAGGCACGCAGGGAAATCCTTGACCTGGTGGCAGATTACTGCAAAACCTACCATATCGATAATAAGGAAGCTTATGAGCCGGGAGACCGCATTCCGTATGCATCCCGCGTTTATGATGAGGCAGAGATGGTAAACCTCGTAGACAGCGCTCTGGAGTTCTGGCTGACCTCCGGGCGTTTCACCGACGAGTTTGAAAAAAAGTTAGCCGAATATCTGGGTGTTCGTTACTGTGCCCTCGTAAACTCCGGCTCCTCTGCAAACCTGGTGGCCTTCATGACCCTGACATCCCCGCTTTTAAAGGAGCGTCAGGTGCGTCCGGGAGATGAGATGATCACTGTGGCTGCCGGATTTCCGACTACGGTGACCCCGGCCATCCAGTACGGAGTTGTGCCGGTATTTGTGGATGTGACGATTCCGCAGTACAATATTGACGTGACAAAGCTCGAGGAGGCATATTCTGAAAAAACCAAGGCAGTCATGATCGCCCATACCCTGGGAAATCCCTTTGATTTAAAGGCTGTGAAGGATTTTTGCGATCGTCATAACCTGTGGCTCATCGAGGATAACTGCGATGCACTGGGAAGCCGTTATACGATCGACGGCGAGGAAAAATTCACCGGCACCATCGGTGATATCGGCACCTCCAGCTTTTATCCGCCGCATCACATGACCATGGGCGAGGGCGGTGCAGTCTATACCGACAATCCGCTCTTAAACAAGATCATCCGTTCCTTCCGTGACTGGGGACGCGACTGTGTCTGCCCGTCCGGTCACGACAATCTGTGCGGACATCGGTTTGATAGGCAGTACGGCGAGCTGCCGCTTGGCTATGACCACAAATATGTATATTCCCATTTCGGTTATAACTTAAAGGCAACCGATCTGCAGGCTTCCATCGGCTGTGCCCAGCTTGACAAGTTCCCGGGTTTTGTAGAGCGCAGACGTCATAACTTTGACCGTTTAAAGGAAGCTTTAACAGATACCACAGACAAGCTGATCCTCCCGGAACCGTGTGAGAATTCCAGACCGAGCTGGTTTGGCTTCCTCATCACCTGCAAGGAGGGTGTGGACCGCAATGCTGTGGTTCAGTATGTGGAGAAAAAGGGCGTACAGACTCGTATGCTTTTTGCCGGAAATTTAACAAAGCATCCGTGCTTTGATCAGCTGCGACAGGAAAACCGCGGTTATCGCATCGTGGGCGAGCTGACCAACACCGACCGCATCATGCAGGACACCTTCTGGGTTGGCGTTTATCCGGGCATGAGCGATGAGATGATCGATTACATGGCAAAGACGATTCGCGAAGCGATCAACCGATAGGCTTTCGTGACAGTCAGTCGGAAAAGAGGTCGAACATGCAGTACGATTTAACAAAGGTTCACGAGATCAACTTGAAAATCTTAAAGGAGATCGACCGGATCTGCAGAAAATATAAGATCAAATATATGCTGGACGGAGGCACCCTGCTCGGTGCCGTCCGCCATAAGGGCTTTATCCCCTGGGATGACGATGCGGATATCGCTTTTACCAGAAACAATTATGAGGCTTTTTTAAAGGTGGTAAAGCGGGAGCTTCCGGATACCATGGAGCTTCTGATGCCGGAGGATTTTCAGGGCGGAAAGGCATTTTTTGATTTTACAGCAAGGGTGATCTATAAAAACAGCCGCCGTCATGAGGATTCCCCCGAGGTGCGGTATTACGAGGGCAAGCTGAATCATCTCTGGGTGGATCTGTTCATCATTGATGAGCTGCCGCAGAACAAGGCCGCAGCCGGATTTACCAGACTGCTCCACAAGAGCATCTACCTTTTGGCCATGGGACACCGGTATCACCTGGATTTTTCGAAGTACAGTCTGTTTCATAAGCTGGCTGTGGGAGGCGGCTCTGCCCTCGGCAGGCTGCTCCCGATGAAGTTGATCTTTCAGATGCAGCATGCAGCGGCACGGAAGGATACGCATGGCCGCAGCAATCTGCGCTATTACAGCAACTATCAGCCGGATTACCTCTATGTGACAATCAAGAGGGAATGGTGCGAGGAGATCACAGATGTGGAATTTGCAGGAGAGACCCTGATGGCATCAAAGTATGCGCACGAGGTCTTAACCTGGGTGTATGGAGATTACATGAAACTCCCGCCGGAGTCGGAGCGGGTACCGGCGCATTCTACAGCAGACATCAAGGTTATGGACGAGGAAGCATAATGGAAAAGAAATTATCGGTAGTCGTATCGGTATACAACGAAGAGCAGGCGCTGCCTATGTTTTATGAGACGACAAAGCTGATCCTTGAGATCCTTCCCTGGGATTATGAGCTGTTGTTTGTCAACGACGGAAGCAGAGATGACAGTCTTACGATCCTAAGAGAGTATGCAGCCAGAGACGAGAAGGTGAGAGTGATATCCTTCTCTCGTAATTTCGGTCACGAGGCGGCCATGATCGCGGGGATTGACTATGCGGACGGAGACGGCATCGTCTGCATGGATGCCGATCTGCAGCATCCGCCGGAATGCCTGCCGGAGATCGTGCGGAAATTGGAAGAAGGATGCGGAGTCATCAGCATGGTGCGGACGAAGAATAAGTCCGCCGGACTGATTAAGAACATTACCTCTGCCGGATTTTACTGGGTCATCAATACTCTTTCGGATGTAAAGTTTGAGCCAAATGCCTCGGACTTTTTCGCGATATCAAAGGAAGCTGCAGAGGTGCTGCGGAAAAATTACCGGGAAAAGGTGCGCTTCCTGCGCGGCTATGTGCAGAGCATCGGCTTTCGAAAGGCAACGATTACCTACGAGGCGCACGACCGGGTGGCAGGAGAGAGTAAATACAGCATCAAAAAGCTCTTAACCTTTTCCCTAAATACCATCATGTGCTTTTCCAACCTGCCGTTAAAGCTCGGCATTTATGCCGGAGCCTTTGCCGGACTTTTGGGGGTGGCGGTCATGGTCTATACGCTGCTTACCCGTAAGGGCGCCCCGAGCGGATATGCGACGATTGTGATCCTGATCTGCTTCATGTTTGCGATCCTGTTTCTGATCGTGGGTATCATCGGCGAATATATCGCGATTTTGTTCAGCGAGCTGAAGGATCGGCCGATCTATATCGTGGAAGAGACACAGAACGTAGAAAAAAAGGACATTTAAGACGAAAAAATCCGCCGAGTGCGCATCCTCGTGGAGCGTTTTGTCGGCGGATCTCTTTTGGCGGCAGGCAGTTGCGAAATTTTAACTATTGCGGTTCCTTTTCTTTCAAATACGCATCGGCATCCTTGAAAAAGGAAGCAATGATCAGCAGCATGATGATCCCGACCGGGAAGGCTGCGATGATGGATACAGTCTGCAGGTTGGACATGGAATTTTCCGAAAAGATCAGTGCCAACGGCAGCAGGATCAGGAAAATGGCCCAGAACAGCTTAACATTCCGGTGCGGCTCTTCATCACTCTTTAACTCCTTGTAGGTGTAGGTGGAGGCCACCATGGTGATGGAGTCAAAGGATGTGGAGTAGAAGGTGATCATGCATAAAACTAGGAGGATGAGGACTGCTTTGGACAGCGGAAGCTGCCCGAGGATATCCAGGATGGCATGATAAAGGTTTCCGTCTGCAGCATAGCCCGAGAGCACATCCACCTTTCCGTGCATCTGCAGGCCGAGACCGTAGTTTCCCATGATGATAAAGGAGCTGAAGGTTCCGGAAATGCCGAATACATAACCGCCAAGGATGACCTGGCGCAGGGTGCGGCCCTTGCTGATGGAGCCGATGAAGAATGGTACGGCTACGCACCAGACCATCCAGTAGGCCCAGTAGAAAATCGTCCAGGTCTGGGGAAAGGATGAAGTCCTTAAAGGATCCGCCCAGGTGGAAAGACCGATGAAGTTCTGGGTCAGGTTGCCGAGAGCCGTGATGCCCTCTTCAATGATAAAGCGCGTCTGACCGCCGAAGAAGAAAACGTAGGCCAAAAGACCAAAGAAGAGGTAGGTGCAGGTGGCAGCGGAGAGCTGGACACCCTTCATGCCAAAGTAGACGCTGAAGGTATAAATGGCACAGACCACAATGAGGATCACCAGGGTAAGTCCCGTGCTCTGGGAAATGCCGGTCACCTGACTGATGGCACCGGAAAGCAGCGGAGTTGCCAGGGAAAAGGTGGTGGCGGTTCCTGCGAGGAGCGCAAAAACTGCGATCAGGTCGATGAGCTTTCCGGCTATCCCGTCTACCTTGTTTCCAAGAACCGGGCGGCAGGCTTCGGAATATTTCTGTCTGGTCCGCTTGCGGACATGGAGCATAAAGCCAAAGGCCGCAGACAGTACCAGGTAAAAGCCCCAGGGGATCGGACCCCAGTGAAACAAGGGATAGGTGGCAGCCCAGTCATGGACCGTTCCCATCTCGGCGGTATGCGGATCCGAAGCATAGAGGATCCACTCGCAGCAGGAATAGAACAGGATGTCGGCAGCAAGGCCCGCGGTAAAGATCATGGAACCCCACTGAAAGCCGGTATAGACCGGTTTTTCGGTCTCGCCCAGACGGATCCTGCCAAACCTGGAAAAGGCAATATAGAGAGAGCAGACAAAGACGCCAAGACCGATGATCAGGTAATAGCTTCCCATCTCGTCACCGAGGAAATTGCGTACAGAGCCGATGGCGGCAGCAGAATCCTTTGGGCTTACGATAAACCAGGCACAGAGTGCCAGGATGCAGAAGAAGGGAACCAGTGTGGTAAACCAGTCGATCCGGCAAAGCAGCGATGTCTGCAAGACAGCGTGGTCAGTTGGATGTTTCATAACGGCCTCCTGTTCAAAAAAACTAAAAAATGAATTATATTGAACATGATATCACCGCAAGGCGGAAAAAGCAAGGGGATCTTATGAGAATGTTTGGCAGAAGACACAGATACAAAAGAGGCGGCAGCAGAAAGATCGGCTGGCAGATGGAGGTGACCATCGACCGTGCTGCCGCCAGAAGATACCGCAGCTACAGACGGCACAGGAGCATGTGGCTTGTGATCCTGGGAGTGGTGCTTGCTGTGGTGCTTGTCCTTGGCTGCTTGTTTGCAGCAAAGAAAAGCCTTCGGGCCGGGAAAGCAGAGGCATCCGAATCCGCCCATAAAACGGAACAGATAAGCAGCATCGGAACCTATGAGGATGTGGAGCTTATGACCGAGGGTGAAAAAATAAAAGAGCTTAAGGCTCAGGGAAAAACCGAGGAGGAGATTGAGGCTCAGACCGAGCCGATCCTTGGCGGCGCCGAGCTGACCATGCTTGCCGGACAGACAAAGGCGCAGATGATGTCCTTTCTTCTGGAAACAAAAAAAGGCAGCCTGATCGTGGTAGACGGCGGCTGGTGGGATGATGCCGATCACTTAAAAGAAGCGATCCAAAAAAAAGGCGGCCATGTGTCGGCCTGGTTTCTGACCCATGCCCATACCGACCATGTGGGAGCTCTTTTAAATCTCCTGCAGAGTGAGGCAGACGGAGAGGATACCGGCATCACCATTGATCACATTTACTATAATTTTGCCTCTCTGGACTGGTATAAAACGCATGAGCTGGGGGATCTCGGAACCGCAGATTCCATCCTCAAGGCGATATCCGGACTTCCGAAGGGCGAGGCCTGTCCGGTAAAAAAAGGCGATGAGATCCTGGTGGATGATGTCTGCATTACCGTCTTAAACGACCGTTATGAGCCGGATGCTGACCATGTTGGAGAGCGAGACGGAAATGATGCCAGCATGGTATACCGGATGCTTGTCAACGGCGTTACCATCCTCTTTACCGGTGATCTGCAGGTGGACGGCGGCAATCATGTACTGGAAACTGTTAAAAAAGAAGAGTTGAAGGCTGATATCGTACAGATGGCGCATCATGGACAGCATGCCGTGACAAAGGAATTTTATGAGGCAGTCAGTCCGAAAATCTGTTTCTGGCCGACTCCCCAGTGGCTGTGGGATAACGAGGGCGGACAGTACACGACACCGGAAACTAAGGCGTGGATGAAGGAATTAAACGTAGAAAAGCATTATTGCATGAAAGATGGAGACCAGGTGATCCGCTAAGGGAGCACCGGTCTCCATCTTTTTAGTCTGCTACGTATAATCCGCTGTGATACGAATAGCTTCCGAGCTCATGCAGCAGCGGTTCCATGTCTTTTTTGTCTGACGGAAGCTCGCTGCTTAAGTAGGAGTTTAGGATGGCATATACGCTGCTGCTTTTTTGCAGGCACTGGCGGAAAAGATCCGGGAAGGATGCATTGGATGCCAGTTTGCGGTTCCAGGGGTTGCACCAGATGGCGTGGTCGATGTTTAAGACTTCGCGCGGGTTACTGATCTCATCGGTTACCAGTTTCTGGGATGCCACCGGTTTTTGTAAGACCAGTTTCTCTACAAAGGCGATTTTGTTGCGCTTAGAGCCTTTCGGATCCGCCAGGGTGCGGCAGCCGAAGCGCAGAGCCAGGATGGAGCGATGGATCATGGCCGGAGTCACCTGAAAGTTGTTGCTGTAGGTGATGGGATAGTAGGCTTCATTGATGCATTCGGCCAAAAAACGGGAGATGAACTGCGTCTCCATGCCGTTTAGGCAGATCGTGGCTGCCTGATTAAACTGAGATGGTTTTTTGCGCTTATACTTCCACAGAAGGATGGCGTCGATATCGTTTTCCAGGGCAGCATGACGTCCATGCGCCTGGCTGGTGGGTGCTTTGGCATCGTAGCCAATGCGCCCGTATACATAAGGGTGACAGATCGAATCCCCGATGTAGTGGCTTAAATAGCCGCAGAAGTACGCCAGTCCCTCCTCCCGCTGCTGACGGGACTTCACGGTACTTAATTGGTGCAGATAGCTGACAAAAAAGTCCTGGATATGATGCTCATGCATGTAAGAACCTACGTTGCGGTAGTCGCGGTGCCGCAGGATGGGGATATTATAGAAAAAGATATCCGGCCCCTGCAGGCCAAGCTGGTAAAGCCAGCGGTACTTGGCGATGATGTATTTTAACTGATTGTTTGGAAGGTCATTGTAGGCCTTCATTCCTAAGATGTAGTGTGTGGTAAATCCGGGCATATGGTTGTACCTCCTATAACGGAATTATAGCAGTTGCAGATTTCAAATACAAATGGGATTCACAAAAATCGGATCATCGTGTATACTTTAGATGTTTGGATAAATGAAAGCGCTTTCATAATATTGAAAATGCAGGCAGTTTCCTATAAACAAACAAAAGCAGGTGCCGGGAAATGCACCTGCTTCACTTCTTATAAAAAGGGAGGAGAGCTGACAACTTTCGTTATCAGCTCAAGTATTATGAAAAAAATCTTGTAAGCGTTTTATAAACAACTTGTTCGTTCCTGTTGTTTATGGTTACAGTATAGGCAGAAAACGTGAAGAAATCATGTTGATTTTGTAAAAGGTTTTTGAATGATTTATGAACGAGGTATGAACAAAAAGGAAGGGGTAAAGGAGTTATGGGTGCAATTTTGATGCGGGCAGCCTGCTTTGTCGCAGTGATCATTCTGGGGCATGTGCTGCGGAGAACGGGATTTTTTAAAAAAGAAGATTTTTATCTCTTATCGAAGATCGTTATGAAGATCACGCTTCCGGCAGCGCTGATCAGCAGTGTGGCAGGACGGGAGATTGCGCCGTCGCTGCTGGTTTTGTGTCTGTTCGGATTTGGCGGCAATGTCCTCTATATGACGATTATGTATCTGCTGAATCTGCATTCCACAAAAGAAAAACGGGCCTTTGAGGTGTTAAACATCTCCGGCTACAACATCGGTACCTTTACCATGCCCTTTGTACAGAGTTTTTTGGGACCGGCCGGTATGCTGACGACGATCCTGTTTGATACGGGCAATGCCTTTGTATGTCTGGGCGGCTCCTACAGCATTGCCTCCATGATCAAGCGGGGCGGAAAATTTGATATCAGCCTGATCGGAAAGACCCTGCTTAGTTCCGTTCCCTTTGACACCTATATCGTGATCATGATTTTGAATCTGATTCATATCGAGATCCCGGATATCATCGTGACCTTCTCGGATCTTCTGGGAAATGCCAATCCGTTTCTGGCCATGCTGATGCTGGGTGTGGGCTTAAATATTTCCGGAAGCCGGGAGCAGTTTGGATTTATGGCTAAGATCCTCGTATTTCGGTATGGCATCGCCCTATTGCTGGCAATCGGCCTGTTTCACCTGCTGCCTATGGATCTGGAATATCGTCAGGCACTGGCATTTTTGGTATTTAGTCCGATCTCAGCAGCAGTTCCTGCATTTTCCGCAGATCTCGGAGAGGATTTTGGCCTTTCGAGTGCTCTGAATTCCATTTCCGCCGTGATCAGTATTGTATGCATTGTTGTGACATTAGTAATTGTTTTATAAATGTCAACAGTGACAAAGATGTATCACTTGCCAACGGAAGAAAAAACAGGTAAAATAAGCCTTATCTGTATAATTCAGAAAGAGGAGGAGATACAATGGAAATCAGCGGACATACACAAATGCTTTGCCTGATCGGAAGTCCGGTCGGACATTCCGGTTCCCCGGCTATGTACAACTACAGCTTTAACAAGCTGGGACTGGACTATGCATATCTTGCTTATGATATTAAGGAAGAGGAAACAGCAGAGGCAATCAAGGCACTTCGCCTTTTGAATGTCAAAGGCTTTAACATTACCATGCCGTGCAAGACTGCAACCCTGGCTTGCTGCGATGAGCTTTCCAAGGCAGCAGAGCTGATCGGTGCTGTAAACACCGTTGTCAATGACAATGGAAAACTGATCGGTCACAATACCGACGGTCTTGGCTGGGTAAGAAACTGCCGTGAAAACGGATTTGAGATCAAAGGAAAGAAGATGACGATCACCGGCTCCGGCGGAGCAGCAACGGCCATCGAGATCACTGCAGCCTTAGAAGGCATGCGCGAGATCTCCATCTTTGCGATCAAGGATTCCTTCTATGCGAATGCAGAGGCAACCGTGAAAAAGATCCGCGAGCATGTATCCGGCTGCACGGTCAACCTCTTTGACTTAGCAGACCAGGAAGCCTTCCACAGAGAGATTGCAGACAGTGATATTTTCACCAATGCAACCCGTGTCGGCATGAAGCCGATGGATGATCAGAGCCTGATCACCGATACCAGCATATTCAGAAAAGACCTGGTGGTTTCCGATGTCGTTTACAATCCGAGAGAGACCAAGCTCTTAAAGGATGCCGCAGCGGCAGGCTGCAAGACCATTCCGGGCATCGGTATGCTGCTCTGGCAGGGTGCGGAGGCCTTCAAGCTCTACACCGGTCAGGAGATGCCGGCAAAAGAGGTTATGGAGAAATACTTCGCAGAATAAAAAATGGTTCGGGTGTTTTGACACCCGAACCATTTTTTGCGTTAAAAATCAGATAACTGTTTAGAACTTATTGTCCTGTATAAGATTTGTATATTTCCGGTGAAATGTTTTCTTTGATACTTTCATACACGGTTCCGGCAGCCTGTCTGACCTCGTTTCTTGTTTCCTCAGACAGGGTCAAAATCTGCGTTCCGCTATCCTCGATCGTTGCCAGACGGTCTGAAATACGTGCATCGGACTGTGCTCTTGCGTACTGCGTGGCTTCCTTGGCAGCCTGGGTCATGATTTTTTGCTCTTCGTCCGAGAGATTCTGGAAGAAATCATCGTTGACGATGAGTGAGATCAGGTGCGGGAGATGGTTGGTCTCGACTACATAATCCTGCTGTTCGTAGAGGCGGTTGGAAACGATTACCTCATAGGGATTTTCCTGGGCGTCGATCGTGTGCTGCTGAAGGCCGATATACACCTCACTGAAGCTCATCGGAGTCGGATTGGCACCGATGGATTTCCAGAATGCAAGGTGATAGCTGTTTTCCATGGTTCGGATTTTCTGACCCTTGAAATCGCTTAAAGAATAGACCGGTTTGTTGGTGCTCATGACGCGGAAACCCTGATCGGCCATGCCCAGCAGATGATATCCGCCATCGGTATATACCCGGCCGATCAGATTGTAAAATTCCGGATCATCCAGTTTATTTCTGCAATCCTCCAGCGAATCGAACACGCAGGGAAGATCAAATACTGCCAGATTTTTCATGAAAGAAACCTGAGGTGCAGTATTCTGTACAACAAAAGGGATATCACCGTCGGCACAGGTCTCTAAGAGATCCCGGTCACCGCCGAGTGTGGAATTG
Organism: uncultured Selenomonadales bacterium; assembly: GCA_963589345.1. Lineage (GTDB taxonomy): Bacteria > Bacillota > Clostridia > Lachnospirales > Lachnospiraceae > Brotaphodocola. The sequence goes on along the minus strand of CAVALB010000025.1, from coordinate 8,829 downwards.
GCATAAACCTGAATACGCATGGAGCCATTGCTTAATTCACTGACTCTTTCCGCAAATTTTTCGGCATAAAGCTGTGTGACCGTGTCCTCCGGGCTTGCGGTGGCAAGCGGCCAGGAGTAACGCTGCTCGGTCTGATTTGAAGCACATCCGGTGAGTGTAAGGGCACTGCCAAACAGGACGGAAAAAGAAAAAACTGCAGCAGCAGGCCCGGAGAACTTACGGTGGGACATAAGTTTGTTAATGAAATTCATGGCAAGACCTCCTTTCTGAACAGTTACCATTTTATAAAAGCCCCAGTGATATAACCGGTATAAAGGTGATCAGCAGAAGTGCGATCAAAAACAGCCCAATCATAGGCATCGCCTTTTTTGCAATATCCATGATCGGAACATCGGTCAGTGAGCTGGCAACAAAGAGGTTGACTCCGATCGGCGGAGTTACAAAACCAATGGCCAGGTTGACCACCATGATCACACCAAACTGGACCGGATCCATGCCGATGGCGGTTACGATCGGAAGAAGGATCGGAGTCAGGATCAGGATAGCCGGCGTGGTGTCCATCACCATTCCTACAATAAGCAGGAAGATGTTGATGACAAGCAGAATAGCAATCGGACTGTTAAAATGCTCCAGGATGAAGGTGCTGACAGCCTGAGGCACCTGCATCAGCGTTAAAACTCTGGAAAAGGCAGTCGAGGCAGCCAGAATAAACAGGATCGGTGTAAAGGTCTTGATGGCTTCCACGAAAATCGGTGGGATATCCTTCAATTTCATCGTCCGGTAGAGAAACAGGCTGACAAACAGGGCGTAAAAAACCGATATCACTGCTGCTTCTGTAGGAGAAGCTACTCCGGTGTAGATACAGCCCAGGATGATCACAGGGCTTAATAAGGCGAAAAAGCTTTCGCGCAGAACACGGAGCAGACCTTTTTCGTGCAGCTGATGGATCTCCTTGTGGATTTTTTCTTTATCCTCGCCATAGCGGAAACAGTAATAGATGGCATAAATCATAAGGAGCAGTCCGATCATAAGCCCCGGAATGACGCCTGCTAAAAACAGGTTGCTGACTGAGGCACCGGATGCCATGCCGTACATGATGAAGGGGATACTTGGCGGGATGATCACGCCCAAGCCGCCGGCCACAGCTACGATGGCTGTAGAGAAGGTCAGATCATAGCCAAGGGAGCTTAAAATCGGAATCGTCATGCTTCCTACAGCGGCAACCGTTGCAGGAGCGGATCCGGATATGGCACCGTAAAAAAGGCAGGTTACAATGACTGCGCATGGCATTCCGGCTGTGAAATTACCGAGAAAGAAGGCAAAAACATCGAATAATTTCTTTGAAATACCGCCCTTAGCCATGATGATACCGGATAAAACGAACATCGGCACGGCCAGAAGCGGAAAGGAGTCCAGACCGCCAAACATGGCTCGGATCAGATATTTGGCTCCGACCGTAAAGGACGGATCAAAGACAGACGGAAGAACCGAGGCAATACCGAGCGTGATCGACACCGGAATCGCGATGATCAGCAGCACGACAAAAATAAGAAACAAGAGAGCAGCAGGCATCAGTTTTTCTCCTTTCCGGTGGTTGTATTGGATTCAATGAATGCCCTTGTTCCGTTTGATCCGGTTTCCGGCATATCTGCGTTGGCTTGGATAAAGGATTCCGGTGTGTTTCTCTCCGGATGTGCCGGGTCATAAACATTTTCTCCCCGTGCAACACGGAATTCGATGATCCATCTTTGCAGAATACGGAAGGTTACCAGAACAAAGGATACAAAGGGTGCGGCCTGAATATAGTACATCGGAATCCTACAGGCCGGTGATAGCTGACCGCTTTCTACGGCCGACATCATATAGGAGTAGGAAAACGGGATCATATACAGGAAAAAAATAAGCTCAAAGGTATGATTTACAACCTTAAAAATCGCTCTTCCTCTGCGCGGAAAGGCAGCAACGAACTGTTCGATCTTGATAGAAAGGCATTTTTTGCTGCAGTAGCTGACGCTCAAAAAGCCACTCCAGATAAAGATATATCTCGTGATCTCCTCGGACCAGGAAAGTGACTGTCCCAGCGCATAGCGGGAAAACACCTGAAATCCCATAATGAGTGTCATCGCAGCCAGCATGACTACCAGAAGAAATTCCTCAAGGTTTTCATCCAGCCAGTGAAGTGTTTTTTTCATGAATAATTCCCTCACAAGTAAAGATAATTCTGATAAGTTACATTACAACAAAAGACCTGCAGGAAAGGCAGCAGGTCTTTTGTTGTGCGAAGTTAAAATGATATGGATAATAACTGCTAAAGTCGAATATTACATTGCATTGTGGAGCAGAGTTAAGACGGTTTCTAAGTCCTTTACGCCCATCTGACCCGGTGCGGATGCTTTCTTTGCAGCACCGAAAGTCATGGAAGAACCGAATACTTCACCGCAGAGACGGCTGATCACACCGGTTCCGGCCATGGACATGGTGATGATCGGACGGTCTGCATACAGGGAGGTCATCTCCTCGGTAGCAGCAAGCAGGGTCAGGACATCTTTTTTGTTCTGCGGCATAACAGCGATCTTCGGGATATCTGCATTCATATCCTGCATCTTGCGCAGACGATAGATGATATCGGCTTTTGCAGGTGTTTTGTGGAAGTCATGGTTGGAAGCGATAACTTTTACACCTGCAGCGTGTACGCCGTCGATGATCTTGGTTACGACCTCATCACCGGTAAAGATCTCTACGTCAACAAAATCTACATAACCGGTCTGGGCAGCCTTGATGTTCAGCTCTGCGTAAGCGTCGGTATCGATTGCCTTCTCGCCGCCCTCTTTGGAGGTACGGAAGGTCATAAGAAGCGGGATCTCGCCGAGAACGGAACGAAGCTCTTTTAATACGTCTTCTACCTTTGCGAAATCGAAGACACCCTCAAACCAGTCTACACGCCACTCTACAACGTCAACCGGGATGGAATCAAAGGTCTTTGCCTCGTTAATGATCTCTTCTTTGGTAACGCCTACGATCGGCACTATGATCTTTGGTGCGCCGGAGCCGATTTCAATATTTCTGACTTTGATGGTATTCATGATGGAAGTTCCTTTCTTAATAAAATATTTATTCGTTGTTTCCGCCTTCTGCGAGTGCGATCATTTTTGCGTAGCGTGCATTGACGAAGAGTCCGAGGAGCACGCCGATGGCAGTCAGCACGATATTCATAATCATAACATGAGACGGTGCCATTTTGGAAGCAGCAGTTAAAATTGTATAGTTACATAAGGAAGAAGCAATCATAACCAGGGCGGTTACAGTTCCCTTGATTCTTGGGAAGAGCATATTGCAGACAGAGGTTACGATCTGTAAAAGTCCGCCGGCTCCTGCCCAGCCGATGATGAAGGCGCCTGCGATCATCAGAGTCTGGCTGTGACCGACTAAAACGGCAATCAGGGTAACCAGGCAGATCACCGGGTAAAACAGGATGAAGCGTACGTCTTTGATCTTGCGGGTCAGCAGGGAGGTTACAACCAGTGCTGCCAGGGTTCCGGCAGAATAGTAAGACTGCATGATGGACGGATTTGCCCAGCCTGCGTTTTCTTTTGCAAAGTTCTGTGCACAGTTGAGCCAAAGCTGGAAGGTACCGGTGCAGGTGAAGCCGATCACGATCATGGCAACGGATTCCACGGAGAAGTTGGTATGCTTCAGGCTTGCGATCAGACCCTCTGATTTACCCTTGGATTTCGTTCCGGAATCCGGCAGCGGAAACAGGAAGATGAGGATAAATAAAATAACATAAAGGCAGGCACAGCCGATAAATAACGGGTTGTAGGAAATCATGCCGGAGGCCGTTGTGGTTACTGCAACGCCCAGTACGAAGGGCAGCAGCATCTGCGCGATGGCAATGAAAAACTTGATTCCCATGGTTGCGACGCCCGGTGCGCTGTATATGATCTCAGCAACAGCCGGATAGATGCCGGTATCCAAAAAGGAATTGGAGATGCCGCCGATGATCGCACAGACATAGGCAATCTGGTAACCGCCGTTTGTTCCGGCGCGGAATGCCAGGGCAATTCCAAACAGGTATACGGCATAGGAAGCACTGCCGATCGCAGTGGAAATGCGCCGTCCGAGTTTATCGGAAAGCGGTCCGGCAAATGGAAGGGCAAGCAGACGTCCCAGTCCGAGAGCTGCGGAGATGGCGGTGATCGCCATAACTTCCACGCCCCAGGCGGCAGCCAGCGCCTCTTTGATGACGGCCTGTCCGAGGATGGAACAGCCAACGCCATGGATAAAATAGTTTAAGTACATGACCATTGCACTTGGAAGATATTTTTTGTTCATGGTTTTCTCCTTCTGTATTGATTGCAGTCAATTATGCTTTGTCACAAACACAGCCGCAATGTTAATGTGAAAAAAATAACACACTCATTGACATTATTTTATCAAGTACAATAAGGAAAGTCTAATGCTTTTACAGCGTTAAAATAATACGTTTAAACTATCAATCGGATGTGTTATACTATATATAAGACATAACAAACGCAATTGGAGACATTACATATGACATTCAATCAGATTTTATATTTTCAGAAAGTAGCAAATTTAGAAAATTATCATCAGGCAGCAGAGGAGCTTTATATTTCCCAGCCTTCCTTAAGCCGGTCGATGGCATCGTTGGAGAAGGAGCTTGGCGTGATGCTGTTTGAAAAAGACGGCCGCGGCGTGAAGCTGACCAAGGCAGGGCATATGTTTTTGGATTATGCAGACCGTATTCTTTCGGACTGCAATATCGCGGTAGGGAAGATGCAGGAGCTTTCCTCTGATGGAGGAAAAATTGACATCGGCTATGTGTTTCCGCTCGCGGGGCATTATATTCCACACCGGGTCAAGCTCTTTTTGGAGAGGCCGGAAAATCAGAAGGTAGTCTTTAACTTCTGGCAGAACCATACTCCGGCCATCATTAAAAAGGTGCGTTCCGGTGAATTGGATGTAGGCTTCGGAGGCAGCCCGGAAAAGGATGATATGGAATATTTTCCGGTAAGAAACCAGAAGCTTGTGATCATCACGCCTCAGGATCATCCGTTAGCAGAAAAGGAAAGCATTCCGCTGGGCGAATTGAACCATTATCCGGTGATCGGCTACGACAAGGATACCTGGATGGGAAGCCATACCCGCGCTTTATATGTGAAATACGACATTCATCCCGACATTATCGTGGAGTGTCCGGACGAATACTCCATTGTTGCTCTGGTGCGGGAAAATTTCGGTATTGCGCTGATGCCGCAGACGGATATCCTGGCTCATGCTCCCGGGGTCAGCATCCATGCGATCGAAGATCTTGAGGTCTACAACCGGGTCTTTATGTTCTGGATCAAAGACCGATACCGGCTGCCGGCGGTGGATCGTTTCATTGAATATATGAAGGAGATGGCCCGTCTTGACGGGGTCCTTGAGGAAGAAGAAAACGATAGCAAAAACGTATTGAAAATTTATCTCAAAGATATTGTTAATTTTTAAGCAAAACGAGTATGATAAAAGTGTCACAAACACGAGGATGCCTCTCATGGAGTGAGCAAAGGAGAATATTTATCATGCAGAGCAAATATCCAAAAATCTTTGAACCAATCAGTATTGGTCATATGACACTGAAAAATCGAATTGCAATGACCCCAATGGGTACCAACTATGGCGAGACCAGCGGTGAAATGAGTAACCGCCATATGAATTACTATTCCCTTCGTGCAAAGGGAGGAACCGGACTGATCATTCTGGAAAATGCGAATATCGAATATCCGGCAGGCTCCAACGGCACGAGCCAGATCCGTATTGACCACGACAGCTTCATGCCGCGTTATTATCAGCTTGTGGAGAATCTTCACAAGAACGGCGCGAAGGTAGCGATCCAGGTCAACCATGCGGGAGCTTCGGCTTCTTCCGCAAGAACCGGTATGGAGACCGTATCATCCTCCAATATTCCGACCAAGGCAGGTGGCGAGATTCCGCGGCCGATGACAAAAGACGAAATCCTGACCACCGTCAGAAAGTACGGAGAGGCTGCAAAGCGTGTGCAGGCGATCGGCTTCGATGCGATCGAGATCCACTGCGGCCATTCCTATCTGATGAGCCAGTTTATTTCCCCGTACTACAATAAAAGAACCGATGAGTTCGGAGGCTCCGTTGAGAACCGGATGCGTTTCCCGAAGCTGGTTCTTGAGGAGGTACGTAAAAATGTAGGCTCTGATTTCCCGATCATTGTCCGCATCTCCGCTGAGGAGCGTGTACCGGGAGGCAATACACTGGAGGATACGCTTGAGTATCTGGAATATCTGGATGAGTACGTGGATATGTACGACGTATCCTGCGGCTTAAATCCATCCTTACAGTACCAGATCGATTCCAACTTCCTTCCGGATGGCTGGCGTTCTTATATGGCAAGAGCCGTAAAAGATAAATTTAAGAAACCGGTCATCAATGCAGGAAACTACCGTGATCCGGAGATCGTAGAGAAGGTTCTTGAGAGCGGTGATGTCGACATCGTCGGCATGGGACGCGGCCTCATTGCAGAGCCGAACTGGGTAAAGAAGGTACAGACCGGCGAGGAAGAGCTCCTTCGTAAATGTATCTCCTGCAACGTAGGCTGTGCAGGCAACCGTATCGGCGTTAACCGCCCGATCCGCTGTACGGTAAACCCGGCAGTTCCGGAGGGTGATGTATATAAGAAGCTGAAGGTCAACAAAAACTGCAACGTGGTTGTAGTCGGCGGCGGTACCGCAGGTCTTGAGGCAGCATGTACGGCAGCAGAGGTTGGCTGCAACGTCTTTTTGTTAGAAAAGAGCGGCAGTCTTGGCGGACTTTCTACCTTCATCTCCGATCTTCCGAGCAAGAATCGTATGAAGGATTTCCCGAAATATTTAGAGGCACGGGCTAAGAAGCTGAATAACCTCTACATTTTCCTGAATCATGAGGCAAACGTAGACATGATCAAACAGTTCAAGCCGGATATCGTGGTCAATGCCACCGGTTCCGTTCCGGTTGTTCCGCCGATCAAGGGTCTGAGAGAAGAAGTGGCAGCAGGTCATGTTGACACGATCTTTGAGATGATCCAGAAGGTAAAATCCGGCGCTTATCCGGAGGATTTTTGCAAGGATAAAAAGGTGGTTGTAGTCGGCGGCGGCTCTGTAGGCCTGGATGTGATCGAATACTTCGCACCGCGCGGTGCAAAATGCACCATCGTGGATATGCTTCCGCAGATCGGTATGCTGGCAGACCCGATCACCAAGTGCTCCATGCGTGAGACCCACGATACCTACGGAGTAAAGGAATATGTCAATACCGCCCTGCAGGAGGTAAGCGAGAATGCGTTTACCGTGAAGCTGCCGGATGGAACCATTGAAAAGCTTGATTTCGACCTTGGCTTTAACTGCCTTGGCATGCGTGCAAACAATCCGATCCTGGCAGATCTGGAAGAGGCCTTTGAGAATACCGATACCTTTGTATATCCGATCGGAGATTCTGTTCGTGCCCGCCGCATCATGGAAGGAACCATGGAAGGACGCGCGATCTTAAATGTATTAGAAGCAAGAGGCTTCATCGAATTGGCTCCGCTTGAGTAAAAGAAGAAAATTTGTCACTGTTCAGAGCCAGGCACTTTGGAGGTTGGCTCTGAACAATTACAATAATTTTAAAGAAAAGAGGAAAATATTATGCCAAACATTACAGGACATACCGAATTAGTAGGATTAATGGCTTACCCGATCCGCCACACCCAGTCTCCGACCACCCACAACCTTGCTTATGACAAGAATGGTGATGACGTAATCCAGCTTGCATTTGAGGTTGACAACGACACACTCGAGGCAGCAGTAGAGAGCATCCGTGCCCTGAAAATGCTGGGCTCCAACATTTCTATGCCGAATAAGACCGTCGTTCATAAATATCTGGACGAGGTAGATGACGCAGCAAGACTGTGCGGCGCTATCAACACCATTGTGAATACCCGTGATGAAAACGGCAACGTAACCGGCTACCTTAAGGGCTACAATACCGACGGTATGGGTTACTGGCAGGGTATCAAAGAAGAAGGCATTGACTTTAAGGGCATGAAGATGGTTCTGATCGGAACCGGCGGTGCTGCAACCGCTATCGCAGTGCGCGGAGCCTTAGACGGAATCGCTGAGATGCATATCTTCAACGTGAAGGATAAATTCTATGCTCGCGGAGAAGAGATCGTTGATATCATTAACAAAAACTCCGAATGTAAGGCTTATATGCATGATCTGGCTGATCTGGATCTTCTGAAAGAAAAGATGCAGGAAGCAGACCTTTTCTGTGATGCAACCGGTGTTGGCATGCATCCGCTTGAGGATCTGTCCAATATCCCGGATCCGTCTTACTTCCGCAAAGACCTGATCGTAACCGATACCGTATATGCACCACGCGAGACCGTGATGATGAAGCAGGCAAAGGAAGCAGGCTGCACCCGTGTATACAACGGTATGAGCATGATGCTCTTCCAGGCTCTGATTGCAATTGAGCTGTATACCGGCAAATCCACCCCGGTTGATTACATGAAAGAGAAACTGGGCATCTAATAAACAAAAATAAAATGAAATGGATATAACCACCGCTTTTATAAGCGGTGGTTATATTTGTTATTCCTCATTTGCACTTGTGTGTTTCACAGAAATCAAGTATAATAAGAAACACATTCGCAATGTAAAGCGAAAAAGTGCCAAAGCATATTCTTTTTAATCTGTAACTGTTCAGAGCCAAGCAAAATTTCGTAAATCAGACGTGAAATGCTTGCATTTCTAAGGCTGATTTTGAAATTTTATTTGG
>CAVALB010000024.1:0-34068 GCA_963589345.1 uncultured Selenomonadales bacterium | reverse complement strand
AATTTTGTCCGTTTTGTGAGTATAGCGACAGGTCGGGAGCCTGTCTGAGCGAACGTAGTGAGCGAGTTTGCGGTAGACCTGTCTAATCGGCGACGGAGCAAAACGGACAGAAAATTGCCGTGAATGCGTTTATGTGTGGTGGGGCGGGCGCTTTCGAACCCTATGTGATAAATGCTTTTATAAATTTTTATTGGAGCGCTATCTCCTCCAGTCCCCTCGGAGTCAGCACGCTCACCTTCCGAAAGCCGCATTCGTATGCGATCCCTTGTGCCTGCTCAAAGGCATAGGCGATGGTATCGGCGCTGTGGCTGTCGGAGTTGATCATGATGCGGCCGCCCATGGCCTTTAGTTCCCGTAAAAGAATGGAATTCGGGTACGGAGCCGTGCGATAACCGCGGGAGATGGCACCGGTATTGATTTCAAAAGGAAGTCCCTGGCTGTTTAATTTTTTCATAGCAGCCAGAGCAGGTTCCAGATAGGCATCCTTGGTTTCGTCAAAGTGCTTATAGCCTTCGTTGAATTTGGTGATCAGGTCAAAATGTCCGATCCAGTCACAGTGCAGTTTATCGTATGCTGTGGCTTCCAGCTCAAAATAATCCTCTGCCATAGCATACCAATTGCCATTCCAGAGAGTTTCCACTGCCTGTACCAGTTTCTCCTCCGTGTCATCTACCATGACCAGATTCCCTTCCTTTAAAATACTGTGTGTGGAGCCGATGGCATATTCAGCCTGCTGCACCGGTCCTAAGGTATCCAGTTCAATACCAATGTAAAGATTCATTTTGCCAGCATATTCTTCCCGAAGCGTTTCCAGTTCCTTTTTATATGCAGCCAGGATTTCATCTGACATACCAAAGCCCGGTTCCCACATGGAATAATCCGCATGCCCGGAAATGCCAAAATCCGTCAGACCCATGCGGTATGCCGCTTCCACCATCTGACGCGGAGTGCTCTTTCCGTCGCAATACGTGGTATGTGTATGAAAATCTCCACGAAGTTTCATGTTCTTGTCCATCCTTCCAACTTAGTTTGCGTAAATCACCGTCTCAAAACACTCGTATTCACCGATGCCATTGATCTTCTATTCCCAGTTGTCCTCGTCTTTTTTCAGTGCAATGCGGCAGGTGCTTCCGGTAAATCCCACATAGGAGGGGACACCAGTCGTCAGATCAAAGATATTGCTTTTACCGTATCTTTATACTCAGCAAATCCTGCGATGCAAACAATATCTGCAAAAAACTATCTTGCAAACAACACCAGCTTCTGTGCCTGGTTCTGTTCATTGCTCCATACCAGAAGATTGCTGCCCTGCTCCACATCCTCCAGAGTAACGATCTGTCTGGTCAGATACGGCATGATGCGGCAGTCCGCCGCCACGGTATATTCCGTTCCGGCTGTTGATACCAGAGTAAAGCTTCCGTCTGCACTGGCTTTCATGGATTTTACAGTAATGTATTCCGGTGCTCTCATGTCTGCCGGAATCTTGCCGATCACCACCTCTGCTGTTGTCTGAGGCGGAAGGCTCATGGTCATAGCCGGTCCGATGTAGGCGTATACCGTATCGCCGGCCTGAAGCTGTGTTGCCTCGAGCGGATAGCCATCCTCTCCGTCCAGGATCAGAGTATCACCGGAAAGATTGATGATGACCTCGCCCTCATACACATTGCCGGTCGGACAATCCAGATCGATACTTTCGTCATCTGCACTGAAGACGGTTCCCCAAATGGGTGCCTGCTCGGTGTCTGCCTCGGCATTGCCTGCCTCCTGTCCACTTGTCTGGCTCATGCCGCTTCCGGCTGTAATGACCGGCGACTGGGCTGCCATAGCGGTCAGAACTCCTGCTGCTGTCATAAAAGCTGCCATACCAATGGCAGTCATGGTACTATTTGTTTTTCTGCTCATGCATTTATACCTCTCTGTAATCAATCTTCGGTTACAGGGATTTGTTCCCTAACACATCCAGTATAGCAGAGAGAAAGCGGAAATTCCATTGATTCTTATAAACGTTTCCCTTACAGATTTATTACTGTATTACTGTTTGTTTTTCTGTGCATCCAAAAAAACATTCCCAGGCACAAGAGCACCTGCACAAAGCTGGAAGCCGGGGTGGCCAGACCGATTTTAAAAAGTGTGACATCCGGGATACGGCTTACCAGGCATACGATCGGAATGCGCACACCGAATGCCCCGATCAGACCCTGCAGCATAACAAAAACTGTTTTTTCACGTCCGTTAAAATAACCGGTAAAGCAGAATAAAAAGGAGGTCAGCAGACAGTCGATGGCATAGGCCTTCAAATAACTGTGTGCCTCTGCGATGACCCCTGCATCGGCTGAGAACACGGCTGCCATGCGGTCGCCATAAAAAAAGGTCAGTAGACACATCACAAGTCCCACACAGAAAGCCGTAGAAACACCGCAGCCGAGGGCCTGATCTGCACGTCTTCGGTTTCCTGCACCCATATTCTGTGCCACAAAGGCGGACATGGACTGCATGTAAGCCGACGGCACCAGCATGATAAACACACATACCTTTTCTGCTACCCCAACTCCTGCGGAGGCCGTCACGCCAAAGGAATTCACGACTGTCTGGATCACTAAGAATGAGGTTCCTACCAAAAATTCCTGAAGACCGACCGGGACACCCAGTTTTAATTCTTTCAAAACAAGCTGACTCTCAAAACGAATGTCTTCTTTTTTAAATGTAAACGGCAAAGCTCTTTTTCGGATCAGGATCAGGGAGATGATCACACTGACAGCCTGTGCCGCTACGGTTGCCGTTGCCGCACCGGCGGCGCCCATATGAAAGCCGGCTACCAGAAGCAGATCTCCCGCAATGTTGATAAAGCAGGCAATGAGCACGGTAACAAGCGGTGTCTTAGAATCCCCAATACCGCGAAAAACTGCACTTAATACATTATAAGACACGATAAATACAGCTCCGACACCACAGATCCGGATATACCAAACGGTCTGCAAAAAGGCTGTCTCAGGTGCATGCAAAATATTTGCAAAGACCGGTGCCCCAAATGCCAGAACAATCGTCAGCAAAGCTGCTGCCACAGTAAAAAGCCAGATTCCGGCCCCTATGGCCTTTCCGGCATCCCGTTCCTTCCTGAGTCCAATCTTCTCTCCCACAGATACCGTGATTCCCATGGAAAGACCGATTATGATATTGGTGACCGTAGACAAAAGGACACTTCCGGTCGCTACGCCGGAAACATCCACTGTATCGGCAAACCTCCCTACGATCAAAAGATCCGCGCCTCCATACAGGGCCTGCAGCAAGAGGCTGAATAATACCGGCACCGCAAAGGACAAAAGACTCTTTAAGATATTTCCCTCTGTCAGACTGTGTTTCTGATTCATTGTTCTTTTTCCTCCTTTAAGAAAAGATCATGTACTCTCGGAATTTTTCTCGCCAAACCGGAACAAAAAGATTGTAAGAGCACATAAAGAAAAAGCCGGATAAGAGAGCAGACATTTCAGTCCGTCCTCTTATCCGGCTTATCATTTCTCTTGAATGATTTGCCCTCCGAGCGAGCAAGGCTATTATAGCAGACATATTTTTTCTGTCAAGGCCAAAACTTGCATTTTTGTCCTACTGATTCAAGCACAGGTTGAACTTGCATGAACCCGTATTTGAATCACCAATCAAGTTTGAACATTTACTTTCAAACTCATGTCGCACTGTTATTGTTGATATTTTATCAAAAGCATCCTATAATGATGATAATGAAAAAAAACAGGAGGAGTTTTGGCAAAATGGAAAAATCCAAGGTATATTTTACTGACTTTCATACCGTTGCATTCGGCGACGGACTGCCTGCGAAATTAAAAAAACTCATCAAAAAGGCCGGCATCGCCGACCTTAATATGGACGGCAAATTCGTTGCCATCAAAATGCACTTTGGTGAACTCGGAAATATCAGTTTTCTCCGCCCAAATTACGCGAAGGCCGTTGCTGATGTTGTAAAGGAATTCGGTGGAAAACCTTTCCTTACGGACTGCAACACCATGTATCCCGGAAGCCGAAAAAATGCGCTGGAGCACCTTGCCTGTGCCTGGGAAAATGGATTTTCCCCGCTTTCTACGGGCTGTCCGATCATCATCGGCGACGGATTAAAGGGCACCGATGACATAGAAGTTCCGGTACAGGGCGGTGAATATGTAAAGGCTGCCAAGATCGGACGTGCGATCATGGATGCCGATGTTTTTATCAGCCTGACGCACTTTAAAGGACATGAGATGACTGGTTTCGGCGGAACCATCAAAAACATCGGCATGGGCTGCGGCTCCAGAGCCGGAAAGACCGAACAGCATTGCAGCGGAAAGCCTCATATTGAGGCGGACATGTGCCGCGGCTGCAGACGCTGTCAGAAGGAATGTGCCAACGGAGGCCTCGTATTTGACGAAACCGGCCGGAAAATGCAGGTGAACCAGGACAATTGTGTCGGCTGCGGACGCTGCCTTGGCGCCTGCAACTTTGATGCCATTATTTTTGATAACGACAATGCCAACGCCCTGTTAAACTGCCGCATGGCCGAGTATACAAAGGCCGTGGTGGACGGACGTCCGAACTTTCATATTTCTTTAATCGTGGATGTTTCCCCGAACTGTGACTGTCACGGAGAGAACGATGTCCCGATCCTGCCAAATATCGGCATGTTCGCTTCCTTCGATCCCCTCGCACTCGATCAGGCCTGCGTAGATGCCTGCCTGGCCGCACAGCCTATACCGGGAAGCCAGCTGGCCAAGCATCTGGCTGATCCGCATTTTCATGATCATCATGATCATTTCACCAACTCTGCACCGGAGTCTGAATGGAAATCCTGCTTAGACCATGCTGAAAAGATTGGCCTTGGAAGCAGGGATTATGAACTGATCCGGATGTGATCGCATATTTCTGTATTTTGACACTGGAACCAGTCCTTTCTAACTGCATCAAGAAGTTTCTATACATAAAAGAGGCCCGCAGCAGCGAAGTAGAAAATACGTCGCTGCTGCGGGCCTCTTTTTGGTTCCTGTTTATGCGCTGCATACCCGGCAAACGAATTTGCCGATGCTTCGCATTCCAATGGATTCATCTTCTTGCCGTTTAAACATTTTCGTTCTGACTGTCTGCAATCTTATTTAAGAAACGCTCTCCATATTTTTCAAATTTATGCTCGCCCACACCAGAAACCTGAAGCATCTCCTCCTTGGTTTTCGGATGCAGGGCACACATAAGCACCAGCGTCTTATCGGAAAATACGATATAGGGCGGTACGCTTTCTTCCCTGGCGATTTCCATGCGAAGCTTACGCAGGTTTTCAAAGAGTTTCTCCTGCGCCTCGGTAAGCACCACGGAATCTGCTGTTTTAAGTTTCCTCTTTTTCCCTTTTGTATCTCCGGATTCCTTCGGAGCCTTCTCTTCTTCCTTAGCTAACTTCATCCGAATCGGTTCTTTGTCATCCCGGACATCGAGATAAGGCTCTGACTTTTCGGTCAGCTTCAGGACAGCATAGGTGTCGTCCGTTATATGGAGATATCCATGGATCAGCAGATAGTTTAAAATCTGTCGCATCCGGTAGGAAGGAACCTTTGCAAACTGACCGTACTGCGGCATCCTGTCCATGCCGTACTGTCTGATTTTTGCCGTATTTGCTCCGCGAAGCGTATCCAGGATCACATTGGTACCGTAACGCTGTCCGCAGGCTGCCACACAGCCGATGAGGCCAACCGCATATACAGTCACATCCACCTCTTCAAACTGAGTCAGGCAGTTTTGACAATTCCCGCAGTAGCAGTCCGATCCGTATTCTCCAAAGTAACGCAGGATATAGGCGCGAAGGCAATCATTGGTGGCACAGTAATATGTCATCTTCCGCAGCCGATCGCGATCCCGCTCCTGCACGATCTGCGTAGTCAATGGATCCAGCTCCTGATTTTCCCGACCGTTCTCAATAAAGAACTGATTTGTTATGACATCCTGTCCGCTGTAGTAAAGGATGCATTCCGCCGGTTCCCCGTCACGTCCTGCCCTTCCGGCCTCCTGATAATAGGATTCCACGTTTTTCGGCATACCATAATGCAGCACAAAGCGCACATTGGATTTGTCAATTCCCATGCCAAAGGCATTGCTGGCCACCATGATCGGAGAACGGTCATACAAGAAATCATCCTGATTTTTGCGCCGCTCTGCATCACTCAAGCCCGCATGATACCGGGTTGCCGCAAACCCATCCGTGCGCAGGCGTTCGCAGACCTCTTCCACATTCTTTCGGGTCAGACAATAAATGATGCCGCTCTCTCCCGGATGGCTTTCCAGATAATGATGGATCGCCCCGTAACGGTCTTTCGGAGTCATGACGCCAAAGTACAGATTTTTTCGGTCAAATCCGGTAGTTTCCACAGATGGTTCTCTGAGCTTTAAAATATCTATGATATCGTCCCTTACCTCTTTTGTAGCCGTGGCAGTAAAAGCACCGACCACCGGCCTCACCGGCAGCTGATCGATAAATTCTGTAATTTTTAAATAACTAGGGCGAAAATCCTGTCCCCACTGAGAAACACAGTGTGCCTCATCCACCGCCACCATGGAGATGTTTGCATTCCTTGCAAAGGAAAGAAAGCTTTCTGTTAAGAGCCGCTCCGGTGCTACATATATGATCGGATACCGACCCCCTCTGGCAAAATCCAGCGCCTTAAAATACTGGTTCTGAGTCAGAGAACTGTTTAAGTAGGCCGCATGGATTCCCGCCTGGTTTAAGCCCTCCACCTGATCCTTCATCAGGGAAATGAGGGGCGAGATCACCAGGGTAATGCCGGAAAGCAAGAGTGCCGGAACCTGATATACGATGGACTTTCCCGCACCGGTCGGCATGATGCCAAGAACATCCTTTCCGTCAAGGATCGCATCGATCAGCTGCTCCTGTCCCTGTCTGAAGCTGTCGTAACCAAAGACCTGTTTTAATACCTGATATTTGTCTGTAAATGTTGTCATAAAATCCTTTTTACTCAGCCGTTACCTTCATAAATTTCTTCTTGCCGCGTTTTACGACCATGCCTTCCCCTGCAAAGTCTGCCTTCACGTAGGAGGCTTTGATATCCTTTACCGGTTCTCCATTGACCGATACACCGCCCTGCTCTACATTTCTTCTTGCCTCGGAACGGGTCGGTGCCAGACCGGATTTCTGTAAGACAGCCAGAATGTCAATGCTGCCATCGGTGAAATCCTCATCGGTAAGGTTATGAGTCGGCATATTTTCTAAGCTTCCCTGACCGCTAAAGAGTGCCCGGGCTGCGGTCTGTGCCTTCTCGGCCTCCGCCTCACCGTGAACTAACTTGGTCAGCTCGTATGCCAGGATCTCTTTTGCAGTATTTAACTGGCTGCCTTCCCACTTGTCCATCTCATCAATCTGCTCAAGCGGCAGGAAGGTTAACATACGCAGACACTTTAAGACATCGGCATCTGCCACATTTCTCCAATACTGATAAAACTCAAACGGGGTGGTTTTGTTCGGGTCTAACCATACAGCGCCGGACTGGGTCTTGCCCATCTTCTTGCCCTCGGAGTTTAACAGGAGGGTGATGGTCATGGCATGAGCATCCTTACCCAGCTTACGGCGAATCAGCTCAGTACCGCCTAACATGTTGCTCCACTGGTCGTCACCGCCGAACTGCATGTTGCAGCCGTATTTCTGATATAACATGTAGAAATCGTAGCTCTGCATGATCATGTAGTTGAACTCTAAGAAGCTCAGCCCCTTTTCCATACGCTGTTTGTAGCATTCTGCACGCAGCATATTGTTTACGGAAAAGCAGGCACCAACCTCACGAAGGAGCTCTACATAATTTAATTTTAACAGCCATTCTGCATTGTTGACCATAAGGGCCTTACCTTCGGAAAAATCAATGAAGCGGCTCATCTGTTCCTTGAAGCAGTCACAGTTGTGCTGGATCATCTCCGGAGTCATCATCTTTCTCATATCGGTACGTCCGGACGGATCTCCGATCATACCGGTACCGCCGCCGATCAGGGCGATCGGCTTGTTGCCTGCCATCTGCAGACGCTTCATCAGACACAGGGCCATGAAGTGACCTACATGCAGACTGTCTGCAGTCGGGTCAAAACCGATATAGAAGGTTGCCTTTCCCTCATTTACCATTTTTTTGATTTCTTCTTCGTTTGTAACCTGGGCGATCAGGCCGCGGGCTACCAGCTCTTCGTAACAGTTCATCTTTTATTTTTTCTCCTTTTATAAACAAAATCGTCCTCCCTGGCCAAAGCCAGAAAGGACGAGGGACGTCTCGTGTTACCACCTTACTTCACAGACAGCTCACACTGCCTGCCTCAGCGAACAAAGAGGAGTTCTCCTTGTTCCAGCCTGATAACGGATGCTGTATTCCGGCGCAGCCTACTAAAAATACCAGAGTTTTTGTTCGGTACGCGGCTCCGGGATGTATTCGCAGTACGTTTCCCGCGCGCCTCTCATCTGCCGGCTGCTTTCTGTGCGGTACCTCAAACTGTTACTTCTTCCCTTCAATGCCTCACTATTGCTATTGATTTTTCAGCAGTTTCCATAGTGATGGAATCTCCATGTACTGCTATCCCGCATTATACGGGGGCTTTTTCAAAATGTCAAGTCTGAAATCATCAGTTGGAAGACGAGGTCGGAATATACCGGGCGATGCGTCCTGCAAATTCCGCGATATTCTGGGTCTGGAGTATGACTCTTCCCGGACCGGTCAGTTTGGTCAGAAACAGTCCTTCACCGCCGAACACAATATTGCCAAATCCCTTCACCGTCTCAATTTCGTACTGAACCGTCTTCTGAAAGGCAACTACATTGCCGGTATCGACCTTCAAAACTTCGCCCGGCTGCAAATTTTTGATTACCTGATCACCGTCGATCTCCAAAAATGCCATGCCGCTTCCGCTCAGCTCTTCTAAAATAAAGCCCTCACCGCCAAACAAGCCTGCCGATGCTTTTTTTGTAAATGTCACCTTTAAATCCACACTCGGCTGCGCACATAAGAATGCTCCCTTCTGGCAGATGAGTCCTCCTGCTGCTCCTACATCCACCGGCAGAATGCTTCCCGGAACTGTTGATGCAAAGGCGATCTGGCTTCCCGCCTGTTCAGCCTGGTAGGTCGCCATAAACATAGACTCTCCGGCAAACATGCGTCCCAGTCCTTTCATGAAGCCGCCCCGGGTATTTGTCGACATCTGGATGCCATCTGTCATCCAGGCCATACCTCCGGACTGGGTAAACATACTCTCTCCTCTCTGTTCGAAAAGGATTTCCACCGCCGGCATCGTTGTTCCGATAATCTGGTATTTCATAGCTCTTCCTCCGTTCTTTATTCATGCACTCTCGGAGTCTCTCCTGCCCCCGTCTTTGCGGTTGATTTCCGAGAGTACATGTTAATTTACTGAAACCAGAGTAGCACAAAAAAATTGTATACACAAGTCAGCAGACTTTAAATCTTTGGAGTGTACCTCTCCTGCGTGATCCTGTCATGGGAATATCCTGCAAATTCCTCCCATTCCTCCAGTTTCCAGCTTCCGTAAGGAAGGGTACAGTGAAGATCTGCCGGATAGACACGATTCCAGTGAAATACGATCAGACCTTCCATCTGATTTTCATAGCGTGCCGGATCCTGATCCTCCAGAAAACAGTACTCTCCCGTGGCAATATCGGAAAAATCACCTTTTACCACTGCGATGCGACCCCCATCTTCTTCCAAAAACTGCCCTCGGCTGTAGGCACTCATCCACAGTTTTTTTCCACACGTCAGCTCCAGCATACGCTTGCGCAGCAGACGATCCTGGCTCTGCCTTCGTCTGTTGAACATCATTCCATTGTTATCATCCACACATACCATTACGATCATAGCTCTTCTCCCTTCCATTTTGTATAAGTTGTGCAAGCCCCATCTGTCCTCCAGATCACTGCTCCGCTGTCCTTTGTCTGAAGAATTTCACAATTGCAGTCAGAAAGCCGTTTCAGCACATCCGGATGCGGATGTCCGTAACGATTCTTTGCCCCACAGGAGATCACCGCATAAGCCGGACTCAGCCAGAAAAGAAAATCCTCGCTGCTGGAATAACCGGAGCCGTGATGCGCTACCTTTAAAATCCAGATATCGTCAGCCCCTTCTGTCTGATCCCGTAAACGCCCCGGTTCTAAGGTTATCAGATTTTCTTCCCCCTGCGCACTCATATCTCCCGTGAGCAGCATATGAAACTCTCCGTAATCCAGTCGAAAGACCAGAGAATGTTCATTGCGGTCGGTGCCTCCTGCCGGACTGTTTTGTTTTTCACTGCCATTTGGATACAAACAGACAAGCTCCTGTCCGATCCGATCTCCTCTCTTAATCCAGATCGTCCTTCCGCCCTGTTTTTCACACAAGTTTTCCAGCTGCGCATACACCTCTTCTCCTTTCCCGATTTCCGGCAGTGCCAGAGCCTTGATATGGACAGTTCCTGTCTCTCCGGCAGCCTCTTCCATCAGCCACCTGAGGCCGCTGATATGATCCCAATCTCCATGGCTGACGATTGCAAGATCGATCTGCCGGATCCCCATACTTTTAAAAAACGGCTCCAGTCTGTATTTTCCAAGGTCTTTCTGATCAGTGCTTCCGCCATCCATCAGGATCACCCGATCTCCGGTGCGAATGCAGATGCCATCTCCCTGTCCTGTATCCAGAATGGTCACCTCGAGACCGCGGGGAGAGGGAGGATGCAAAAACAGCAGCGCCACAAGTAAATAAAAAAGCAAAACCTCTTCCTGTGTTCTTCTGAGATTCTGATTTTTTTTCAGATCTGGTTTTTTACCCGAAACTTGCCTTCCGTAAAAAAAGAAGAGCAGGATTCCAAACACCATGTAATAGCACAGAATCTGCCAAAGCTTGGGCCGTCCGCACAGGAAGCTGCTGCCCGGAAGTTTCATAAAGCACCGACAGCAAAGCTCATACCAGTCAAATACAGCCCGTCCGCCTCCGGTGAGAAAGGTACCGGCATGGAGCGAAAACAGGCTGGCAAACAGCCCTCCGGCTCCGGTTCCCACAATGATACCGGTCAGAGGAACCACCAGCAGATTTAAGAAGATCCCATAAAGCGGATAGGAAAAGAAATGCCACAGCACGATTGGGAGTGAAACAAGCTGCATGCAGAGCGTCAGCCGCAGGGTACTTTGTGGTTCTCCAAGCTCCTTGGCAAGCCCAATGCCCGCAATTGCCGAAAAAGACAGCTGCACTCCCGCCTGATCCACCAGATACGGACTCTGCCACAAAAGGAGGATTGCTGAAAGACCCATGGCAGATAAAAGATCATAGGTGCGTCCAAGATAAGCTGCTAAAAATCCGCACAATGTCATGATCAAGGCACGAAGAACCGAAGGAGAAGAGCCTGTCAGGATGCTGTATCCGATCAGGATCAGACCACCTGTCAGGGCTGCACGCCCATATCCGACTCCGATCTTTCGTAGCAGTCCGTAGGCAGCCATACTCACAAGCGACAAATGCAGTCCGCTTACCGCCAGCAAATGAGCGATTCCGTTTTTCTGATACAGATCACGGATTTCCTCCGACATCCCGCTCTTATCTCCAAGAAGCATGGCAGAAAACAGGCTGCCGTCTTCTTCCCCTGCCAGAAGATTCAGGCGGTTTGCTGACCAGACTCGAACATCCTGGATTTTTTGAAGCAATGTACAGGATGCGATTCTGACAGTTTTGCAAACGATGCTTGTTTCCTGTAAATCGGCTTGATCCTGCTTTCTTACCTCCAATGCAAACACGCGCCAGACTAACTTTTGCCCCCGGTAATAGGCGGCATAATCAAACTCGCCCGGATTGGAGGCAGGCTGAAACCGGTTAAATTCTCCAAAGACCCGCACCCTGTCACCAATGCGATATTCCAATCCATCCCCGGCAGTTTCCACATAAACCTGCAGATAGCGCAGTTGCCCCTCTTTTGTCTGCGTCTTTTTCAGCAAAAGCACCGTCCACGATCCTTTTTCCGTGATCCCACAGATTTCTCCGATGCCGTAGGTGCTTTCTGCTTCCTGCAAAAGGATCTGCTCCTTTTGCACAATCTGCTCCTCAGCGTATCCCCGCACCATACCAAGGATAACAAAAAGGGGCAGAAGCCTTACGCCTATGCTCCTGTCCCAGAATATCCGTCTGCGCCGGTCTGCGCAGACTGCGGCTACGCCAAAAAGCAGCGCCAAAAGAAGAAGCAGCGCCAGTTTTTTCATTGTGCTCTGATGCAGGATTACGACCTCTCCAAGTACGAATCCCCCTGTCAAAAGCAGCAATGGATGTTTGATCTTATTTTCCTCCTGTGTAATCGAGATTTCTCTCAAACAAGGTATTCAAAGAAATAGTTTCCCGAAATGTCACGTTCTGAGATCCGTTTACCGCGATCTGCACGCGGTTGACACTCGAAAGCTCCGATAAGGAGTTGACGATCGAATAGATCGGAATATAGTCCTTTACCTCCAGAGAATTGTTTAAAAATGCCGCATCAAAATTCACATAGCATACATTTTCATTGACCGAAACATTTAATATCTTGATATCAGAATTTAAGGTTGGCATCAGTTCTGCATCCTTCGGCCCGCCGATCAGTTCCTCAATGATGACCCGCTCGACCGAGGTATTTACATTGTGCATAACGCTCCGCTTCTCCGGATACAGCATAGCTCCGTCAGCATCGGTAAAATATAAAGTCAGCTCCGCACGCTCGTAGGCATTGACATCGGTGATGCTGTCCACAAAATCAGACTCGGCGATCGGTCCTACCGGCATGCCGCTCTTGGCAAGCAACGGCTGGTCACCTGAATAAATGCTGATATATTCGATTCCGGAAACCTGAGTCAGAGTTCTTGCCAGCGCAGCCCGGCAAAGGATCTCCTGACAGGCATTCATGCTGGTATAATTATTGTCAAAGAAAAGATATAATACATTGTCATCCTGACGACAGCCCTGGTAGACGATCTTGTCAGAAAAGACACTCTGTGCCTCTAAATCAGCCGGCACATGAAACAGACTGTCCATCAGCTCTGCAATGAGTTTTTCTGTAGCGGTTGTTTTTGTACGGTACGGCTGCGATATGAGCTTTGTTACCGTCTGATTCATATAGTAGATCTGATACTCTGTTTCGCCCTCCTGCAAAGGGACTTCTCGTTTCCGGCATCCGGTCAGCAGAAGTATCAGAAAAAGAAGCGAAAAGAACAGCAACCGATGGATCACGCTGCACGCTGCAGCGTAACGGCAGTTCTGCTTTCCTGTTTGTTTCATAGTCCTTCCAAAATCCTCCTGCTAAGCAATATAGTTTAACGGGATCCGCAGCGTAAAGGTACTGCCCTCTCCCTCCTTGCTGTTTAACTTGATGGCCCCCTTATGCATCAGTACTACGTTTCGTGTGATGGAAAGGCCGAGGCCGCTGCCTCCGGTTTCCCTGGATCTGGCCTTATCGACGCGGTAAAAGCGCTCAAAAATGCGATCCTGGACATCCTCCGGGATCCCGATCCCAGAATCCTGCACCTTCAGATAAAAGAATTTGTGATCTGCATCCAGGGTAACACGTACCCAGCCCTCTTCCATGTTATACTTGATCGCATTTTCCACCAGGTTTGTAATCGCCAGTGACAGCTTTGTTTCATCCACATCGGCAGTCACTTCCCGAATGCTCTCAAAGATCAGTTCCACCTTCTGCCGGTTTGCGATCGGCCGAAGTCTCTTTAGGATCTGTTCCACCAACACGTTTAAATTCACCTGGGAAATATTTAACTCAGCCTCGGATTTATCCATTTTCACCAGCGATAACAGGTCATCAATGATCTTGCTCTCCCGGTCGATCTCATTGGAGATATCCTCCATAAACTCCCGGTAAAGCTCCACCGGCACCTCGCCCATCCCCATCAGAGAATCCGCCAGCACGCGGATCGAGGTAATGGGAGTTTTCAGTTCGTGGGAGACATTGGATACAAACTCCTGCCTGGACTGATCAACCTCCTGAAGCTTTGTGATCGTCTGTGCAACGGAATTTGAGATATCCCTGGTCTCTCGATACGCCCTGGAACTGATATCGGTATTTAAAGCCCCCTGCTCCACATAATGCAGACGAGTCTGAAATTCCTTAAAAGGCCGAACCATCATGACCGCAGCCAGAAAAGCCGCCAAAATCAGCACCAAAACCAGGATTACCTGAAACAGCACCAGCCGCTCGCCCACCGCATCGGTAAGACGCGCCATGTTTTCCGTGGACGCTGTCATCACCAGTACCCCTTCTACATAATTATTTTTGGAAATGCTGTAGATGGGGACTGCCTGTGCAAAATAATGCTTATCCCGGTTGTAGCGGCTCACCGTTTCTCCCTGAAAGCTGCGGAGCACCGTCTCAGCGATATGGGTGCGGTTCTCTGCAAGGTGAAAGCTGTCCTGCACGATCTTAAAATCCTGATTGACCACCACGATCCGCCCATTGTATACATCCGCAATGGTCTCGATCTCATTGTTTAAGCTGCTCTTCTCCTCACTATTCAGATATCCGGTACGTGCGATCTTGCTGCTTAAGATCTGGCACTGATTCTGCACCTCCACCATTCGTTCGTCGATCTGGGTCTGCTTCATAACACTTAAGATCGTCTGGGTACACAAAAACATGGGGATGATGCCAAAAAAGATCAGACAGATCGCGATAGGCACCTTCAGGCTGACAATCCGCTTTTTTAGCCAGGGGATCTGCAGCTTTTTGATCTTATAAGCCATAGCGTTTTCGCTCTTCTTCCAGATCGATCTTCTTTGACATAGCCACGGCCAGAGATCCCGGTCCGATATGGCAGGCAACACTCAAGGACAACGGATCGCAGGCCGCAACCTTTGCCTTCGGATAGAGCGCTTCGATTTCTTGTACAAATTCCTTTGCAAGCTCGCCATTTTGGGTATGAGCCACCAAAAGCCAGGTATTTTCTGCCTCCGGATCCTGATACCGTTCTTTTAAATCCTTTTCCGCTGCTGAAAGCATGGTAGCTTTTGCCTGCTTCATGGTGCGAACCTTGGAAAAGGAATCCAGCTTTTCACCCTGGATCTGCAGCACCGGCTTGATACGAAGAAGGGTTCCCAGTGCTGCTGCAGCCGGAGTAATGCGGCCGCCCTTCTTTAAAAATTTCAGGGTATCAACCGTAATATAAATGCTGGATTCCATCTTCACCCGCTCTAAAATCTCGGCAATCTGTCCGGCATCAAAGCCATTTTCTGCCAGTTTCCTGGCATCCAGTGCAGACTGTCTTTGTGTCACGGAAATGCGCTGGTTGTTCACAACAAAAACCTTTCCCTCATACTCCTCAGCCAGTAAAAGCGCCGTCTGGCAGGAACCGCTTAATCCACTGGACATGGGAATATGTACGATCTGCTCATATCCCTCGGAAAAAAGCTTGTCCCAAAGATCCGTTACATCCTGCGGAGACGGCTGAGAAGTCGAAATATCTGCATCCTCCGCCTGGTGCTTATAAAATTCATCCTGAGTCAGGTTAATGTCTTCCTCAAATGTCTCTCCGTTGATCATAAACGGCATCGGAAGCACATGGATTCCCAATCCGGCAGCCTCTGCCTGAGTAATACCGCTGTTGCTGTCCGTAACAATTGCAATTTTCATAATATTCTCCTCTCACGGGTATCTTGTATTCAATCCGGCTGATTCCGGTATTTTTCATGTAATGTGCCTTTTTCTTCAAAAAATGGCTGCTTACTCATGTTTTTTACGGGTCCCAAGGGAAACATTCTCTCGCAAGCAAGCTTGCATCGGATTTCTAACTTTTTGTCCCTGGTATCATCCTATTGTATCTTATTTTTTGTGGAAATGGAAGTTGAAAAAAAGAAAATATATGCTAGAATACCTTTAATAATTAAGAAGGAGAATTCCCATGGAAACGATCACCCTAAGTCTCTTTACAGCAATTCTGGCAGTCTGCCTTCTTTTGAAGCTGCCTACCCTAATTGCTCTCTGTGCCGGATTGTTCCTCTTTTGTGCCTATGCAGCCAAAAAAGGATATTCCGTAAAAAGCATCCTGAAAATGATCCGTAACGGTGTCCTCACTGCAAAAAATATCCTGATTGTCTTTGTCCTGATTGGCATGATGACGGCTCTCTGGCGGGCCTGCGGCACGATTCCTGTCATCATCTGCTATGCAACAAAACTCATGCGGCCGGAAATCATCCTGCTTGTTTCTTTTCTTTTAAACTCCGCCATATCGTTTCTCACCGGCACATCCTTCGGTACCGCTGCCACCATCGGTGTGATTTGCATGAGCACAGGCATCGCCTCAGGAGCCAACCCACTGCTTTTAGGCGGTGCGATCCTTTCGGGTGCGTTTTTCGGTGACCGCTGTTCTCCCTTTTCCACCAGTGCACTTTTGGTCAGTGAACTGACAAAAACCAATATTTTCGATAATATCAAACATATGCTCCGCACTGCCTGGCTGCCCTTTTTTCTCACCTGTGCGCTGTATGGGATCCTGGGCTTTCAGACACACAGCCAGGCTGCCAGGACCGATCTGACTGCACTGTTTGGTCAGGAAATCCTGCTCCATCCGGCAGCACTTTTGCCGGCCATCGTCATTTTTGCGCTTGCCTTGATGCGCATTCCTGTAAAATATGCCATGACTGCCAGTATTGTAACTGCACTCGGTGTTGGATTCCTGATTCAGCATTTTACACTGTCGCAGCTTCCGGCATTGCTTTTGACCGGTTATCATGCCAAAACACCGGACGTTGCTGCCTTTCTGGATGGCGGAGGGCTCCGATCCATGTTCAAGGTTGCAGCCATCGTATGTATTTCTTCCTCCTATGCCGGAATCTTTGAAGCAACCGGACTGCTTAACGGGCTGAAAACTGTACTTTTAAAATTAGGAGACCGCATCACACCCTTCGGTGCAATCCTTCTTGCTTCTGCCGGCACCTCCATGATCGCCTGCAATCAGACCCTTGCCATCATGCTGACCGACCAGCTTGGAAGTGAACTGGAGCCGGATGCCGGACACCTGGCCCTAAGCATGGAAAATTCCGTCGTCCTTGTTGCTCCGCTCATCCCCTGGTCCATCGCAGGCACCGTCCCCCTCGCCACCATCGGAGCCCCGGTAAGCAGCATCCTGGCCGCCTTTTTCCTGTACCTGGTTCCGCTCTTTTATCTGCTCACGCAGATACCGGCCTTCCGCAAGCGTTAAATGTTGCACAGCCAATACAGTAGAAGCCGGGCGGTGCAATATCTCGCGTAGCAAATATATGGGTAAATCGTGTCCGGCTGTGTCACGACTGATGTTTGAGGCAGGCGGACATTTTTGTCCGTCTGTCCGCAAACATCTGTCAGTTACACCGTCCGAACACGCTACCCATATTTTGCGCAGCGAGATATTGTACCGCCCGGCTTCGACCGTATTATTAAAAGCACTTTATAATCTTTTATTTGAGCAGCAGCGATTTCCCCGTCATCTCCTTCGGCTGCTCCATTCCCATCAGTTCAATCAGAGTCGGCGCGATATCCGCAAGGCAGCCGCCTTCTCTTAACTTGTAGGACGGATCTGCATTCACCAGGATAAACGGAACCGGGTTGGTTGTATGAGCAGTCCATGGCTCACCTGTGGTGTAATCGATCAGCTGCTCTGCATTGCCGTGATCTGCACAGATGAACATTACGCCATTCACTTCCTTGATGGCATCTACTGCTCTGCCGACACAGGCATCCACTGCCTCGATGGCCTGAATTGCTGCACTCTCCACTCCGGTATGACCAACCATATCCGGGTTTGCAAAGTTGATGATGATGACGTCATATTTACCGGACTTGATGCTCTCCACAAGCTTATCGCAGACAGCCGGTGCACTCATCTCCGGTTTCAGATCGTAGGTGGCTACTTCCTTCGGAGACGGAACCAAGATGCGATCCTCGCCCGGATTCGGCTCCTCGACACCACCGTTGAAGAAGAAGGTAACATGGGCATACTTCTCTGTCTCAGCAATACGAGCCTGCTTTAAGTTGTGAGAAGCCAGGAACTCACCAAAGGTGTTGGTGATGCTTTCCTTCTTGAATGCCACCAATTTATTTTCGATGGTCTCATCGTAATCGGTAAAGCAGACAAAGGTCGTCTTCACACGATCACCGCGGTCAAAGCCTGAAAACTCGTCATCGCAGAATGCTCGAGTCAGCTGACGGGCACGATCCGGACGGAAGTTGAAAAAGATCACGGAATCATCATTCTTGATGGTTGCAACCGGACTTCCATCCTCGATCAGAACCGTCGGCATCATGAATTCATCCGTCTTGCCATCGTCGTAAGAAGCCTGGATTGCTTCTGCAGCATTCTCAGCATAATTGCCCTCACCCTTGGTCAGTGCCTTGTAAACCTTTTCAACACGATCCCAGTTTTTATCACGATCCATTGCATAGTAACGGCCGGAGATCACACCGACTTTTCCTACACCGAGTTCGGTCATCTTTGCTTCCAGAGCCTCCACAAACTCTTTTCCGGAAGTCGGAGGCGTATCACGTCCATCCAGGAAGCAATGTACATAAACCTTGGAAAGACCATTTTTCTTTGCAAGCTCCAGCAGGCCGTAAATGTGTGTGATATGGCTGTGCACACCGCCATCGGAAACCAGTCCGAACATATGCAGGGCAGAATCATTCTTTTTGCAATTTTCCACTGCTTCCATCAGGGCTTCATTGGAGAAGAAATCTCCGTCCTCGATTGACTTGGTGATACGAGTCAGCTCCTGATATACAATACGGCCTGCACCCATATTTAAGTGACCAACCTCAGAGTTTCCCATCTGACCTTCCGGCAGTCCGACAGACAGGCCGCTTGCCTGTCCCTTTACAAACGGACACTGGCTCATAAGCTGATCCATGATCGGGGTCTTGCCCTCACATACTGCATTGGCTTCGCAGTTGTCGTTCAATCCATATCCATCCAGGATCATTAATACCACTGGTCTTTTTTCCATGACAAGTTCTCCTTTTGTTTAACGACCGGAGCCCGGTCCGTTCCCTGTATCTCAACAGGTTTTGTCTAATTTTTGACGAAACATCTACATTGTACTTCACGTTGAACAATTTTTCAAGCTTTTTACGATTTCTGCGTTTCGGAAGGTGCCGGAATCTTTCCAAGCCTTACCTGCTCCAGGTACTCGGCAAGATCCTTTTCTACGCCTGCAAAGAGGTAATGCTTTCCGGGTTTCACCAGATTTCCGCGATCTTCTTCAATATGGCGGCTGACGCGTTCCATATCCTCTGCCAGATCCTTTGCAGACATCAACAGACATCCCTGGCTTCGGATAATGACCTGTTCCAAGCCGTCCGAGGTAGCCACGGTCACCCGGTATTTTTTTCCCATCTCATGAGCAAACTTCTCGATATACTGATCCGCAGTCTCTGCTTCTTTGGTATAAACCACATGGATATTGTGATAATCTTCCGTGCTTCCGACTCCGCCGCTGACCTTATAAGCATCAAACACCACGATCAGATTATATTTGCGATATCCCTGATAGTTACAGAGCATGTCCATCAGACGATGGCGTGCACCATCCAGCGTTATCTTCATCAGTTCCCTTAACTCATCCCAGGCATAAAGAATGTTGTATCCATCCACCAGAAGATATTCTTCTGCAGGTTCTTCCTTCTTTGTACGGCTGTATTTGCCTGCATCATACACGACCTGACGCGGACCGCTGTCGTAAGAAAGCTTACGCTTGCTCTCCCCGTAGGTGCGGGTAAAGATAGCTTCCAGTTCCTTTTCATCGGCACCAAAGGATCCCCCCTTACTCCCGGCAAGTCCTTGTAAGCTGCTGTCGCGTTTTCCGCCGGCATAAACGTCCGCCCTGCTTTCCGTCTTCCAAAGCTCTTCCTCATCCTGATCCGGATCTGCTTCTTCTCCCAGCACCGGAATCCCGGTCTGGATATGCATATACCGCTTTACCTCATACCAGGGCACCACAAATCCGGCTCCGTGGGCACAGAATACTGAACCGGTCGGATCTGCCAGATCCAATTCCGCCTCATAGTGGCTGTTTTCCACGATTTCTACCGCATTGTGACACGGAAAATATCCCTGCAGTACACAGCTTAAGCGGCCGCGTCCCTTCGTGTAGGAGACCACCTCTCGCTGATAATTCTGCATCGTGGCTACCGGCACAATTCCACTTAAAATCATGGTTTCTCCGTCCGTCTCCGGAGGATCAAACGTTCCCTTCATGCGCTCCAAATCGGTCATGGCACGGCCTGCACATTCCGACGGAACCTCCAGCTTAAAGGCATAATACGGTTCCAAGAGCTGCACAGAGCCTGCCGCTGCCGCCTCACAAAGTCCCTGACGAACCGCCCGGTAGGTTGCCTGACGGAAGTCTCCGCCCTCGGTATGCTTCTGATGGGCACGTCCAGCGATCAACGTGATCTGCATATCGGTAATCTCCGACCCGGTCAAAACACCGCGATGACATTTTTCCTCCAGGTGCGTTAAGATCAAACGCTGCCAGTTCCGGTCTAAGACATCTTCACTGCACCGTGCAGAAAACTGCAGACCGCTGCCCGGTTCCCCAGGCTCCATCAAAAGATGCACCTCCGCATAGTGACGCAGCGGTTCAAAATGCCCCACTCCTTCTACTGCTTTTGTAATGGTTTCCTTGTATACAATGCTTCCGGCATCCAGGCGGATATCCACACCGAAGCGCTCTGCCACCAGACTTTTCAACACTTCGATCTGTACTTCTCCCATAACCTGTACCTGGATTTCCTGTGCCTGTTCACTCCAGGTGATATGAAGCTCCGGCTCTTCCTCCTCCAACTGTTTTAGATCTGCCAACATCTTATGCGCATCGCAGTCCTCCGGCAGTGCTACCCGGTAAGTCAGCACCGGTTCTAAAACCGGAAGTTCCGACTCCGACTCGGTTCCGATCCCCTGTCCCGGATAGGTGCTAAGAGGCCCTGTCACGGCACAGATCATCCCCGGTACAGCCTCATTCACCGTTTCATACCGGTTTCCGGAGTAAATACGAATCTGATTGATCTTTTCCGGCTCTTTTCCGTTTTCCGGCAAAAAATCCTTTACCTTCAGGATTCCGGATGTGATCTTCATATGAGTAAGACGGGTTCCCTGTTCATCCCGGGAGATCTTAAAAACCTTCGCACCGAATGTACTGCCCGGATCATCACTTGCTGTCCCGTCCCGGTCGCCGTCCGCCGCAGATGTCTGAGCGGCTCCTCCTGCACCGACACCTGCAGGCTCCTCGCCTTTCATCCACCGTTCCAGTCCGGCTAAAAGCCTGTCTATTCCCTGCAGCTTTAGAGCCGAACCAAAATAACAGGGGAACAGCTTTCGCTTCCGGATCAGCCCGCGGATATCAGTTTCCGATATGCTTCCATGTTCCAAATACTGCTCCAAAAGCTCCTCATCTGCCATAGCAATGGTCTCCCATACTGTCTCCGGCACAGCTTCTTTATCCTCGTCTAGCAGTGCAAAATCCAGACAGGAATCACTCAGCCGCTTTTGAAGCTCTGAAAGGACTTTTTCCCGATCGGTACCCGGCTGATCCATTTTATTGATAAAGAGGATGGTCGGAACCCGGTACCGTTTCAACAGACTCCAAAGAGTTTCCGTATGCCCCTGCACACCGTCCGCCCCGCTGATAACAAGCACTGCGTAATCCAGAACCTGCAGTGTCCTTTCCATTTCTGCCGAGAAATCCACATGTCCGGGTGTATCAAGGATTGTTACCGCAATATCCCCAAGCTGACACACCGCCTGCTTGGAGAAAATGGTGATGCCCCGCTCGCGTTCCAGTGCGTAGGTGTCCAGATACGCATCCCGGTTGTCCACGCGCCCCAGCTTTCGGATTGTTCCCAATGTATAAAGGATTGCCTCGGACAGGGTTGTTTTTCCTGCATCCACATGAGCCAGAAGCCCGATACAGCGGTTGATTTTCGACTTTTCCTGATTTTGCAAACTGTTGAAGCCTCCTTTTATATAGTCATATTTATTTCTGCGGCTGGATCAGTTTTTCGGCATTTTTCATCCAGTCTGCTCGGAAGAAATATACCGCCATGCCAAAGGCGCAAAGCACCCAAGTCAGCGGCCATCCCGCCATAACAACCAGAAGACTGTGCGTAACCGGTACGGTTACAGCCAGATAGATCTGGCGAACCACCACAAAGCAGCCCAGCATAAAAAACATCGGTATACTGGATTTTCCTGCTCCGCGCAGGGCTCCACTCAGGATCTGAACGATCGGAAGGCTCCAGTATGCATAAGAAAACAGCTTCAGCATCATGACACCGTTTTTCACCACAGCTTCATCGTCCGTAAACAGACGTACCAGCACAGCTCCTTCTCGATTCATCAAAATGCTACCGAACAAGATGATCACCGTGCACATCAGCCAGGCTGTAAAAACACCTCGTTTGACCCGTTTCTTCTTTCCTGCACCGATATTCTGCCCCACAAATGTAGTAATCGTCATATTAAAGCTCTGCAGCACAAGCTGCAAAAATCCGTCGATCCGTATCGTTGTGGAATATCCGGCAATGGCAGCGGTTCCGAAGCTGTTGATATAGGACTGCACGACAACATTGGAAAAAGCCGTAATGCTCTGCTGCAAAGCCGCCGGAAATCCCACCATGATAATCTGCATGAGCATATCCCGGTGAAAACGGATCTTTTTTAATTCCACCCGGTAATCTTCCTTTGTTTGCATCAGTTGCCGCATAACCAGAAAAGCACTGACGGCCTGGGCGATCATGGTTCCCAGCGCCACACCGGCCACTCCAAGCTGTACCACACAGACAAGCAGAATATCCAGGATCACGTTTAAGATACTGGCAATGGCCAGATAGATCAGCGGATCCCTGGAATTTCCGATTGCACGCAAAATGCCGGAGCCCATGTTATAAAATAACAGAAATGTAATTCCAGCAAAATAGATTGTCAGATACAGTGTAGAATGCGGCAATACTTCCTGCGGCACTCCGATGGCCTGTAAAAGCGGTCGTGTTACTGCAATTCCGACAATGGTAAACAATATGCCCAGACAAATGGTCAAGGCCAGGGCACTGTGAATTGCCTGGCTCATCTTTTCTTTCTGTCCTGCTCCGAAATATTGGGCAATGACCACTCCCGCTCCCACGGATAAGCCCATGAAGAAGCCGACCAGCATCTGAATCACCGACGATGAGGCACCGACTGCTGCCAGTGCATTGGTATCTACAAAGTTTCCTACCACATAGGAATCCGCCGTATTATAAAGCTGTTGGAATAGATTTCCGATCAGCAGCGGCACGGCAAAAACAAAAAGAGCCTCGAAGATGTTTCCTTCGATCAGATCTGCATGTTTTCTTCCCATGTTATGCCCCCTATCTTTCTGCCGGATGTTCCTTTAAATATTCTTCCGTTAATGCTACCGCATCCATAATACACTGCGGACAGCTGCAAAGGACCTTTCCTGTCTCTACCCCCTTCAGTTCCCGGCACAGATAAGAGCCGTTTTTCTCCTGGAATTTCTTCACATATTCCTTGACCTGCTTGTAGGTGCTTCCTTTGGTCGGCATCCCTTTATTTAAGTCTCCGACGCTGTTTGCCAGACCGATCACCATCATCATGCCGGACAGGGCTCCGCACATCTCCATCATGCCCATGCCGAGTCCAAAGCCCTCAGCGATCTTAAATATTTCGGTTTCATCCACTCCGAATTCCTTACAGAAGGTGCAGGCAACTGCCTGTGCACAGTTATAACCCTGATCGTGTAATGAAATTGCATATTCTGCTTTTGTACTCATGTGATTTTTCCTCCTTCTCAAATCCATATATTTTCAGATCTTCTCCAGAATCTTTTGTACGTCCCGAAGATCCGAAAACCATATCGGAGACTGCATCTCATCTCTGTGCTCTCCGATCATCTTTTCCATCCAGACCATGTTGTACCACCGTCCAAATTTGTAGCCGCATTTGTAAAACTCACCAACCAGCCGATATCCGATATGTGTATGGTATTCCTCGCTGTTGCGTGTCAGATGCTCATCCTCCACCTCCGGTACGGCGATGCAGGCTTCCATATTCAGGATTCCCATAGCTTTGCAAACTACCTCCAGTGCCCGGTTCAGTTTTCCGCCAACACCGCTGCGGCGCAGATTTTCATCCACGTAAATAGAGGTTTCTACAGCCCAGTCATAGGCTGCCCGATCATGAAACGTACCGACATAGGCATAACCAAGGATCTTTTCCTTTTCCTCTGCCACCAAATAGGGATATTTCTGTAAGGTATGGCAGATCCTTCCCCGAAATTCGTCCAAAGAAGGAACCTCATACTCAAAGGTAATGGCCGTTTTTTCGACATAAGGCGCATAAATGGCCAGTAAAGCCTCCGCATCATCCACCGACGCCACACGGATATGAATGTCATGTTCTTTCACAACGAAAACCTCTCTTTTCTGTGTTCAAACCTCATGTCCACCAGTTTTCGCCAAAAGAGCCACGGTCTCGCAGTTTGCCGTAGCCGGGAACATATCCACCGCACAAGCCTTCTCAAGTTTGTAGCCGCGCTCCTGCAGGATCACCAGGTCCCTGGTCAGGCTCGTTGGCTTGCAAGAGATGTAAACCATTCGGTCTACGCCAAAATCAATGATCTTATCCAGAGCCTTCGGGTGGATGCCATCCCGCGGCGGATCCAGGATGATCAGATCCGGCTTGTCCTTCAGCTCTCCGATCACCTTCAGCACATCTCCTGCAATGAACTCGCAGTTATTTAAGCCGTTTCCTGCCGCATTCTCTTTTGCCGCCTCCACAGCTTCCTCCACAATTTCCACACCCACTACCTTGTCGGCCACCGGTGCGATGATCTGGGCAATGGTTCCGGTTCCGCTGTATAAATCAAAAACCACCTTATCTTTCGTCTCCCCTACATAACTGCGGGCTGTCTCATACAGCACCTCTGCCCCCAGCGAATTGGTCTGGAAAAAGGAAAATGGGGTAATACGGAATTTTAAGCCGAGCAGATCCTCGTAGAAATAATCCTGCCCGTAAAGGATCGTCGTTTCATCACTCTGCACCACATCGGCCAGGCTGTCGTTGCGGATATGCAGGATTCCGGCAAAGGTTCCGGTTAATGTGAGGGATCGCAGGCAGGACACCCATCCTTCTAAGAGCTCTTTTTCCGGAATCGATGTGGCAGACTCCTCGAATACGCCCAGATTTTCTGTCTGTCCGGAGGTTACCAGTGCCACCAGGATTTCACCGGTCTTTACTGCACGGCGCACCAGAAGATGCCGAAGATATCCTGTGTGCTGCATCTTTTTATGATAGCTGATATGCTTTTCTGTAAAATAATCCAGTGTTGCCGTTAGGATCCTGCAGAAATCCTCATGAACGATCTGACACTCCGGTGTGTTCACAATATCATAAAAGCTGCCACGGCGATGCATGCCCAGCGCCAGCGGACCGTCCTTGTATTCATCACCGAAGGAAAACTCCATCTTGTTGCGATAGCCCTTATAAATGGGACTGGCCTTGATCCCTTCGAATTCGTATGAGTCGCAGACCTCATCCAAAAGATCCTTGATCTGGCGTTCCTTGATTTTTAACTGTTCTTCATAAGGAAGGCTCTGATACAGGCAGCCGCCGCAAACGCCAAAATGCCGGCAGGTTCCTTCCTTTTGCTCAAGCGGTGAAGGTGTAAGAACCTCAAGCAAACGTGCCTCGCATTTTCCTTTTCTTTTTTTGTTGATCACAAATCGAATCCTCTGTCCCGGAATGGCATTCTTTACGATCACCCGCTCGCCATCCACATGT
This sequence comes from uncultured Selenomonadales bacterium, assembly GCA_963589345.1. Taxonomy (GTDB): domain Bacteria; phylum Bacillota; class Clostridia; order Lachnospirales; family Lachnospiraceae; genus Brotaphodocola. The sequence goes on along the minus strand of CAVALB010000024.1, from coordinate 8,249 downwards.
AATATTCCTTTATTTGGGAAGTCAATGGTCTCTACGACCGCTTCACACATATCTCCCTTTTTCACATTCACTCTCCTATGCAAAGAACAGGCGTATCCCGGTCTGCGAGACACGCCTGTGTTTTTGGTTAATCTGCTGCCGTTCGTATATCCTACAGACGGTTGCAATTAGTTCTCCTCGTCCTCATCCTCGAAGAAGTCATCGTCGAAATCATCGTCGAAGTCATCTTCAAAATCCTCCAGATAATCCGGGGTAAAGAAACGATATACGCCGTATGCGATTGCTGCTACCGCTGCTACTACTCCAATGATGGCAAGGATCCAGAGAATACAGGTTTTCTTCTTTTCCTCTTCTTCTTTTCTGTGCAAAAAGTCATTTAACTTGGTGGAATTCATGATTTCCTCCACACGCGCCATAGCGTCTTTGCTCATATTATCGAAACGATTCATATTTACACATCCTTTCTGTCACATTGTTGACTTTGTTTTCGAATCTGTACCATTACGGGAATTATATCATTAATTCCTTATTTTTACTATCTTAATTTTAGTTTATTTTTTGTAATTTCGCAAAGGATGCGAACATCTTCTTTAGTCCGACACTGTCAAAATTTACAGATACCTCAAAGTCCTTCGCGCCATCCTTCACATTTACTACCATTCCTTCTCCGAATTTCACATGACGCACCCGGTCACCTTCCCCGTATGCCAGTTTTTCAGGCTTTTGCACGGTAAAGGCCTTGCCAAATCCGAGTGTTGCAGCCTGTCCGATCCCTGCTTTTTTTCCAAAGCCTTCCGTGCTGCCGGATCGGTATGAGGCCGTTGAAAATGCATAGGCATTGGATCTCATGCCAAATTTGCTGACTCCCAACCGCTCCTGATTTTTACTCCATGGCAGATCAGCCGTCTGAAAGTCATCGCGATTTGCAGTCTTTTCCACCTTTGGTCCCAGATTTTCCGTTTGGATCAGTTCCTCCGGGATTTCCTCCAGGAATCGGCTGACTTTTGCATAATGCGTCTCGCCGTTGACCATACGCCTGCGGGAGGCTGTAATGACCAAACGTTCCTTCGCACGGGTAATTCCTACATAACAAAGGCGACGTTCCTCTTCCAGATCTGTCCGATCATCTGACATAATCGCCATACTGCTCGGAAAAAGTCCATCCTCAAAGCCACTTAGATAGACAACCGGAAATTCCAGTCCCTTGGCACTATGCAGAGTCATCAGGGTAACCCTGTTTTCCGAGTCATCCATCCGATCCACATCTGCCACCAGTGCCACCTGCTCCAGAAACTCATCTAAAGACGGGTGCTCAGCCTCCTCACTGTAGCTGACAGCCTTGTTCATAAGCTCTTCGATATTTTCCATACGAGTCTGAAATTCAATTTCGCCCTCAGCCTGCAGTTCTTCTTTGTATCCGGTATCGCGAAGGATCTGCTCCAGCAATTCACGAATGGTTGCTCCGCCCTCCATTGCTTCGCGAAGGGCTTCGATCTGACCGGTAAATACTGCAACCTTTCCGACAGCTTTCCCAAGCGACGGTACGGCTGCTGCCCTGGCACAGGCATCATAAAAGCTCAGTCCCTGCTCCGATGCCCATGCTGTAATCTTACCGATGGAGGCTGCTCCGATCCCTCGTTTCGGAACATTGATGATGCGCTGGACTGCCAGGTCATCCTGACCATTTGCAATGGTTTTTAAATAGGATAAAATGTCTTTGATCTCTCTTCTCTGATAGAAATTCACACCGCCCACCAGACGATAAGGCACGTCATGCGCAATGCATTTTTCCTCCAGGAGACGTGACTGAGCATTGGTGCGGTAAAGGACAGCATAATTCTGATACTCTCTCCCGTCCCTTAAAATATCCCGCACAATTCCGTCTGCTTCTTCATAGGCCTGTTCATACTGTCTGAATATTACCGGTTCGCCCTCTCCGTTGGCAGTCCACAGCGTCTTTTCCTTTCGTCCCCGGTTATTGCGGATCACAGCATTGGCTGCATCCAGGATATGACCGGTGGAGCGATAATTTTGCTCCAGCTTGATCACCTTTGCTCCGGGATATGCACCTTCGAAATCCAGGATGTTGCTGATATTGGCCCCACGGAACTTGTAAATTGACTGATCATCATCGCCCACAACACAGAGATTTTTGTATTTTCCGGCCAGAAGCTCAATCAGGCGAAACTGTGCTGTGTTCGTATCCTGATATTCATCCACCATGATATAGCGAAAGCGCTCCTGATAATATGCAAGCACATCCGAATTGGTTCGAAACAGATCTACCGTCTTAAAAATCAGGTCATCAAAATCCAGAGCATTGTTGTTTTTTAATTCATCCTGATAGCTCTGATAAACCTCTGCAATCTTTTTTGCCCGCCAGTCCCCTTCGGCGTTTAATCGAAATTCTTCCGGACTGATCAGCTCATTTTTTGCTCCGGAAATGGCCGACAGCATGGCACGGTCGCGAAACTGCTTCGGATCGAGATCCAATTTTTTTAAAATCTGCCGCATCAGAGTCTTCTGATCATCCGCGTCATAGATGGAAAAGTTCGTACTGTATCCAAGATGGTCAATAAATCGGCGCAGGATCCTCACACAGGAGGAATGAAAGGTGGAGACCCATACACTTTCCGAGCCAAAGGATACCAAATGATCCACACGTTCCCGCATTTCTCCGGCGGCCTTGTTGGTAAAGGTGATTGCCATAATGTTCCACGGATTCACTTCCCGTTCTTCAATCAGATATGCAATGCGGTGCGTCAGCACTCTGGTCTTTCCGGAGCCTGCCCCAGCTAATACCAAAAGCGGCCCTTCCGTGCAGAACACGGCCTCCTTTTGTCTGTCATTTAATGTATCATAAACTGCCATTACACTGTTATCCTTTCCAATTGCATTCGCCGCTATAGTTTATCACAAAAAAACAGGCACGGCAAACCTTTGTTTGCTATGCCTGTCCTTTTCTTTGGATTTTCCGAGAAATTTTATTCAGCGTATGCGATTGCTTCAATCTCTACCAATGCACCCTTCGGGATTGCTGCAACCTCAAAAGCTGCTCTTGCCGGGCATGCACCCTCAAAGAAGGTAGCGTAAACCTCATTCATAGCACCGAAATCAGAAATATTCTTTAACAGCACTGTGGTTTTTACCACGTTAGCCATGCTCAGCCCATCGCTTTCAAGGATATTCTTGATATTGGTTAAGGACTGCTTAGTCTGTGCTGCGATGTCTGCACCGGCAAACTCACCGGTAGCCGGATCGATCGGAAGCTGGCCGGATACAAAAACAAATTTGTCTGCATGAATTGCCTGGGAATACGGTCCGATCGCTGCCGGAGCCTTCTCTGTTGCTAATACTTTTTTCATAAGAATCGCTCTCCTTTGTTTGATCTTTATAGCTTCCCATTATAAACTCTCCATACAAAAATTTCAATCTTTTTTCATGGCAAAATATAACTTTTTGTAATGCATCATACTTTTTGTTTTTCCTGTAAATCTTTTTCGCTTGCCATCTGGTTTTCAATACTATATAATAACGTATAAGAGGTGACATCATGAAAAAAAATTCTGAAAGACTTTCGGATATCCTGAGCTGGTTAGATTCCATCTCCTATATCAAATCAGAAAAGATCCCGGAAGTGGATCTTTATATGGATCAGGTAACATCCTTTATGGAGGAGCATTTAAAGAAGACCAAGCGCAGTCCGGAGGACAAGGCTCTCACCAAGACCATGATCAACAATTATGCCAAAAATCGTCTTCTCCCGGCTCCGGTCCGCAAAAAATACAATAAGGAACACATTCTCCTGCTTCTGTTTATTTATTACTATAAAAATCTGCTTTCCATCGGTGACATTGAACAGCTTTTCCGACCGGTAACGGAGCATCACTTCAAGGCATCCGAGGGACTGACGATCCGTGACATTTATGAGGAAGTATTTTCCCGTGAAGATCTGCAGATGGAACATCTGAAAGAAGATATCCGTGCCAAATTCGAAGACAGCCTTCAAACATTTACCGACACAGACGATGACGAGCGGGAATATCTGCAGCTGTTTACCTTTATCAGCGAATTATCCTTCGATGTATACTTAAAAAAGCACATGATCGAAATGCTCATAGATCAGCTCCGAGATGAGATGCCTTCTGATCCCAAAGCAAAAAAAACAAAGAAGTGATGCACCTGCGGCATCACTTCTTGTTTTTATTGTTTTTAGTTGTTCTGATCGTCTGTCTGTTTTTCTGCAAGTCTGCTAAATACCATGTCGTAACCATCATTTCCGTAGTTTAAGGATCGATTCACGCGGCTAATGGTTGCGGTGGAGGCTCCGGTTTTATCCGCGATTTCCAGATACGTGCTCTTCTCTCTCAGCATCTTTGCTACCTCATAACGCTGGGACAACGACAGCAATTCATTCACCGTACATACATCCTCAAAGAAGGTGTAACACTCTTCCGGAGTCTTTAAGGTCAGAATTGCCTCAAACAGATGATCTACAGCCTCTGTCTTAATTTTTTTGTTCATTCGCTATAATCCCCTTCTAAAAACCTAGTGCACTGACACATTCATATTTCGACTAATTGACTTGTCTATTTTCCCATTGAACTGCGTTGACTTCAATCGACGATGCCACCGCATCGCCTCTTTCAGTCGCCTTGTCAATGAAAAAATATTCAGCGTCATTAGTCTGAAAATGAATGTGCCAGCACACTAGTGCGTTCTTTCTCACGTTCAACAGTTTATCACACTAAATTTGTAAAGTCCATAGTTATAAAAATAAAATATCATAACTGTTCAGTGAAGACAAAACCTCTCCACAACAAGTGCGACTCCGTCATCGTTATTCGAAAGCGTAACAAAATCTGCGGCATTGCGCACCGGGCGTACCGCATTTTCCATTGCTACACCAAGTCCTGCAAATTCGATCATAGACAGATCATTGTAGCCGTCTCCGCAGGCGATCATTTGCTCCCGTTCCATGCCAAGGCGGTTTAAAAGCTGAGCAAGGCTTTGTGCCTTGTCGATTCCGCGCGGCAGGATTTCTAAGAAAAACGGATCGGAACGATAGACACTGAAATTTTTTCCGAGTGCCGCTTTTACCCTCGCCTCCACCAGCGCAAGGTAATCGCCATCATCCAGCATCAGAAATTTAGGAACCGTAAAATCCAGGTATTCTGCCAGGTTATCCACCTGTTTTAATTTTAAGTGATTGATCCTGGATTCCAGCTTGGCATACGGATTCTCCGGATTGTTGGTAAGGATCTGTGCGCCCTCGTAAGTCAGGATGTCCACCTGTTCCTTTTTTGCGAGTTCTATGATCCGGCTGTTCGCTTCCTTCGGAAGTTCTTTTTTGAAAACCACTTCGTGTGTACGGCAGTTCGTGATCATGCCGCCGTTAAATGAGAGGATGTAGCCCTCGTACTTTTCCAGCTCCAGCTCCTCTGCAAGCGGAACGATCCCGTAGGTGGGTCTTCCTGATGCGAGCACGACCCGGATCCCCCGTTTCTGTGCCTCCATCAGACTCTGTTTGGTTCTTGGTGTGATGACCTTATCTCGGTTTGTAAGTGTTCCGTCCAGATCAAGAACGATCATTTTGTAATCCATAGTGTTTTCTCCTGTATCAATTTTCCCTTATCATTCATTTAGCATATCACAAATATGTCCGTTTGTCACAGACATTTATCGTTTCTGTTTCTCCATAACAGCTTATCGTTTTCATACTCATGAAAACAAGAAGCTTGGCGGTTCCTCCATATGGCTATTTTTTCATTTATGTGATATGATGAAAGCGGAAAACAGGCGTTTACGAATTCAATTTTTATTATAATGAGGTTTTACACTATGAATACATATTATTCTGGCAAGTCTTACAGCCGCAGGCACCGCCGCTCCAGACTCCCGGGATTTCTGGCAGCCGCAGCCTGCATTGCACTGATCGGTGCGGCCTGCACCGGCATTTTCTTTTTCAAAAAGCAGCATCACGATCCGTCTTTAGACAGCTCCGGCGATATTGTCATCCAGACAGAGGCCGAATCCTCCGATACAGAAGCTGCCACCGAAGGCGATGGCTTTGTCATGCCTGATACTCCTGCAGCAGATCTGCTCCATCAGGCTTATCTTCTGGCTGCGGGTTATGATTACGATGCAGCCATTGAGCTTCTGAAGGGATCTGAGGAATTTGCATCCGATCCTGAGGTCGTCACAGCCATTGCCGAGTACGAATCTGCAAAGGCTTCCCTGGTCCGCACTCCCATCAGTAAGGTCACGCATGTCTTCTTCCATACCCTGATCGCAGATCCATCCAAAGCCTTCGACGGTGAATCCGATCAGGACGGATATAATCAGGTCATGACCACGATCGATGAGTTCAACAAGATCCTGGAAACCATGTATAATGAAGGATATGTCCTGGTAAAGCTTCACGATATGGCCTATGAAACAACCGATGAAAACGGCAATACCGTCATGAAAGCCGGCGATATCCTGCTTCCTCCGGGTAAGATTCCTTTTGTCATGTCCCAGGATGATCTCTGTTATTATCCTTATATGGACGGTGACGGATTTGCAAACCGGATCGTGATCGGAGATGACGGAAAACCAACCTGCCAGATCACCCTGGACGATGGTTCTGTCACAACCGGTGATTATGACCTGGTTCCGATCCTGGAACACTTCTGCGAGCATCATCCGGATTTTTCCTATAAAGGCGCACGTGCAGTTCTGGCTTTTACCGGTTATGAGGGCATCCTCGGCTACCGCACTGCCTCCTCCTATGCCGGTTCTGAAACCTACGAGCAGGATCGGCAGGAGGCTTCTAAAGTTGCTCAGTGCCTGCGTGACAATGGATGGGAACTTGCTTCCCATAGCTGGGGACACTTAAATCTCGGTACCGTAGAATGGGATCGCTTCCAGGCAGATACCGATAAATGGGAGTCCGAAGTAGAATCCCTGATCGGCCCCACCGATATCATCCTCTACCCCTTCGGTGCAGATGTCGGCGACTGGCATCCCTATACAATGGATAACGAACGCTTCCGCTATCTTTATAATGCGGGCTTCCGTTATTTCTGTAATGTTGATTCCAGTAAATACTGGGTGCAGCTTGGCGATGATTACCTGCGCCAGGGCCGCCGAAACCTTGACGGCTACCGCATGTGGAAGGATATAACTGCCGAATCCGAGGGACGCTCCCGCAAGCTCGATGATCTGTTCCGTGCCGAAGACATTTTTGACAAGTCCAGACCAACCCCGGTTCCGGAAATGTGATGATCCAAGGATCAACGGCTTACTATGAGATTTATGGAGTGATATTATGCATAAGTACTATAAGACCCTGACTCTTGTCTTGATCACGGCTGCTCTTTCCGGGTGCAGCCATATCGATCAAAAAACAGAGCTTTCCTCCTCCACGGATGCTGACAGTCTTCAGACGGAGGAGAGCTCTGTTCACATGATTCTGATCGATCATACCTATTATCTTGATTCGGGTCGAACTGTTTTTGGCACCCCTGATCATACAGACGGCACAATCCAGTCTGCAACAGACTCTGAGGGTACAAAACCACAGAAAAATCAGGAAGCAAATTTTAACTGTATTGGAGCTTCCTACTGCATTCTGGCTGACGGAGCAGCGGCCGTCATGACCGACGAAGCATCCGGCGCCTATGAGCTGTTTCTGGCAGATGATACCGTAGAATTCCAGGGAATCTATAAAAAGAAAAAAGACCTTTCTCCGGATACCATCAAATGGCTGAATTTTTATTACAGCCTTTCCGAGGCAGACCGCAATGCACTGTCCATGATCCCCTCAGAATTTGCCGGGGAACTCGCCGGAAATAACATGGCCGCAAATGATACCGAGGCCTCTGAAAGCTCCTACCTGGAAGCTTTGACACAGGAAGAACTGGATGCCACCGAGGCATTGGCACAGTATTATTTCACCGATGAGGTCACATCCTTTGAAGGTGTCGATCAGATCTATCCCGCCGATTCCTCGGACCCACAATACCACAACAACGGCCTCGAGGATGACTATGCTCCCGGAAACATCATCATCTATCGTGTTTTGACCAATTTGGACCGCAGAGACGGCAATCCGTTCCGATACATCAGCATCGCCAGGAATTCCAAATCCGACGACTGGAAGATCATCAACAGTGGATTCTAGAATGTCTATTTGACGAATTGTTTCAAAGGGTCCGAAAGCGCCCGCCCCAGCACACATAAACGCATTCACGGCAATTTTCTGT